>DIYG01000169.1 GCA_002428935.1 Halieaceae bacterium UBA6060
CCGAGTCAGGCCGGATAAAGCTAGGTCACCTCGGAATCAACCCGCAACAAGATACGCCGCTCTATCCACCCCACCGCGAAAGAGATAGCAACTCAGGGCCGATGCTCCGCCGCAAGATACTCATGGGACTGCATCTCGTGCAGCCGAGACACGGTTCGGTCAAACTCAAAAGCCAGCCGTGAGCCCGTATACAGCTCCATGGCCGGCACCTCCGCAGCAATCACCAGCTTCACATTTCGATCATAGAACTCATCTACCAGATTGATGAAACGCCGGCATTGATCGTCCTCGGCGGAACTCATCCGCGGCACCCCCGAGAGGATCACCGCATGAAACTCCCGGGCGAGTTCGATGTAATCATTCTGTGAACGCGGACCATCGCAAAGCTCGGGGAACTCAAACCACGCCACGTCATCGGCCAGGCGCCGGGTGGTCATAAAGCGTCCATTGATGTCTATTCGCTGCCAGTGTTGCACCGTGTCCGGAGCCAGCTTGGCGAAGCTCTCTTCCAGGCTCGCGTCGGTTTCCGGCCCCAGGGGATGGTGATAAAGGCGCGCTTGCTCGAGGGTTCGCAGACGGTAGTCTGTGCCTGCGTCTACGTTAACGACCTTGGTATGCGCTTTTAACAGCTCGATGGCCGGCAGGAAGCGCGCCCGCTGCAAGCCGTTCTCATACAGGCCATCGGGAACAATATTGGAGGTGGCGACCAGGGCAATCCCACGATCAAAGATGGCTTCCAGAAAGTTTGCAAGAATCATCGCGTCGGCGATATCGCTGACAAAAAACTCATCAAAGCAGATCACTGTCGCCTCATCGGCGAGGCGATCACCGATGATCTCGATGGGGTTCTTTTCCCCCTCAAGCTCCTTCAGTTCCCGGTGAACCCGCTGCATGAAGCGATGAAAATGTACGCGAAGCTTGCGTTCAAAGGGCAGGCAATCGCAAAACGCGTCCATGAGATAGGTTTTGCCCCGACCCACACCGCCCCAAAAGTACAGCCCTCGCTCGGGCGCTTCGGGTCCTCGGAATCGACGCTTGAGCTGGTGAAAAAGCCCTCGATCACCGCGCGGTCGGGCCAGTAGTCGCTCGTACAGATCCTGCAACTCGCGAACGGCCAGCTCCTGCGCCGGGTCATGGCTAAAGCCCTCACGGGTCAGATCCTTTTGATATCGCTCCCAGGGAGTCATGGTGGGCTTGAGCAGCGCTTAGAAGCGCTCGAAGGTTCCTCATTGCGGGGCGCGCTACGATACTTGCGCGGGACCGGGCTTGGCAAACCAAGTTTGCGCGTCAAACGCTAGGCGACACCGGAGCCCGAGGCTATACTTGCCCGCCCCGAGAAAACCAGAGGATCTGCCCGTGAATGCGGTATCAGAGGACCAGCTTATTGCCGCGCTCATCGGCGCCGTCATCGGCCTAGTTATAGGCTACGTTATGGGTGGCCGTATGGCGCCAGGTAGTCAGCAAACCCGAGAGCTTGAAGACGAACTGCAGCTTGCAAAAGCAAGCCACGAGCGTTTCGAACAGCGGGTTAACGCGCACTTCGCCGACACCGCCAGCAAACTTAACGCTCTGACCGATAATTATCGCGACGTTTACGCGCACATCGCCAGCGGCGCCGCCGACCTCTGCACCCAGGAGGGTGGAGCGGACTTCACGGCCCTTACGGCGCCGGAGAACACCGCCTCCGAAGCCATTGAGGCCGACAGCGTCGTTGTCGAGCCCCCCCGCGACTATGCGCCGAAAAGCTCCCCGGACGATCCCGGCGTATTGAATGAGCGCTTTGGTTTGGAGGGCGACGAGTCCCCGCCCGAGGAACGGAGCAACCGCACGGTTTAAACCGCATTCGGGCGCAGCTATACGGGGTTATCCTCGTCGAGAAACACCCAGTCGAGACCAAAGGTCTCCGCCAGGGATGCGCCCAGAGCCTGGACCCCGTAGCGCTCCGTGGCGTGATGGCCCGCGGCCAGATAGGCGATGTTCAACTCCCGAGCCTGGTGCACGGTTTGCTCGGAGATTTCTCCTGAAATATACAGGTCAGCACCCGCTGCCGCGGCCTGTTCGATGTACCCCTGCGCCGCACCCGTACACCAGGCGATGGAACCCACGGAACGCTCGGGATCACCGATAAGCAAAGGCCTGCGCGCCGTTAGCCCTTCCACCCGATCCATCAATGCCCCTAGTTGCAGAGCTTCATCCAACGCGGCGATATTCCCCACCTGGGTGGAGTCGGTAGGATCCAGCGGCAAACCGGGCGGCAACCCGAGACGAACACCCCATTGAGCGTTGTTGCCCAGCTCTGGATGCGCATCCAAAGGCAGGTGGTAGGCGATAAGACTGAGGTTTGCCTCGAGGAGCGTCGCCAGGCGACGACGCTTCATGCCCACCACGGGAGCGTCCTCACCGCGCCAAAAGTAACCGTGGTGTACCAACAAGGCATCGGCTTCCCAGGCAATCGCCGCCTCGAGAACGGCCTGGCTAGCGGTGACCGCTGTCGCTAGGCGACGGACTTCTCCTCGACCCTCCACCTGTAATCCATTGGGGCAATAATCCTTGAACCGGGCACTGTCCAGCAGTGCATCGCAGTGGCCGACAAGCTCGTGAAGCGCTGTGCTCATGATTAGCGGTGCTGCTCAGTAGCGACGAAGATCCCATCATATACAATGGCCTTTTACCCTGCCTAACGAGAGTCGATGCGCGCCTTCTTCCGCTTCGTAACCTGGCCAGCCATTGCTGGTCTACTTGTCGCTGTCCTGCTCCTCGAGCACTGGATATTGCCGAGCCGCGCACCGGCCAACGCGGCCTCAAGGGAAGGCAGCTATCGACAGGCGGTCGCCAAAGCTACTCCCTCGGTGGTGAATATCTATACGGAGAAAACTGTCACCACCGCACGCAGCCGGCGCATGAACAACATGTTGATGCCAATTCCTCGAGGGGTCCCGCGCCAACGCATCGAACGCTCCCTGGGTTCTGGCGTCATCATGAGTACGGAAGGCTACATACTGACCAACAATCATGTGGTCGATCAGGCCACGGCCATCGGCGTGGTCCTCAGCGACGGCCGTTCCGCTCCGGCCAGCTTTATCGGCGGCGATGAAGATACGGACCTGGCGGTACTTAAAATCGACCTGGACAACCTCAGTCCCGTCGATCTCGCCGACTCAGATTATCTATCCGTGGGAGACGTGGTCCTGGCCATTGGCAATCCCCTCGGCTTTGGCCACTCCGTTACCCAGGGCATCATCTCGGGTCTTGGGCGCTTTAGTCTGACCCCGGGCACCTTTGAAGGGCTTATCCAAACCGATGCGGTCATCCATGCGGGGAACTCCGGCGGCGCCCTTGTGGACGCAGGCGGCAGTCTGATCGGCATCAACAGTCTGATTTACACCGCCACCGACGGCGGGAATGGCATGACCGGTATTGGCATCTCCCTGGCCATACCGTCAAACATTGCTGAGTTTGTCATGGACGACCTCATTCGCTACGGCAAGGTCATCCGCGGTTGGCTGGGCGTAAACGTGGAGCAACTGCCCCCTCGAGAAGGTGTCCCCGGCGCTCGCCTGCTAGTTCGGGCCGTCGCGCCCAGCGGACCTGCCGAACGGTCTGGCCTCCAGGCCGGCGACATCATCACCCACTTCGATAATCAATCCATCGACAATGTTCGCTTGAGCATGTACGAGGTTTCACTGCTCAGGCCCGGCGACCGCCTGTCCATTACCGCCGAGCGCGAGGACGCGGTACTCGATCTAAACGCGGTTATCGGTACCGCACCGGCCCGTACCGCTAGCGGCAGCTAGATCCTTCACAGCTAGGCACTTAGTTAGGGATTTTGCGCCAGATAGCTCGCAGCCAAGGGCTGCCCAGACAAGAGTGTCGCGACGAATTCCTTCCCAGGGCGTTACGGGGCGCCTTTGCTACCGCCTTCACCGCGTAGGGCGGCGCTGCGAGCATGGGCTGGCAGAGATTCCCCCGTTGCAAGAGTTTCCGCAATGGCTGCCAAAGGCCGTACACCATCTGCGGTGCAATGGATGATGGACGAGCGCTTCTGAAAGTCATACACCCCCAGGGGCGAGAAGAAACGTGCCGTGCCCGCCGTTGGCAAGACATGATTGGGCCCCGCACAGTAGTCACCGAGGGCCTCGCAGCTATGAATGCCCATGAAGATGGCACCGGCCGAGTCAATCTGTGGTAGCAGCGCTTCGGGATCTGCAACGGCAAGTTCCAGATGCTCCGGTGCGATGGCGTTGCTCACCCGCGCGGCATCCGCAAGGTCTCGGGTCTGAATTAGAGCACCCCGATTGGCCAGGGAATCGCGGATGATGGCTTCCCGCGGCATAGTGGGAAGAAGCCGCTCGATTTCCGTCGCCACGGCGTCCAGGTACGCAGCATCAGGACTGAGCAACACGGCCTGGGCGGTCTCGTCGTGTTCCGCCTGGGAGAAGAGGTCCATGGCTACCCACTCCGCCGGTGCAGAGCCGTCGGCAATGACCAGAATCTCCGAAGGCCCGGCGATCATATCGATTCCCACACGACCGAATACCTGGCGCTTGGCTTCAGCCACAAAGCGGTTCCCCGGGCCAACAATCTTGTCTACTCGCGGGATACCCGCGGCCCCATAGGCCAGAGCGGCCACGGCCTGAGCGCCACCGATGCAAAACAGTCGATCTACGCCCGCCAGGGCCGCCGCCGCCAACACCAGTGGGTTACGCTCCCCCAGCGGCGTCGGTGCCACCATGACAATTTCATCCACGCCAGCCACCTTGGCCGGTATGACATTCATCAACACCGAAGAGGGATAGCTGGCCTTGCCGCCGGGGACGTACACCCCCACCTTCCCCAGGGGACGTACCCGCTGGCCCAGGCGATTGCCGTGGGCGTCTTCAAACTGCCAGTCTTCCCCAAGCTGACGTTCGTGGAAGCTGCGGATGCGCGCCGCAGCGTCCTCCAGAGCCTGTCGCGACTCTGCGGGCAAGGAGACCAAGGCCGCTTCGAGTTCTTCGGCGGAGACTTCTAGCTGCTCCACGGACTCAGCACTGAGCTGATCAAAACGGCGGGTGTAATCCAAAAGCGCCTCGGCGCCGCGTTGCTCCACATCGGCGATGATTGCTCTTACCGTCTCAACAACGCCCTCATCGCCCGATTCCATGGGCACAGCAAGGGCATCAAGGGCTGCGGAAAAGTTCGCATCCGCGCTGTTAAGCCTTCTCATCACGCCGCCTGGGACTCCGCTGCCACTGCCCGCTCCACCGCCTCGATGAGACGATTTATGGCGCCGTGCTGCGAACGCATGGAGGCTTTGTTAACGATGAGGCGCGAGGTAACCCGGGCGATCTCCTCCAGCGGCTCCATACCGTTGGCGCGCAAGGTGTTCCCCGTGTCCACGATGTCGACGATCATATCGGCCAGATCCATGGTCGGTGCCAGTTCCATAGCGCCGTAGAGCTTTATGAGTTCCACCTGCACGCCCTGGCGAGCGAAGTAGTTCCGGGCCACGTTGACAAACTTGGTCGCCACGCGCAGCCGTCGTTGCGGGGCCGTAAAGCCCAGGGGGGCGGCCGTCATCAACCGACAAGGTGCGATTCCCAGGTCGAGCGGCTCGTAGATGCCATCGGCGCCCTGCTCCAGCAAGGTATCCTTGCCGACGATACCCAGGTCCGCCGCGCCATGTCGTACATACACGGGCACGTCGACGCCGCGCATCACCACCAGCTGCACATCATCGCGGGTGGTGGGAAAGACCAGCTTCCGGCTCGCGCTCATGTCCTCAAGGGGCTCGATACCGGCGCGAGCAAGCAATGGCAAAGTTTCCCGCAGGATACGCCCCTTGTTCAGGGCCAGAGTCAGTTTACGGTTGTTCATGAGGGGCTCCTCGCAGCGCCTCAGGCGGCCAATCGACGGATATCCGCCCCCAGGGCCTGGAGTTTTTCTTCAATACACTCATAGCCACGATCGATATGGTAGATACGATCGATGGGTGTCTCACCGTCAGCGACCAATCCAGCGATAACCAGACTGGCAGATGCGCGCAGATCCGTCGCCATGACCGTGGCGCCGGCGAGCGTTGGCTGACCCTGGATAATCGCGGTGTTCCCTTCGATAGTGATATGGGCGCCCATGCGGTTCATTTCATGGGTCTGGATCAAACGATTCTCAAACACGGTTTCCGTCACCATGGAGGTGCCCTCGGCGATGGCATTCATGGCGGTAAACTGAGCCTGCATGTCCGTGGGGAATCCCGGATAGGGAGCGGTACGCACGTTCACCGCCAGTGGCCGCTTACCCTGCATATCCAGACTGATCCAGTCATCGCCGCAGTCGATACGAGCACCGGCCTCTTCAAGCTTTTGCAACACGACTTCCAAATGCTCCGGTCGCGCCTCGCGGAGCCGTACGCGGCCACCCGTAGCCGCTGCGGCGACGAGGTAGGTACCGGCCTCGATACGATCGGGCATCACGTCGTAGCGACAACCGTGGAGCCGCTCCACACCATCGATGACCAGACGGTTACTGCCCTGGCCGCTGATTTTGGCCCCCATGGCGGCTAGGCAGTTGGCCAGGTCAACCACCTCAGGTTCTCGAGCGGCGTTTTCAATCACCGTTCGGCCTTCCGCCAGCGCGGCGGCCATCATGATGTTCTCCGTGCCGCCCACGGTGACCGTCTCCATGACGATATGAGCCCCTTTCAGGCGCCCTTCTACAGAGGCATTGATATAGCCCCCTTCCACGCGAATATCTGCACCCATGGCCTCAAGACCGCGCAGATGGAGATCCACCGGACGACTGCCGATAGCACAACCTCCAGGGAAGGACACATGGGCTCGCCCAAAGCGCGCCACCATGGGTCCGAGCACCAGAATCGATGCGCGCATGGTTTTGACCAGCTCGTAGGGAGCGGAGAATTCACGAATGCCTCGCGCATCGACCTCGATGCTCATTTTCTCATCGATGGTCAGGTCGACGCCCATGCAACCCAGCAGCTCGATCATGGTGGTGATGTCGTGCAGATGGGGCAGGTTGCCAATGGTTACCGGTTCGTCGGCCAGGAGCGTTGCGGCCAGAATCGGCAGGGCCGCGTTCTTGGCGCCGGAGATACGCAACTCGCCGTCCAGGCGGTGCCCACCGCGAATAAGGAGTCTGTCCATGGAAAACGGGCTCAGGCGCTTCGCGCGGCCCATTCCTCGGGAGTAAAGGTGTGAATGTTCACTGCGTGGATACTGCCTGCAGCGATCTCCGCCGTTAAAGCGGCATAGACGGTTTGCTGCTTCTTCACGGGACGCATATCGCTGAAGACATCGCTGATTACGGTGATATCGTAATTGCTGCCGGCCCCGTCCACGGCAACCTGTGCCTCAGGCATCGCCGCCTGAACCAAACTCTCTACCTTCCCTGCATCCACCTGCTTGCTCCTATCCCGTTGCGAAAAAGCGCTGACTCAGCTTTCCTGGACGGCGTCCGTATTCCAGTTATCCATGACCGCATTCAGATCGCCGTCGAAACGACGCGCCGCCGCCTCGAACTGGCTGCGATAGATTTGCCCCAGGTTGATGTTCTCTACCACCAGGTTTCGCAACAGCCAATAGCCCTCTTTATTACGGGCCATTTGGTACACCACAACATAGGGCTGGGAAACGTCGCTGTAAATCAGCTGCCGAAGGGTTGCGCGCTTGGCGTCGGCCTCGCCGCCGCTGGAGTCATCTAGCTCCACCCGCGAGCCGCCGAAGGCCAGCAGCCCTTTGCTGTAGGTCCGAACCAAACCCACGCGCATGATCTCGCTAAAGCGATCAAGTTGCTCGCGCAGAGTGGCGCGGCCGGCCTCGTCCAGGCTGCGATAACGGGCGCCAGTGGCATAGTCCCCCATCACCCCGCGGGCGAAGCCCCGATAATCGACCACGGGATCAAGCACCTCATGAACCGCCTCGTAGTAACGCTCGGGATCTTCGTCCACATACTCCCGAGCCTCGTCGATAACCGCCAGCACCCGTTGGGTCGTATCTTCAAGAACTTCCTCCGCCGTCATCTGCCGCGTATCCGGCACAGTCACGTCGTCGGCCGACGCCAGGGACCCTGTGACGACCAGGGCTACCGAGGCCAATAACTGGGCGGCGCCAAGAAAAAATCGCGACCCGGTCTCTATCGTGTACCGCCTTCCATTGCCAAAGCGCATGCTGTGATCCTCAAACGATTGCTGTTCCATCGGGAGTGAGCAGGTATACTCGGCGCCCTCAAGCAGGCCCGATGCGAAGCGGGCCGGCATTCTACACGCTTTCCGGAACGAATCCCGAACCGAACCCCCATGACTCCTATGACCACAGCGACCCGTTTCCGGTTCACTCATTGTCTATCGTGGCCGCTGAACAGCTGACCTCCGAGCGGCGGTCTTCGCCTCTATGCTGATCCCCCTCCTGACGGTGATTGTCGCCTTCGCGGTGCTGGTCTGGAGCGCCGACATGTTCGTGGCGGGTGCGGCATCCATCGCCGAAAACCTTGGCCTTTCCCCCGTTATCATCGGCCTGACAATCGTCTCCCTGGGCACGTCCGCCCCGGAGATCCTCGTGTCTGTAACCGCTGCCCTCGCGGGATCCGGTGGCCTCGCTATCGGCAACGCCGTGGGCTCAAACATCGCTAACATCGGTCTTGTGTTGGGTTTGACGGTCCTGATTGCCCCCATCCATGTACATCCCGGATGCATGCGCAGTGAGCTACCCACCCTCCTCGTGGTGACCGCTGGCACGGGGCTGTTACTCCTGGACGTGGAGCTGGAGCGCAGCGACGCCATCCTGATGATAACGGCGCTGGTCCTGATCCTGACGCAGATGGTCCGCTCCCAGGCCCACGACCCGGAAATGACGGAAGAAGTCGAGGAAGATGAGCTTCCCCATCTGCGCCCGGGGCGAGCCTGGGTCGCCTTTACCATCGGCTTAATTCTTCTCATTGGCAGCTCTCGCCTGTTGGTCTGGGGTGCGAGTGAGATTGCCATGCAATTAGGGGTACCCGAGCTGGTTATCGGCCTGACCATCGTCGCCGTGGGCACCAGCCTGCCCGAGCTAGCCGCTACCGTCGCCAGCGCCTTGCGGGGCCATTCGGAAATTGCCATGGGCAATGTGGTGGGATCCAACCTCTTCAATCTTCTCGCCGTCATGGCCATGCCGGGACTGCTGGCACCGGAGCAACTGCCCGATAGTTTTCTGATCCGGGACTACGGCAGTATGTGTATCGCCACGGTGCTTCTTGCCGCGGCCGTGTACTTCGGTAGACGTCACCGCCGTGCGGAAAAAGGGCATTCCTACCTTGGTCGCGGCGTCGGTACGCTGTTCTGCCTCGGGTATGCCCTGTACTATTACGGGCTGTTTCAAACCCTCTAGAGCGTCATGACCGATCTTTCCGGTTGCCTGAGTTCCGCGCAGCGCACCATTCGTATGGAAGCCGAGGCCGTCGAGGCCCTCGAAGAACGTATCGGCGACGACTTCCTTCGAGCTTGCGAACTAATCCTGGCCGTGCCTGGTCGTGCCGTGGTTACCGGCATGGGCAAGTCTGGCCACGTTGGTGGCAAGATTGCCGCCACCCTGGCCAGCACGGGAACACCTTCTTTTTTCGTCCATCCCGGCGAGGCGAGCCACGGTGACATGGGCATGATCACCGCCGACGATTGCGTGGTGGCCTTATCCAACAGTGGCACAACCCCTGAGGTACTGACGCTGATCCCGCTCCTTAAGCGGATGGGCGTACCTCTTATCAGCATGACCGGCGCGCCGGACTCACCGCTCGCGCAGGCCTCCGACGCGCACCTGAACACCGGCGTGGCCATTGAAGCCTGCCCCCTGGATCTGGCTCCAACCTCCAGCACCACCTCAACACTGGTCATGGGTGACGCCCTGGCCATCGCGCTTTTGGAAGCGCGCGGATTTACCGCCGAAGACTTCGCTTTTTCTCACCCCGGTGGTGCCCTGGGGCGGAAACTGCTCCTGAAGGTTGATGACGTGATGCGCGGTGGAGATGCCGTGCCACGGGTAAGACCCGATACGCTCCTGAGCGATGCCCTTCTGGAAATCAGCGCCAAGGGCCTGGGGATGACCACGGTCGTTGACAGCGCCGATAACTCGCTCCTGGGCGTGTTTACGGATGGAGATTTACGCCGCACTCTCGATCAACGTATCGACATCAACAGCACGACCATCGACAGCCTCATGTCGCGCAATCCCGCCACCGTGCAAAAGGGCATGCTCGCCGCAGAAGCCCTGCGACTCATGGAGGAGCGCCATATCAGCGCCCTGGTCGTGATGGATGATGAAAACAGAATCGCCGGTGTGATCCAGCTGCTGGGACTACTCGAGGCTGGTATCGCGTGAACCCGGCGGAATTGACGAAAACTCGAGCCCGGGCGATCAAGCTTTTGGGGCTTGATGTCGATGGCGTACTCACCGATGGACGAATCCTCTACGGCAATGACGGTGAGGAACTCAAGGCGTTCAACATCAAAGATGGTCTGGGCATCAAACTTCTTCAGCGTGCCGGAGTCGAAGTCATCATCATCACGGGAAGGACCTCGAACATCGTAGAGCGGCGAGCCAGAGAACTGGGGATCGAGAAGATTGTCCAGGGGCGTGAAGACAAGCTCACGGCCCTCAAAGAAGTGTGTGGGGATCGGGGCTTAAGCCTCGACGAGTGCGCTTACATGGGTGATGACTTACCAGACCTGGCAGCGGTCAATGCGGCGGGAATCGGTTTGACCGTGGCGGATGCCAGCCCGGCGCTCATCTATGCGGCGGACTGGTGCGCTAGTCGCCGCGGCGGTGAGGGTGCCGTCCGTGAGGCCTGCGAAGCGCTTTTGGAAGCCCGAGACCAGCGCGCGGCCCTCGAAGGGAGCTTTCTGTGACTCCGGTACAGCGTCGAGAACTTTGAAAAAGCGTCTTTCCATTCCTCTGGTGCTGTGCGCGGCCGGTCTGGTGTATGCCCTCGTCGGCACACCACCACAGATCATGCCCGAGCCGCGAGGCCCCGTGACAGAGACTCCTATCCCCGACGCCTACGCCGGCGCTGTTTCCGTGCGCCAATACGGCGAAACGGGAGAACTCGAAGAACGTACGGACGCGGACTACCTGCGGCGCTTCACTCGACGCGCCGTCTCTGAATTGGAAAATCCTCGCCGTTGGGGCTATGGCGAAGATGGTCCCTGGCAAGCACGCGCTTTGCGCGGCGAGATTTTGGAACAACGCGATGTGCTGCGCCTCAACGGCGAGGTAAGCATTCATTACCCGGGAGATGACGTCGAATTTACCACCGAGGCCATGAACATTAATCTTGAACGGCAGATCGCCAGAAGTCTGGCGCCGGTAAGGGTCTGGCAAGAAAGCAACGAAACCCTGGCCGACTCCCTTCACCTCGATCTCGCTAAAGAGGTTGCCACCCTAAATGGCAATGTGCGCACCTACTATGCGCCTGAACCCTAGGCGATTCGTGAAACACCTCTTGCTTGCAGCCGGGCTGGGCTGGGCTCTGCTACTGCCTGCCCTTCGGACCGCGGCGCTGCCCGACGACCGCCTCCAGGCCATTGAGATTACCGCCGAGCGCGCCGTGCGGGATGAACGCGCGGGTTATACCGTGTACATCGGCGACGTTATTTTGGAACAGGGAAGCCTGCATATCGAAGCGGATCGGTTGACCATCTATCATGATCGGGAGGCCGCCGACCGCATCGTCGCCATCGGCCAACCAGCGACCATGAGGCAGCAACCGGAACTCGATAAGGGTTTCGTGACGGCCAGCGCCCGGCGCATTGTGTACGAGAAGTCTCGCGAGTTAGTAGTGCTTCGCGAGGCCGCGAGTATCGAGCAGGAAGGCGCCGTGGTCACCGGCGAGTCCATTCAATACTTCATGGCTGAGCAACGGGTGCGCGCCGACGCGGCGAAAGACGAGAACGCCCGGGTGCAGGTCATAATCCCTGCCGAGGTAGTCGCCGCAGAATCCGGTGGTGACGACGAGAGAGGTGGTGACCCGGCGCCAGATGCCGCTGCCAGCAATGACGCGGAAGCTTCACCAGACGCCGAGCCAACGACCGGCGACGAAACCAGCCCTCCCCCATCATCGATCGAAGCAAACCAGCCCAGCCCCGAGGCAGACCCTGATAATGGCCGTTCTTGAAGCCAGTAGTCTGGCCAAAGCCTATCGCGGGCGCTCCGTGGTAAAGGATGTAAGCCTGCGGGTGGAAAGCGCCCAGGTAGTCGGCCTCCTCGGACCCAACGGTGCGGGCAAGACCACCTGTTTCTACATGATCGTCGGTATCGTCGATGCCGACGCCGGTCGCATAGAAATTGATGGCGGCAGCATTACCAATCTACCCATGCACGAGCGGGCGCGGCGAGGTATCGGATATTTGCCTCAGGAAGCCTCCATCTTCCGCCGCATGACCGTCGGGGACAACATCCTGGCCATTCTCGAGACACGAAAAGATCTGAACCGCCAGCAGCGGAAAGAGCGTCGCGACGAACTCCTGGAAGAGTTTCACGTCGGTCACCTGCGGGATAGTCTGGGTCAGGCCCTCTCCGGTGGTGAGCGACGGCGGGTGGAGATCGCCCGGGCCCTGGCCATGGAACCCAAGTTCATCCTCCTTGACGAACCTTTTGCCGGTGTCGATCCCATCTCCGTGGGTGACATCAAGAGCATCATCCATCACCTACAGCAACGCGGTATCGGCGTGCTCATCACCGACCACAACGTCCGTGAAACCCTGGACATCTGCGAAACCGCATACATCGTTGGGGAAGGACATATCATTGCCGAGGGCAGCCCCCAGACGGTCCTCGACAACGCCAAGGTACGCAAGGTCTACCTCGGCGAAAACTTCCGCCTTTAAGGCCAGCACTCAAGTAAGGTCAGCGCCCAGGGCCCTCGGAATCCCGATCACCAATGCGATTGCTAGCACAATGCAATAACTGCGCCAAGCCGTTGCGTAGGCTTGCGTGGCACCCTAAACTCGACGACCGAGACGCCGACTCAAGGGTGTCTATTTCGAAGGGCATATCGAGCGCGCCACGCCGCTATCGCACAGATCCAAAGGGGGAACAGGAGCCACAGGCGCCCCCCGAGGATTCCAGGAGACAGCTCGCCGTGAAACAGGGGCTACACCTAAAGCTTGGTCAGCAGCTGACGATGACACCGCAGCTACAGCAGGCTATTCGTCTCCTGCAGCTGAGCACCCTGGACCTGCAACAGGAGATTCAACAGGCGCTTCAAGAAAACCCCATGCTGGAGGTCGAAGAAGAACAACCGGCACCCAGCGCCACCGCCGATGAAGCTCCAACGGCAAAGGAAGGCCCCCTAGACAACCCTGAACAAACGGCCAGTGCCGCCGACAACATGGCCGACAGCGACTTCGACGCGGCCATGCCCGACGACCTGCCGGTGGACACCCAGTGGGAGGACATCCTCCCCTCCAGCGCACCGCCGCCGGCCGATGGGCCGGGCGAAGACTACGACTTCGAAGGTCGCAATAGCGCCACGGAATCCCTTAAAGATCATCTCCTATGGCAGCTCAATCTGACCCGACTGTCAGACACGGACCGGATCGTAGCTCTGGCCATCATCGACGCCACCGACAGCAACGGACGCCTCAATAGCAGTCTCGAAGAGCTTCTGGAATTGTTTCCCGTGGAGCTCGAAATCGAGGCCGAGGAACTCAACGCGGTATTGCACGCTCTGCAGCAATTCGAACCGGTTGGCGTGTTCGCCCGGGATTTGCAGGAGTGCCTGCAGCTACAGCTAAAGCAGCTACCCCGGGACACCCCCTGGCTTGACCAGGCGCGGGTACTCATAAACCGCCATATCAACCAGCTGAGCAACGGCGACTTTCCTCAGATCATGCGTCGCATGAAACTTCCGGAAGACGATCTGAAGGAAGTTCTTCGCCTGGTTCAGACCCTCGACCCCTTCCCAGGTAAACAGATTGGCGGGGACGACACGGAATACATTGTTCCCGACGTATTTGTCAGCAAAAAAGATGGGCGTTGGGTGGTGGAACTGAACCCGGATACGGCGCCGCGCCTACGGATCAACAGCCATTACGCGGGAATGATCAAACGGGCCGATAACAGTGCCGACAACAGCTATCTGCGAGACAATCTTCAGGAAGCACGCTGGTTCCTCAAGAGCCTCCAGAGCCGTAACGAGACCATGATGAAAGTGGCCTCGGAAATCGTCCGGCGCCAGCGCAACTTTCTCGAATACGGCGAGGAGGCCATGAAGCCCCTGGTCCTCCATGACATCGCCGAGGCCGTGGAGATGCACGAGTCCACCATATCGCGGGTCACCACGCGGAAGTACATTCATACACCCCGCGGCATCTTCGAGCTCAAGTATTTCTTCTCCAGCCACGTCGCGACGACGTCCGGGGGTGCCTGCTCGAGCACGGCGATCCGGGCACTGATCAAAAAACTTATCGCCGCCGAGAACCCGCGAAAGCCCCTGTCCGACAGCAAGCTGGCTCAGCTTCTCGAGGATCAAGGTATTCAGGTAGCTCGGCGCACCATCGCCAAGTACCGCGACAGCCTGATGATCCCACCTTCCAATGAACGCAAGAGGTTGGTGTAGATGCGGGCTAGAAAACAAACAAGAGAAATCGGCCCAAAAGGCCTACAGTGAACAAGGCAGCAGTAGCTTAAGGAGAGTCCTATGCAAATCACCATCAGCGGACATCACGTCGACGTATCTGATCCCCTGCGCGAATACGTAGAGGCGAAGTTCGAACGGCTGCAACGACATTACAGTCAAATTACCAACGCCGATGTGACCCTGATTGTCGAAAAGCTGGTGCAAAAGGCCGAAGCTACGGTACATATCGCAGGAAAAGACGTGTTTGCTGCAGCGGACTCCGATGACATGTATGCCGCCATCGACGCCCTGGCCGACAAGCTCGACCGGCAGCTCATCAAACACAAGGAAAAGCTGCGCGCTCACTAACCAGCCCACGGCGGGTTCTCCCGCTCAACCCCTAGACAAGTCGGCTATCGGGACCATGAACTGTCTCACAGATCTGCTGAACCCCCAGCGCTGCCTTTGCCAGATCCATGGCGGCAGCAAGAAAAAACTCTTCGAGCTTGTGGCCGATGTACTAGGCCGCGAGCAGGAGGAGTTCCACCCCGCGGAATTGGTTGCCGGCATGCTCGCGCGAGAAAAACTGGGCAGTACGGCCCTTGGGGATGGCATTGCTATTCCCCATTGCCGGTTAACGGACTGCGAAAGCCCCGCCGGTGTACTGATGACCATCGACGATGCGGCGGATTTCGATCCTCCCGACGGAGAACCGGTGGATCTCCTGTTCGCCCTTGTGGTGCCCCAGGAAGCCACTCAGGAACACCTCAATCTACTCGCCGACCTGGCCCGGCTGTTCTCTCAAGCGGAGTTTCGCCGGGCTCTTCGCGAATGCCGGACCTCTGAGGCGCTGTACACCACGGCCATCAACTGGGCGGCTCGGGGCGCCTAGGTGGATCTGATCATCATCAGTGGCCGCTCCGGGTCCGGGAAGAGCACGGCGCTTCATCAGCTAGAGGACGAAGGCTACTTCGCCATCGACAACCTTCCCGCCTCGCTGCTGCCGGCCCTCGTAGGCGACAAAGGCCCCCAGTTACCGGAGTTGTTTCGCGGCATTGCAGTCTGCATCGACGCGCGAAATGTCGGGAGTGACCTCGACGCGTTCCAGCGCACCCTCGCGAGTTTACCCGCCAGCGTCAGCTGCCGCGTCTTGTATCTGGACGCCGACGAGGCCACATTGATCCGACGCTTCAGCGAAACTCGCCGTCGACACCCTCTCACCACCGTCTCCCTGCCGTTGGCAGAAGCCATTCGCCAGGAAAGCGAGCTTCTAGAGCCCCTGGCGGCCATGGCATCACTGACCCTCGATACCCGCTCCATGACCATCTATGAGCTGCGCGATGCCATCCGTCAGCGTCTGGTCGGCCCCGACGCCGAAGAAATTACCATTCTGTTCCAGTCCTTTGGCTTCAAGCGCGGCATACCCAGTGATGCCGACCTGGTTTTTGACCTGCGTATGTTGCCCAATCCTCATTGGTCGGAGGACCTGCGAGGCCTCACAGGCCTCGACAGGCCCGTCGGGGAGTACCTCGAATCCTTTGCCATCACCGAGCGCTTGTTCTCCGACATCGCGGGCTTCATCGAACGTTGGCTGCCCAGTTACGAGGAAAGCAGCCGCAGCTATCTGACCATCGCCGTTGGATGCACCGGGGGGCAACACCGCTCCGTGTACATGGCGCACCGCCTTTACCAGCACTTCCAGGCACAGCATGGCCAATTGCAGTTACGTCACCGGGAACTGCCCTAGGACCCGGCTCATGCTGCAAAAGGATCTCACCATCATCAACAAGCTGGGCCTCCACGCCCGTGCCGCATCGAAGTTTGTGAGCTGCAGTAGCCGCTTTGCCAGCGATGTACGGGTGGCCAAAGGCGAACAGATCGTTGATGGAAAAAGCATCATGTCCGTCATGATGCTCGCGGCGGGAAAAGGCTCCGTACTGACGGTCACCATCGACGGTGACGATGAAGAACAGGCCCTGACGGCCATCGAAGCGCTCATCAACGATTACTTCGGCGAAGGCGAGTAAGGCCAATGACCCCCACCGCCCACGACGAGCACGAGCGCTCCCGGGATAGTATTTCCCGGGCTCTGGAAACCGGCACCCTGCGGGACGTACGCCGTCTGTTGCGCAAGCTCGAACCCGGGGACGTGGCGCATATTCTCGAGTCTTCTCCGCCCCGCTACCGCCATGTGCTTTGGCAGTTGTTGGAGGGGTCCCAGGAAGCGGAAGTCCTTAACGAGCTCGGGGATGAACTGCAGCTCGATTTTCTTCAGACCATGGAACCGGATCGGGTCGCCCTGATCACAGAGGAGCTGGACGACGACGACGTCGCCGATATCCTCCAGCAGCTGCCCGAGGCCTTCACGCAGCAGGTGCTGCAGGCCATGGATGAGCAGGATCGTGCCCGCCTGGAGCAGGTCATGGTCTACGATGAGGACACCGCCGGTGGCCTCATGAACACGGACACGATCACGATTCGAGCGGATGTCACCCTCGACGTGGTATTGCGCTATCTCCGTCGCCACGAAGAAATCCCCGAGATGACCGACACTCTCATCGTCGTCAGCCGGGATGATCGTTACGTGGGACTCCTACCCGTACGTACTCTCCTGGTATCCGATCCAGGGTGTTCCGTGCGAGAGCTGATGCTCACCCATCGCAAGGCGATTCCCACGGCCATGCCCAGCGATGAGGTGGCGCGACAGTTTGAGCGCAACGATTGGGTCTCCGCGCCGGTGGTAGGCGAGGAAGGTCATGTAGTTGGCCGAATCACCATCGACGATGTGGTCGATGTAATCCGTGACGAGGGGGATCACTCGCTCATGTCCCTCGCGGGCCTGGACGAGGACGATGACACCTTTGCTCCAGCCCTGAAAACTGCCCGTCGCCGAGCCGTATGGCTTGGGGTTAACCTGTTGACCGCCTTTATCGCCGCTTCGGTGATCAACCTGTTCCAGGGGACCATCGAAAAAGTCGTTGCCCTCGCCGTTTTGATGCCCATCGTCGCGTCCATGGGCGGTATCGCCGGGACCCAGACCCTCACCGTACTAATCCGCGCCCTGGCCATGGGGCAGGTCAATCGCAGCAACGCCCAGTGGTTGATTAGCCGCGAACTGCTCGCCGGCGCGGTAAACGGAATCATGTGGGCCGTTATCGTGGCCATTGCCGCGGCCACCTGGTTTGGCGATACCACCCTGGGACTGGTAATCGCTGCGGCCCTGATCATCAACCTGGTCACCGCCGGAGTAACCGGCGCCTTGTTACCCATGACCCTTCAGCGCATCAACATCGACCCCGCCCTGGCGGGCGGTGTTGTATTGACCACCGTCACCGATGTGGTTGGCTTTTTGTCTTTCCTGGGTCTTGCAACGGTGTTCTATGGCTGAAGATCAAGTCCGCAAGGATCAAGATGAAGAACCGGGAGCACCCAGCAAATCGGCGCTGAAACGGGAAATGACCGCGCTACAGGCCCTCGGCGAAACCCTTTGTGAGCTCAGCCCTCGGGAGCTGGAGCGAATCCCCATCGCCAGCGACGACCTGAAAGCCGCCATCGAAGAGGCTTCTCGCATTAAGCACCACAGCGCTTTACGTCGCCATCGCCAGTACATCGGGAAGCTTATGCGCCAGATTGATCCAGAGCCCATTCAGACGGCGCTGACGGCTCTGCACGAGGAACGTCGGGCCAGTGCGCGGGCCTTTCAGGCCCTGGAAGAACTGCGCGATGAACTCCTGCGCGACGGCGACAAAGCCCTTGGCGTTGCCCTGCAACGCTTCCCCCACGCCGACCGACAACAGCTTCGTCAGTTATGTCGCCAGGCAAGCCGAGAACAGGCCGCTGGTAAACCCCCGGCCGCTAGTCGTCGCCTGTTCCGCTATCTTCGAGACCTGCAGCAGTCGGCGTGAGCTGATCGTCGAACAGGCGCCGGAACTCCACCTCTGGTGCCTCGATAGCTCCCGAAACACCGTACACGGCCGAGGACATGCGATTCACCTGCTTTTCGAACACCTTGCTGACCACAAACACGCCCGCAGCCACGGGCAAGCCTGCAGCCAGAGCAGCGACCCAGGGCAAGTTATTGGCGACCGGCAAGGTCACCACGAGTTCGCCATCAATACTGCGCTCTTGGAGGTCACTTAAACCCGTGAAAGCAAAGGCGCTGGCCGCACCATCGATCTGAAGGTCCGTGACCTCGAGCATGCCCTGATGGAGGTGGAACTCCGAATGAGCGCGTTGAAAGGGAATCCCCGACTCAAACATGTGGTTCAGGCTGAGGCCGCGAAGAATCTCCGCCAGGTTTAAGACGCTTATCATCGCCAATGCCCCGGGCCTCGATTCGAGAACCCGTCCATTAATAGCGTTTAGGGCAATCAGACCCTCCGCGTCCACGGCGGCGAGAGCCGTGGGGGCACCCGGCCAGCGCAAACGGAGCTGCGCAGCACCCTCTTCCGATTCCAGCGTTGGCGCAAACCCTGCAGACTCCAACACATCGCCAAGGTCATCGAACTCTACGTCCAGTTCGAGTTCCGTGTACTCCTGCCCGTCTTGCATAGACCAGCGCACTAGGCCAGGACCCGGGCCATCCAGGGTCATCCCCCACAGGTCTCCCTCCACACCGGTCAGGAAAAGGGCATCGGGGTCGTAGGTGGCGTCCAGATTAAATCCAAAGCTGCCGAGATAGCGTTCACCGTGTCGGTATTCGAGAACATCGACGCGCATATCGGAAAGCACATCACGCACATCCGCCAGGGCCATGGGGTCTCCATCGCCAAAACGCTGAGCATCCAGATACTCGATCAGCAAATGGCTCTGATCATCGCGATGGGACAAGCTGCCCTGTACCCAGTCCGATTCCAGATTGCCCTGCCAGAGGGCATCAACTCCCCAGAGATCTACCCGCGCCGTTCCGAGCAGTCGCTGGGATATACGCAACTCTCCCACCGACAGGGAATCGATGCGATAGCTGAAGGGCACTGGGTTAGACTCATCGGCGTCGCCCTCAGCGACAATAAAGCGATCATAGAAATCGCTCCAGGCAGCAATATCCAAAGACGACACCGCGCCACTCAAGCAGTAGCGCTGATCACAAGCTACAACATCGGGTTCTGTACCACCTACGGCGCCCACGAGGCGACTGAACTCGCCACCACGCAGAGCCATCTCAAAACGCAATCGCTCACCCAGGCCAAGCTGCATATCCGTGTCGCCCCGCAAGGGCACGGAGATAGCCAGCTCCAGAGGCTCGTCTGCCACTTTGCCAAAAGGCTCGGGAACCTCCAGATCAACGCCCACGAGCTCCGAACGCAAGGTAAGCACGGGGTCCTCTTCGGGCGCGATCTTTAAGTTTCCCTGCACCCCCGTTTGTCCCGAGGCGAAGTTGAGGAGGGGCAACGCCAACCAATCGGCCACGGCCCCCGCATCGATTTCCGCCTGGATCTGCAGATCCAGACTGTCCCGATCCGCCGGCCCGGCTACCGCTGAAAAATGGCCGCCGAGGGACTCCCCCGCAGCGCGGCTACCGGTGAAGCCACGATCACTAGCATAGCTCAGCTGCCCATTGACGCCGTGCACAAACAAGTCCACCTGATCGATGCGAATATCCGCATCGGTGACGGCCACACTGAGGTCTACGACAGGAGCTGCTCCGGAACCGTCCAGCGGAAGGTCCAAACGCAGACGTCCCTTCGTCGGTCCAGAGAATTCCCAGCGCTCAAAAACACCCGCGGTGATGTCTCTCAGGGGCGAATCGCGCAGAAGCACCCCCGCGTTCGCCGCGTCACCGGCAAGATCGCCAGCGATGCTTAGGTCCGCACCACCGCTGCGGGGTAGAACTCGAACCATGACATCGCTGAGCTCCACGCCACCACTCTGAGCTTTCGCAGCCCGACCATAGGTGCGTCCGTCATCAACCCAGACCATGGCATCGAGCCCTGTTAAAACGGGCCAGGCGGGATCGTAGCGAAGCCGCGTATCCTGCCCCTGGAGGAAGAGCTGGAAGGTCTTGTAATCACGCATCCCTTTGCGTGTGCTGCCTCGCCAGATAAACCCGCCCTGACGCACCTCACCGCCCTGAAGACTGGTATCCAACCAACTCAGCAAAGGCTGGGGCAGCTTGTAGGGCAGGTACTTCCCACGATGCTCGACACCCGCGCCGGTTAAACCAATGAGCAGATCCAGCTCTATTCCCGTGTCTCGCGGAACAAAGGGTATGTCGACGGCAAACAATGCACTCGCCTGCCCCTCGGGGTCGTTGACGCGCACCAATCCACTGTCAATACGCAAACCCTGTCGATCCCAGGTGAAATACAGATCACCCAATACGTCCTCGTAGGCCAAGGGCGCGTTAAAGACATTCGGGTAATGCATGCTGAACTCGCGCGCGTCGACCTGGATCTGCCCACCTTGAGGTTGCAGATCCAGATACCCCGTCACACCGGTCAGCGCCGGGGTATTCCGCCAGCTACCGACGGATAGATCTTCCAGAGCCGCTCGCAGATGCCAGCTCGTGGCCGGGGCTGACAAGTCATCCAGGCGCAGTTCAATGGCTTGCAGATATCCCGAAGGAGCGAGATCCGGAAGCGCCTTGCGCAAGCCTTCGGGAAGTCCCGGGCCCGCGGCAAATATCGTCGGCAGCGCATCCAGGCTCAACTCCTTGGCTCGAACCCGAAGCGCCTGCCCCCACCAGTCGAACTGGGCTCGATCCAGATCCAGGGCCTGCCCCGCATGCTCTACATGTAAGTCCTCCGTGAGAAAGCTCCAGTGGCGAGCCCGCTGATCGAGCGCCGCTTCAAACGTCAGGGCATCCAGGGGAAGGGACCAGGCACCGCCGCGCTCCTCCACCTCGAGCCCCGCGCTGCTCCAACGGAGATGGGCAATAGAATCGCCATCCAGACGGGACAACCAGAACTGTGCATCGGCACTGCCGCTGAGGCGAAAAGGCCAGTCGAGGGTTTCCCAAAGTCCTGTCAAACGCGCCAGGTCACTGCTTTTCGCATCTAGAAACACATTGCCGGCCCACGACTGAGGGTTTAAGGGGTTCCCTACCCCCTCGGCATTGATGGCCAGATCAATACTGTCTCCCTGCACCCGACCTTGCAGGGTGCGGGTGTTACCGTCGCGCTCCAGATGAAGGTCCAGTCGTAAATCAAAACTTCCACCCACGGTACCCAGGGACACCCGGTTGTCTGTTAGCGCAAGCCGTCGCACATTGGGCAGGAAAGCCTGGAGCCATAGCTGCAATGCTTCGCTGTCTCCGCCACCGCCAAAACCGGCGATTTCAATGGCCCCCGTGTCCGTAAGTCGGGCATCCATGGCCAAGTCCGAGAGCTCAAGGCGCGACAATTGCAGGCTTCGGGTGCTGAGACTCGCAGGCAAGTCCATGCGCAGACTGCCGCTACCCAGAGCCACGGGCTCAGCACCGGCTTCTCGCGGCAACAAAACCAAATCGGCGAAAGTCAGCTCCGGACTAAAGGCACTCCAACCGCCGGATAAGCTGGATATTTGTAGCTCGAAGGGAAGGCGCTGATTCAACTCCGCCAGGATGGGTTCCCGCAGCGCCGGAACCTGGCTCATGAAGAAACGACCGAGAGCCACATAGGCCGCGAGCAACACCACCGCCACAACCAGCATCCTCCAGGACCAGGGCGCCAGGGCATGCAAGCCGCGAAGAGGGAGACTCTCCTCGTGATCGGCGTGATTCACCGAGGACCTCCGCCGTCGGCGGCGTGTTTACAACAACACGATGTCAAACTGTTCCTGCCCATAATCCGGTTCAGCGCGGATACTAATGGTGCGCCCTATAAAGGACTCGAGTTCACCGACGTGGGCGGACTCCTCATCGAGAAGCCGATCCACCACGGTCTGAGATGCCAGCACCATCAGGTCACCGGTCTCGTAGGCCCTGGCCTCCCGGAGTATCTCGCGAAAGATCTCATAGCCCACGGTTTCCGCGGTCTTCAACACACCGCGACCATTACAACTTGGACAATCCTCACAGAGCATCCGTTCCAGACTCTCTCGGGTGCGCTTGCGAGTCATCTCCACCAGACCCAGCTCGGAAACCCCCGTGATCTTATTCCGCGCCGGATCGCGAGCCATGGCCTTTTCGAGACTGCGGTGCACCTGCCGACGGTGCTCCGCGTCACTCATATCGATGAAATCGACAATGACGATACCGCCCAGATTACGCAAACGGAGCTGTCGGGCAAGCACCGCAGCGGCTTCCAGATTGGTCTTGAAAAGGGTTTCTTCCTGACTCCGGCGGCCTACAAAAGAGCCCGTGTTCACATCGATGGTAGTCATGGCTTCGGTTTGATCGAGAACCAGATGGCCGCCGCTTTTCAGCGGTACCACGCGCTGGAGCGCTCGCTGGATATCGTCCTCGACCCCGTGGAGATCAAACAGGGGCCGCTCCCCCTGATAGTGTTCCACCAACTCCGCCACTTCGGGCATGTACTTGAGACAGAACTCCCGCAGAGCGGTGAAGTTCTCGAGACTGTCAATGACGATCCGCGTGACCTCCGGTCGCGCCAGATCGCGCACCGTGCGCAGCTGTAAGGGAAGATCTTCGTACAGTAACTCGGGTTTTTCGGCCGCTTCCTTTCGCCGCGCCACCACAGCCCAGAGACGCTTGAGATAGCGCAGGTCTGCGCCCAACTCCGCTGCGCCTACACCCTCAGCGGCGGTACGCAGGATGTAACCACCACCCTCTAGCTGCTCTTCTTCCAGCGCCGATGCAAGGGCATCCTGAAGCCGCTCGCGCTCCTCTGTGTCTTCGATGCGCTGGGACACACCCACGTGCTCGCTTGCCGGCATGTACACCAGGTAGCGAGTAGATACGGAGAGATCCGTGCTAAGCCTCGCTCCTTTCTTTCCAAGGGGGTCCTTGACCACCTGTACGGTAATCAGCTGCCCTTCCCGAAGATGATCGGTGATACGAGCGCCATTCGCGGCACCGCTTCCAATGACATCGGCGAGATGGATAAAACCACTGCGCTCTAGGCCAACATCCACAAATGCCGCCTGCATACCCGGCATGACGCGGGCAACTTTGCCCGCATAAATGTTGCCCACGAAACCACGACTCTCCTGTCGCTCGATATGAATATCCTGGGCAGCGCCGTTTTCCACCACGGCGACTCGGGCTTCCATGGGCGTGACATTGACCAGGATTTCACTGCTCACGGGGCAGCCGCCGCCAGAGGACAGGGAATGCCCATAGCCTGCAAAAGCTCCCGGGTCTCTACCAGCGGCAGGCCGATAACATTGCTGACGCTTCCCGACACCCGGCGCACAAAGGCACCACCGCTGCCCTGGATGGCATAGGCCCCGGCTTTGTCCCAGGGCTCATCCGTCGCCAGATAGCAATCGATAAGCTCTTCGCTCAATTCAGCAAACTCCACCTGGGTGCTAACTAGGCAGTGCCTTTGGATCTGATCGCGCATTACGCAAACCGCCGTACAGACTTCATGCTCACGCCCGCTCAGATCGCGCAGCATAGTTCGAGCATCCTCGGCACCCACGGGCTTGCCGAGACTGCGCCCATCCAGGATCACCGTGGTATCGGCGGTGAGCAGAGTGCCGCTGCCGTCTTCCCCTCCCAGCGCTGACGCCAGAGCTGCAGCCTTCTCTTCGGCCATTCGGCGCACGTAGGTTCTGGGGGGCTCACCGTCTCTAGGAGTTTCGTCAATGGCCGCGGCCCGCTGCTGAAAACGCAGCCCGAGTTGGGCCAGGAGCTGTGCTCGTCGGGGGCTGGCCGAGCCCAAAAGCAAATCCTCAACCATCAGTTCACGTGATAACCGCGCCGCAAACCCCGCAGGGCTGGCATCAGCAACGGCCACAGGAGCGCACTGGTTAAGGCCGGTAACAGAAAGCTGAAGCCTGCGGCGCCAATGCCCTGAAGACCTTGCAGCCACAGGGTGATTAGCTGATGCAAACCGGCTAACAAAAAAACTACCGTGGCCTGTTGACCGAGGCTGAATACGCGCAACCGTTGATACATGAGGCGCGCCAGGGTGACGACGACCGTGAGGGCAAGCATGTTTTGCCCCAGGGGAGCTCCTTCGAGGACATCTACCCCCAGGCCTATGACCATGGCGGTAAACATTCCCACGCGATGAGGCAAGGCAATGGTCCAGTACACCAGCACCAGCAAGATCCATTCGGGGCGCCACCAGGCGAGCCCCCGATCCAGGGGAAGCACGGCAAGAATCATCGCACCGAGCAACGAGACTACGATGACCCAGTATCCGCTGGTCGGCTCACTCACGGGCCAGTTCCACGGACTCCGGCCCCGCAGGCTCCGCAAACACCAAGAGGACATGACGGATACGATCCAACGCCGCGGTCGGCGTTGCCGTAATGCGTGCAAACGCCTCGCCGGGGTTGCGTTCAACCGCGGCGACCACAGCAACGGGATAACCGATGGGGAAGCGTCCTCCGAGGCCAGAGGTTACGAGGAGATCACCAGGCTGGATATCCGTCGTCGCGGCGATGTGATGAATAGCCAGCTGATCCAAAGAACCCACACCTTCGGCTACCGCCCGCACACCGTTGCGATTGATCTGCACGGGTACCGAATGCGTTGGATCCGTAATCAGTAGAACCCGAGACGTGGTGGAACTCACTTCGATGACCTGACCTACCAGACCATTGGCATCGATAAGAGGTTGACCGCCGTAAACCTCGGCTTCCGCGCCTTTGTCGAGTACCAGTTGATGCCGGACAGGATCGGGAGATACACCGATAATCTCCGTTACCAGAACATCATCGCGCAAGAGGGCGGTGGAGTTCAGCAGCGCACGAAGCCGGGCGTTATCGGCCTGTAGGGATGCTAATTGCTGGGAACGGCCCTGGAGAATGAGGTTTTCCCGCCGCAGGCGATCGTTGTCTTCCAGCAGGCGGCTTCGAGATCGGATCGTGCGGTCCTGCCAGGCACCCAGAGACCGCGGTATATCGGCTATCCAGTAGACCGGCGTAAGGGCCGTATCAACCACGGAGCGAAAAGTCGCCAGGCCGCTGTAGCGCAGATCCGCCGCCAGCAAGGCAGCAATGAGAAACGCCCCCAGCAACAGCTTGAGCCCGAGATTAGATTCCTTGATGAACAGCGGCTTGATGGCACCACTCGCTGCGGGACCGGCGCCGGTAACCCGCGATTATTCTGTCGAGAGCAAGTCTATCGTATGCCGATCCATACGTTCCATGGCCATACCACCACCACGGGCAACGCAGGTCAGAGGGTCTTCCGCCACAACCACCGGCAAACCCGTTTCTGCGGCGATCAGTCGATCGAGATCGCGCAACAAAGCGCCACCGCCGGTCAGAACGATTCCGCTTTCAGCAATGTCCGCCGCCAATTCCGGTGGCGATTGCTCAAGAGCGGATTTTACCGACTGCACAATAGAGGCTAAGGGGTCCTGAAGGGACTCGAGAATTTCATCGCTGTTAAGGGTAAAGCTCCGCGGCACACCTTCGGCGAGGTTGCGACCGCGAACGTCGATTTCCCGCAACTCGCTACCGGCGAAGGCGCAACCCACCTCCTGCTTGATTTTCTCCGCCGTGGAGTCGCCGATAAGCGTTCCATAACGTCGGCGCACGTAAGAGACGATCGCTTCGTCAAAGCGGTCACCACCGAGGCGCACGGAATCCGAGTAGACCACGCCATTGAGAGAGATGATGGCAATTTCCGTGGTACCACCACCCACGTCCACCACCATGCTGCCAGCGGCTTCCTCCACCTCAAGACCAGCGCCTATGGCGGCGGCCATGGGTTCCTCGATAAGCCGCACCTCCCGGGCACCGGCGGAGAGGGCCGATTCGCGGATGGCTTTGCGCTCAACCTGCGTCGACTTGCAGGGCACACATACGAGGACACGGGGACTGGGTCGAATAAAACGCGTTTCATGCACCTTGGCGATAAAGTGCTGGAGCATTTTTTCCGTAACCTGAAAATCGGCGATGACGCCATCTTTCAGGGGCCGGATGGCGGTGATATTGCCGGGCGTTCGCCCGAGCATGCGCTTCGCATCGGTGCCTACGGCCTCAATGGTTTTCTGTCCGTTGTGGACCCGAATGGCCACGACGGAAGGCTCGTCCAGGACGATACCCTGTCCACGTACGTAGATCAGGGTGTTGGCGGTTCCCAAATCGATCGAAAGATCGTTCGAGAACATACCTCGTAGTTTCTTCAGCATGTAATAGGTATATCCGTTACCGTCAGGCGCGACATCAAACCGGTGTATATCCCCTGGCTACTCAAAACGCGCAACCTTCCATGTACTACCTCCGGTTTCAGTACCGGTCATTTTCCGCAGTATCAAACATCCAACACGCGCTGGGAATCGGCCGATTGACCCGCGTGGAGCATGGTGAAACATAGAGTGATTAAGCGGTGAATCGCGGTACGAAAAGCAGCGGGAAAAACAGAAAAACAAAGGAAGGTCGCCAGGAGACATCATGATGCGGTTTTTCTGGCGTCAGACTCGGTGTTTTGATGCTGCGCAAGAGTATCAACGGCGGGGGTGTTGGGCAAGGATCAAATGAGGTAAGGTGCGCCGCCTACCGAGATCTACCCCCAAACGACTGCCATGAGCGTAACCAGCGACACGATAAGCGAGATGGCGCAGCTCGCCCGACTGCGGGTGACCGATGAGGAACTGCCGTCTGTCACGGAGAGTTTCAACGCCATTCTCGATCTGTTTGAACAACTTCAAGCCGCAACCACGGATGCCGTGGAACCCATGGCCAACCCCCTGGACGCAACGCAGGTTTTACGCGCGGATGAGGTGACGGAAGCCAATGCGCGGGACGCTCTTCAGGCCGTCGCACCCCTCGTGGAGGACGGGCTGTACCTTGTGCCCCGGGTCGTGGAATGAAGCTCCCGATGCAACACCGGCAACGGCCGAGCACGGAGACTCCTCATGGCTGATTCTCTGCTCGATCAGGGTTTGAGCTCTATCAGCAAAGCCCTGGAGACCGGAAAGACCACCAGCACTGCCCTGACCGAAGAGGCTCTGGGGCGCGTTCGCGATCTTGATCCGCGTCTCAATAGCTTCATTACCGTCGATGAAGCCGGTGCCAGAGCCCAGGCGCAACAGGCCGACGAGCAGCGCGCGGCCGGCCGGGGCGGCCCCTTAACCGGTATTCCCATCGCCCATAAAGATATCTTCTGCACCCGCGGTCTGCGTACAAGCTGCGCCTCGCGCATGCTCGACAACTTCGCGCCCCCCTACGATGCCACCGTGGTGGAACGATTGGCTTCGGCGGGCCTGGTCGTGGTGGGAAAAACCAATATGGACGAATTCGCCATGGGATCGTCCAACGAAAATAGCTACTACGGTGCCTGCCGGAATCCGTGGGCCGAAGACCGTGTTCCCGGGGGGTCCTCGGGAGGGTCCGCCGCCGCCG
>DIYG01000086.1 GCA_002428935.1 Halieaceae bacterium UBA6060
TGGAGAACAAGCGCTGCATGCCGTTGCTCGAAGTTCTTTGGAAGGGTCGTCATGGTAGCAATACCCCTGCCGCTTTGCGATCTCGGCGCGAGCCGGGCCGGCGGTACTGTCGTCGCGCGGATGCTGCTACATTGCGCCTCCGGACCGCATAGATAGCAAGAACACGCCGATGGATTTTTCTCTTACCGACGAACAACAGGCCTTTGTCGACAGCGCTCGAGCCTTCTCCGACGGCGTGCTTGCCCCCGGCGCGGCCCGTTGGGATGCGGAGAGCCTTTTTCCCAAAGAAGCCCTGGCCGCGGCCGGGGAGCTGGGTTTCATGGGTATGTACACCCCCGAGCGCGCCGGTGGATTGGAGTTGTCGCGGCTCGATGCGAGTCTCATCGTCGAAGAGTTGGCCCGGGGTTGTACCACCACGGCGGCCTTTCTAACGATTCACAACATGGCGACGAGCATGATCGGTCGGTACTGCAGCGACGCGGTGATTGACGAGTGGTGCCCGGAGCTTGTGGCAGGGACCAGGCTCGCATCCTATTGCCTCACGGAACCCGGAGCGGGGTCTGACGCGGCATCGCTGAGCACCCGGGCCGAGCGGGACGGGGGTGATTATGTGCTCAACGGCAGTAAGGTTTTTATCTCCGGCGCCGGTGACACGGATGTGCTCGTGGTCATGCTGCGCACCGGTGACAGCGGCCCCAAAGGCGTGAGTGCACTCCTGGTTCCTGCCGACACCCCCGGTATCAGCTACGGAAAGAAAGAAGAGAAAATGGGTTGGAACGCCCAACCGACTCGAATGGTTAGCTTCGAAAATGCCCGGGTACCCGTGGCCTACCGCCTGGGTGAAGAAGGCCAGGGCTTTGCCATTGCCATGGAAGGCCTGGACGGTGGCCGCATCAACATTGCTACCTGCAGTGTGGGCACGGCGCAGCAAGCTCTGCAGGAGGCTATGGACTATGTGAACGAACGCCGCCAGTTCGGTCAGGCCATTGCAGAGTTCCAGGCCACGCAGTTCAAACTCGCGGATATGCTCACCGATGTGGTGGCGGCGCGGCAGATGATTCGCCTGGCGGCGAGTAAGCTCGATGGTAAAGATCCGCAGGCGACCACTTATTGCGCCATGGCCAAACGCTTCGCTACCGATGCGGGTTTCCGGGTCTGCAACGAAGCCCTGCAGCTTTTCGGTGGCTACGGTTATATCCGCGAGTACCCCATGGAGCGCCATGTGCGCGATACCCGGGTCCACCAGATTCTAGAAGGCACTAATGAAATCATGCGCGTCATCATCGCCCGTCGGCTGATGATGGAGGGCGCTCTGGAGGTTATACGATGATTGCGAGTACATCCGAGAAGCTCCGACTGGAGATCCGCGGGCACACGGCCCTGGTGACCATCGACAACCCGGCCGCGAATACCTGGGATACGGAAAGCCTCAGCGCCCTCCGTGACCTGGTGCTGGCCCTGAACGGTAACGACGACATTTACGCCCTGGTTCTCACCGGCGCTGGAGAGAAGTTCTTTTCCGCCGGCGCTGATTTAAAGCTGTTTGCCGATGGAGATCCTCAAACTGCGGGTGAGATGGCTCGTCTGTTTGGCGAGGCCTTCGAAACTCTCGCCGATTTTCGCGGTGTGTCCATCGCCGCGGTAAACGGTTTTGCCATGGGGGGTGGCCTGGAAGTCGCCCTGGCCTGCGATATCCGCATCGTGGAGCAACAGGCCAAGCTGGCTCTCCCGGAAGCTCGAGTGGGTCTGTTGCCCTGCGCGGGTGGAACCCAACGGCTCGCGCGTCTGGTGGGCGAAGGCTGGGCCAAGCGCATGATTCTCTGTAACGAACGCATTGATGCGTTAACCGCGGAGCGTATCGGTCTGACGGAGGAGGTTGTGGAGCCCGGTGCAGCGCTGGATCGCGCTCTGGCTCTGGCAGAGCAAGCTGGGCAGCAGAGCCCCAGCGCCGTGGGTCGTTGTAAGAGACTGATTCACAGTGCTCGTGACAAAGCCATCGATGATGGACTCCAGGCGGAACGCGATCTGTTTGTAGAGCTGTTCTCGACCGCCGATCAGCGCGAGGGGGTGAATGCGTTTCTTGAGAAGCGCGAACCCCAGTGGAAAAACGCTTGAGGCTCCCGTTGATGATCACCGTCAAACCGTGGTTAATAAAACGCTGCGGACCTTGGGCAGGGTCAGCACCGGATATTTTCGAGGAAGGGGGGCGACAATTGTGAGTCACGCAGCGGTGCTTGTGCGCCGGGAGCAGGCGGCAACAGGATGTATTGGACGCCTGACCCTGAACACCCCGGCTACGCTTAACTCCCTGACCCTTGAGATGGTAGATCTCCTGCAGGAAGCTCTTGACGCCTGGCGGGATGATCCCGAGATAGCCGTGGTGCTTATCGACGGGGCAGGTGAAAAAGCCTTCTGTGCCGGTGGTGACGTGCAGGCTTTACACGCCTCAGCGGTAGCGACCCCCGGTGGTCCCTGCGAGTACGCCGAGAGTTTCTTCGAGCGTGAATACCGCATGAATTACACGCTTCACACCTACCCCAAGCCGGTCTTGTGTTGGGGGCATGGCATCGTTATGGGCGGTGGCCTGGGCATCATGGCGGGGTGCTCCCATCGCGTCGTCACGGAAGCGACTCGCATCGCCATGCCGGAAGTTACCATCGCGCTATTTCCCGATGTAGGGGGGAGTTGGTTTCTCAATCATATGCCTGGTGCGAGCGGACGTTTTCTTGCGCTGACAGCCGCTTCGGTCAATGGGGCGGATGCGCTGTTTTGCGGTCTTGGTGATCGCTTCATCGGTGCCGCCCGGAAAGCCATGGTCTTGGAGGCGGTGGCGGCAGAGCACTGGGGTTCTGCGCCCGCTGACAACGACGCTCGTCTCCATCACCTGCTGCGGGGTTTCAGCGAGGCCCCCGGGGCGGAGTTACCGGCGGCTCAGGTACAGCCCCATTTGCCACGCATCAATGAACTCTGCGACGGTGATGATATTCACGATGTGATCGATCGCATTGTGGCGCTCCAGACCGAGGACAAATGGCTTGCCCGGGCCCGAGACGGTTTGGCCCACGGCTCCAAGTTGGCGGCCCTGTGGATAGACCGTCAGCTTTGGGAAACCCGTCACGCGTCGCTCCGGGAAGTGTTCCAAAGCGAATTGCAGCTGGGTACCAACATCGTTCGCCATCCGGAGTTTGCCGAAGGTGTGCGAGCTTTGCTCATCGACAAGGACCGCAATCCCGCCTGGTCCTACGACAGCTCGCGGTCAGTACCCGCGGAGGTTGTGCAAGGATTCTTTACGGCGCCCTGGGCTGAGAATCCCCTGGCGGATCTATAACAGTGTTCCCCCGCGCTAAGCGAGCGGGGAGTCGGGTAACGGAGGATTGCCAATGACCCAGAAGGTCGGCTTTATCGGTTTGGGCAACATGGGTGGACCCATGGCGGCCAATCTCATCAAGGCGGGTTTTGCCGTCACCGTTTTCGATTTGAGTGAGAGTGCTTGTGCGCTGCTTGCGGACCAGGGTGCTGCCGTTGGCGATTCTGCTCAGGCCACAGCGGCCAATGTGAATTTCCTCGTCAGCATGTTACCCGCTGGGAAGCATGTCGCCGGCTTGTATCTCGGTGCCGACGGGCTCCTTGCGCAGTTGGATGCGGCGACGACGGTTTTGGACTGCTCAACCATTGATGCGCAAACGGCTCGCGAGGTAGGGCAGGCGGCCAAAGAGCGGGGCGTAGGTTTTATCGATGCACCGGTGTCTGGCGGCGTGGCGGCCGCGCAGGCCGGCACCCTGGCCTTCATGTGCGGCGGCGACGAAGCCGTATTCAATGCGGCC
>DIYG01000107.1:0-7169 GCA_002428935.1 Halieaceae bacterium UBA6060
TAGCCGGGATCCCGGTCACCATACACCCGGGCGCGGAGGGACTTCTCACGATCCTCAGGATGCTCGGCGTGGAAGAACAGCTCAAAGCAGCCGTTTTCTCGGGCCTGGCGATCCGGGCCTTCGCCGGGCCCGGGAAGGGCCCGTTGCGCGATTCGCCGTCCAATGCCGGTGCTAACACCGAGCATCCCCGCGCCCATGGCGAGGCTGATGGAGATAGCCTGGGCGCGATTGCTGCAGAGCAAGCTCTCGTCGTAGTTGAAATCTTGGCCCCAGGGGAAACCGAGTACGGCATTGCTTCGCCGGACGATCCGTTCGTTGATCAACGCCATGACGAAGGGGGTGGTCCACTGCTCGAAGCAAGGATCAAAGACCGGTCCATGCTGATCCTTAACCGCCGGGCCCGCTTCGCAGTCTCCGGGATAGAGGAGATACTTGTTCCGCAAGCGCTTGCGCAGTTGGCGGTCTCGGCTGGCTTCTTCAACGACTCCCAGAAGACTGGCGACGGTACCACCGCTGGCCCCGCCGCGGGTTTTGCCGACCCGCCCGCGAACTCGCGTGGCGGTCGTTCCCCAGCGCTCCTCCATGGCTTGCTGAACAAACCAGGTACCGAGATCTGAGGGAATGGAATCAAAGCCGCAACTGTGGACGATGCGCGCGCCGCTATCGGCTGCTCGATCCTGGTGTTGGGCGATCATGTCAGCGATCCAGTGTACTTCTCCGGTGAGGTCGCAGTAGTCGGTCCCCGCGGTGGCGCAGGCAGCCACGAGCTCGCTGCCATACCGCGCGTAAGGACCTACGGTGGTGCAGATCACGCGACTTTGCTGTGCCAAGCATGACAGGCTTTGCGCATCCCTGCTGTCGGCCTCAAGCAGGTCCAGGGGCGACTCCGGCTTGTGTCCCTGCAAGCTCTGCCGGACAGCTTCCAGTTTCTCCACACTGCGACCCGCCAGGGCCCAACGCAGGTCTTGATTTACACCGTAGTGTTCAATGAGGTGCTCGGCGACAAGTTGACCGGTGAAACCGGTAGCGCCGTACAAGATCAGGTCGTAAGGTCTTTCGGCCATGGTCGGGCGCCTGCGTTCAGTGAATTCCGTGCATCATGCGACGCAGGAGAGGCGACAGCAACAGCATCACCGCAGCTACGCCGAGACCGGTCCAAAGGAGATTGGTGAACAGCTCCGTATAGGTGCCGAGGGCAGCCGCCGTGTCGGTGACGGCGCCGGCAGAAGTTTCCACAGCGGCCAGTTTGGAAAGCTGCGCAGCGACAAATTCGGAATACGCCGTGGCCAAAAACCAGGACCCCATCATCACGCCAACGACGCTGGGCACGGCGAGTTTGGTCACCGCGGATAGCCCCACGGGGGACAAACACAGTTCTCCACAGGTGTGCAGCAGGTAGGCGAGGACCATCCAGTACCCGGATACGAGACCCGCCTGGTCAGGATAGTTTGCGCCGATCACCAGGGCGCCAAAACCCAGACCGGCCTGCGCGATGCCCAGGGAGAACTTCACCGGTGTCGAGGGCTCGAGCCCCCGTGCACCCAGCACAGTCCACAGCCAGGCGAAGAGCGGTGCGAGGGTAAAGATAAACATCGCGTTGAGAGCACCGTACTGGGATGCGGTGAGTTCCAGGCCAAACACTTCGCGATCCATAACCCGGTCCGCAAACAGGGTCATGGAGGCGGCGGTTTGTTCAAACAGGGCCCAGAACACCACGGTGCTGATCGTTAGCACCATGAGCACAATCATACGGTGACGCTCTACGGCGTTGCATTGGGTGGTGATAAACCAGGTCAAACCCCCAAGGACCACGAGAGAGAGGCTATTGAGCAGAAATCCGACGGCAGCGTGAAACTGCAGCATCTGCCAGACCACGGCGACGGAGGCGAGGGCCCCAAGATAGATGCTTTTCTCGATGCTGAGACCGACAGGGCCTGGGGAGGCCAACAGCGCGGGATCCGGCGGTTCGGCCAAACCCTGAAGATGTCGCTGACCGTAGATAAAAGTGACAAGGCCCAGGAGCATGCCGATGCCGGCGGCGCCGAAACCGTAACCCCAGCCGTAGGTTTCCCCCAGGTAGCCGCAGAGAATGGTGGCTGTGAAAGAACCTATATTGATGCCCATATAGAAAATGGTGAAACCGGAATCTCGACGCGGGTCGTCCTGGCGATAGAGACGACCGACGATGGTTGAGATATTGGGTTTGAGAAAGCCAACGCCGATCACGATAAGCGCCAGAGAGGCGTAAAACACCTGCAGAGCAGAAGTGTCGCGTTCAATGACATCACCCACGAGACGCGCCTGTTCACCCTCTACGGCCATCCCCAGGTGGCCCGCAACGAGGAGGAGACCGCCGAGGATGACGGACTTGCGCATACCCAGATAGCGGTCCGCGATAAGGCCGCCGATCACCGGCATGGCATAGACCAGGGCCGCATAGCTGCCCAGGACCTCAAGGCCAGCCTCATCGGTGAACAGGTGATACTTGGTGAGATACAGCAGCAATAGATACTTCATGCCGTAGAAAGAGAAGCGCTCCCACATTTCCGTGGCGAAGCAGATGAGCAACCCCCGGGGGTGGCCGAAGAAGCCACGATCTGTGGGGATGACGTCGTCGAGGGTAGTAGCGGTCACGTTAATTCCTTGTCGTTATTGGTGCCGTGCGTCGGTACGTTGCTCAGGCCGCGAGCCTATGAGGTGTGTCGGAGGTCTGCAGCACCGTACGCAGCGTCTCGGCATCGCGGAGTCGCTTGATGCGGGTAAACAGCTCCGCCGCCTGAGGATAGTAATAGCGCAGATACCCCAACCACTGTTTTATGGGGTTGGTGGCATAGCGGGGATCGTAGTGGTTGAGGGTTATATCGAGATAAGTCAGCAGTAGCTTGCGAATCTCTTCAAAGTCCAGGGCCGGGCGATGCTCTCCGAGGTCGGCTGCGCGCAAGAGTCGTGGCAGGTCCGGCCTACAAAGGACGCCCCGGCCAAGCATGAGATCCTCCGTGCCGCTCTCGCCGCGCGCCCGGTGCGCATCTTCCACGGACCAGATTTCGCCATTGGCGATCAAGGGCAGGTTGCAGTGCTGTCGAGCGCGGTCGATCTCCTCCCAATAGGCTGGGGGGCGGTAACCGTCGTTACGGGTGCGGGCGTGAACAACCAGTTCACTGGCACCGGCCGCTTCGACGCCGGCAACTATCTCTAGAAACTGGCTGCGATCTTCAAAGCCAAGACGGATCTTTACGCTCAGGGGCACCGATTCCGGTACCGCCCGGCGGGTGGCTGCGACAATGGCGTGGACTCGCTCCGGCTCGCGCAAAATAACCGAGCCACCATCAGATCTATTGACGGTTTTCGCTGGACAGCCAAAATTCAGGTCGATACCTGGTGCCCCCAGTTCGGCGCCGCGCGCCGCATTCTCGGCGACCAACTGCGGATGCCCGCCGAGTAACTGTAAATAAACCGGTACACCGGCGGCGGTTTGACCGCCGGTGGCGAGTTCCGGGCAGATACGATGGAAAACTCGCGGTGGGAGGAGTTCCTGGGATACCCGTAGAAACTCCGTCACGCAGCGATCGACACCCCCCAAACGCGTGAGAAGGTCGCGCATGGTGTGATCGATAACGCCCTCCATGGGCGCGAGCAGTATCCGGGCTTGGGTCTTGGCAGTCACTGCGTCGGAGTATACGCGCACTTGTTGAGGTGCACAGCCGTCGTGACCCTGGGCGGGGGCTGCTTTATCATGGTTCGTCAAAGGGGGAATGGTCATGACACCAGCGCTTGCGGCGCAGGGCTTTGCGTTGATGGTCTACGGCATGGGCACGGTCATCGTGTTCCTGGCGGTCCTGGTCTTCGCGGTGCGCCTTATGTCCTGGGTAGTCCATCGATGGTTCGCCGAGCCCGTGCTGGCCTCGGCCGTTGATGTTGCCGGGGCCGCCTCGGGTTCGCGAACGGATCCGGCGTCGGCGCAGTCCTCCAGCATCGATCCAGAAATTCTCGCGGTGATCGCGGCCGCCGTACACGCACACCGACAATCGGGCTCCTCGAACTCCTAGAGCCGTAACCCAAGGGAAGGAAAGCATGACTCAATCTGCTGGCAAGCTAGGCATTACCGACGTGATCTTGCGCGATGCCCATCAGTCGTTGTTCGCCACGCGCATGCGCATTGAGGACATGTTGCCTATTGCCGCGGAACTCGACACCGTGGGCTTCTGGTCCCTGGAGTCCTGGGGTGGTGCCACCTTCGACGCCTGCATCCGTTTTCTCGGTGAGGACCCCTGGGAGCGCATTCGCGAGCTGAAAAAGGCCATGCCCAATACCCGTCAGCAGATGTTGCTGCGGGGGCAGAATCTCCTGGGCTATCGCCACTATGCCGATGATGTGGTGGAGAAATTTGTCGAGCGCGCCGCCCTCAATGGTGTCGATGTGTTCCGGGTTTTTGATGCCATGAATGACATGCGCAATATCGAAGTAGCGCTCCATGCGGTGAAGGCCGTCGGCAAACACGCCCAGGGCACCATCGCCTATACCCTGAGCCCCGTTCACCATATCGATGGCTGGGTGGACCAGGGCAAGCGCATTGAGGACATGGGGGCGGATTCCATCGCCATAAAAGATATGGCCGGACTGTTGCGACCCTATGTGGGCTACGAACTCGTGACGCGGCTAAAGGAATCCTGTGCCATTCCCATTCATATGCAGTGTCATGCCACAACGGGCCTGTCCACCGCCACCAACCTGAAATGTATCGAAGCGGGTATCGACAATATCGATACGGCCATATCCAGCATGAGCATGACCTACGGTCACTCGCCGACGGAAGCCCTCGTGGCGATGCTCGAGGGAACCGAGCGGGACACGGGGCTGGATCTGGTGCAACTGGAAAAGATCGCCGGCTATTTCCGAACCATCCGCAAGAAGTACGCGAAGTTCGAGGGGTCTCTGCGCGGTACCGATTCACGAATCCTCGTCGCCCAGGTGCCCGGTGGCATGTTGACGAACATGGAAAACCAACTGCGAGAGCAGAACGCCGCTGATCGTCTCGATGAGGTTCTGGAGGAGATTCCCGCCGTTCGCGAAGACCTGGGCTACATTCCCCTGGTCACACCCACATCACAAATCGTCGGTACGCAGGCGGTCTTGAACGTGCTGACGGGAGAGCGTTACAAGTCCATCTCTCGGGAAACAGCGGGAGTGCTTAAGGGCGAGTACGGTGCCACACCGGCACCGGTAAACGATGCCTTGGCGCAGCGGGTGCTGGAGGGTGGAGAGGCGATTACCTGTCGTCCCGCCGATTTGCTCAGTCCCGAGTTAGCTGCCCTGGAAGGGGAGCTCGACGCCCTGGCCAAGGAAAAAGGCATCAGTCTCGCCGCCGGAGATCATCAGATCGATGATGTGCTTACTTACGCCCTGTTTCCCCAGGTGGGTTTGAAGTTTCTCCAGCAGCGGGGGAATCCCGATGCCTTCGAATTGCACCCGGATCGAGAAGCCGCGCAGGCAGCGAAACCAGTAGAGGCAGCCCCTGAAGCGAAGACTCATGGGGCGACCGTGCCGGCCGCTGGCGCGGGACAAGGCGGTGTGTACACGGTGACCGTTGAGGGTCGCAGCTATCGGGTTGAGGTAGCCGAGGGGGGTGACGTGCAAGCTGTCGCCGCTCCCATATCTGCGCCCATTCCTGCTCCGGCGCCGCCGGCCGCGCCTGCGAGCCCCGGGGAACCGGTGCCCGCACCCCTGGCCGGCAATATTGTCAGCGTTGCCGTTAATCCCGGCGACACGGTGGACGCAGGCGCGGTGGTGGTCATTCTCGAAGCCATGAAAATGGAAACGGAAGTACGGGCACCGAAAGCGGGTCAGGTCGTCAGTGTCGCCGTTAGTGCTGGCGACGCCGTGGCGGTTGGTGACGAGCTTCTAGCGCTGAGCGATCGTTAATGGGAGGGTTTACGGACCTCTGGGCCGCATCGGGTCTGGCCCAGCTGGGCTGGGGCCAGGCGACCATGATGCTCATCGCCTTGCTGTTGCTGTACCTGGCCATCCATCGCCGTTTTGAGCCCCTGCTGCTCGTGCCCATTGGCTTTGGCGGCTTGCTGGCGAATATCCCTGGCGCGGGGCTTGCGTATTCTGCCGTTGAGCGGGCTGTGTATCAGGTCGATGGCGAGCTTCTACTCCCCCTGGCAACGCTCCTTGGGGTAGACGCCACTCCCGATACGCTCGCCGCCGCCCTTGACGCGGCTCCTGCGGCGATTCGCCAGCAAGCGATGGCACTGGCCACAGATGCGGGCTTTACGGACGGCATGCTTTACAGCTTCTACGCGGTCGCTATTGGTAGCGGTATCGCGCCGCTGGTGATTTTTATGGGTGTGGGCGCCATGACGGACTTTGGCCCCCTCCTGGCCAATCCTCGAACCTTGCTGCTCGGTGCCGCCGCGCAATTCGGAATCTTTGCCACGGTGCTGGGTGCTGTAGGTCTCAATACTCTGGGGGTGACCGACTTCAGCCTTGCCCAGGCTGCGGCTATCGGAATTATCGGAGGCGCCGACGGGCCAACGGCAATCTATGTCTCCAGTATTTTGGCGCCGGAACTCCTTGGGGCCATTGCGGTTGCCGCCTATTCCTACATGGCTCTGGTGCCTCTAATTCAGCCGCCGATTATGCGAGCCCTGACCTCCGCCGATGAACGGGCTATTGAGATGGTCCAGCTTCGGGAGGTTAGCCGCCGCGAGCGTATCGTATTCCCCCTGCTACTGTTGTTGCTTGTGGCACTCCTTTTGCCCGACGCCGCGCCGCTCCTGGGTATGTTGTGCCTGGGCAATCTCATGCGCGAGTGTGGGGTGGTGGAGCGACTGTCGAGCACGGCGCAGAACGCCTTGATCAATATCACCACGATCTTTTTGGGCTTGGCCGTGGGGTCAAAGCTGGTCGCGGGCAAGTTTCTGGATATCAATACGCTGGGTATTCTGGGTCTGGGCATTCTTGCCTTTAGCGTGGGCACAGCCTCCGGTGTGCTGATCGCAAAGCTTATGAACCGCCTTAGCGACACACCCATCAATCCCCTCATTGGCTCGGCCGGTGTTTCGGCGGTACCCATGGCGGCGCGAGTCAGCAACAAGCTGGGCCTGGAAGCAAATCCGCATAATTTTCTGCTGATGCACGCTATGGGACCCAACGTCGCCGGAGTTATC
>DIYG01000107.1:7245-11932 GCA_002428935.1 Halieaceae bacterium UBA6060
ATCGGCTCCGCTGTGGCGGCCGGAGTGATGATTACCCTTGTTGGTTGATGCCCTGTTGTTGTGTTGGGGCCATGGAGCGCATCGGCCCTTTTTGTTAGCATCCCGCGCCTGTGCAACGGTTGCTGCCTAGGCCATGAATCCCAACTATCTGGATTTCGAACAACCCATCGCGGACCTCGAAGTGAAAATCGAGGAGCTCCAGCATGTGGGGTCCGACGCGGAGTTGAATCTCTCCAAGGAAATAGAAGAGCTGCGCGCGAAGAGTGCCAAGCTCACGGAGAAAATCTTCGCCAATCTGAGCCCCTGGGATATTGTTCGGGTGGCTCGCCATCCCCTGCGCCCTTACACCCTCGATTACCTGCCCCTGATCTTTGACGATTTCGATGAGCTTCATGGCGATCGACGTTTTGGTGACGACAAGGCTATCGTCGGTGGCATAGCGCGTCTGGCGGGGGAGGCCGTGATGGTCATCGGTCAAGAGAAGGGCCGGTCCGTGAAAGACAAGGTCTACCGGAATTTCGGTATGCCAAAACCCGAGGGTTACCGCAAAGCCCTTCGGCTCATGGAGATGGCGGAGCGCTTTTCCCTACCGGTAATTACCCTCATCGATACGCCGGGGGCCTATCCCGGTATTGATTCGGAAGAGCGCGGCATCTCTGAATCCATCGCCACCAACCTGGCCGTCATGTCGCGGCTGCGCACACCTATCGTGTCAGTGGTTATTGGCGAGGGAAGCTCTGGCGGTGCCCTGGGAATCGGTGTCGCGGATCATCTGGCCATGCTTCAGTACGCCACCTACTTTGTCATCTCTCCCGAGGGTTGTGCCAACATCATTTGGAAATCTACGGAGTTTGCCGCGGACGCTGCGGCAGCCATGGGGGTGACGTCGGAGAAGCTCCAGGAGCTGGGAATCGTCGACAGTAGTATCGAGGAACCCCTCGGCGGGGCCCATCGGGATCCGACCCTTATGGCGGATCGCATTCGCGAGCATCTCGTTGCGGAATTGGCGCGCTTGCGGTCCATGGATCTCGACGCGATGCTAGATGCGCGCTACGCGAGGCTTCTTTCCTACGGGAACTGATGCGCCTGTGAGCCCTTCTCGAGGCGCAATCTTCGGCGGTTGCCATTGGTGAAGGAAGGCCCTCACGACTCTTCCGATGAGAGCCCTTCGGCCCTCCTAGCGCAACACCTTCGCCAGGCCGTCGGCCCTATCACGGCTTCCGAACGCCTGTTTGTTGCCTACTCGGGCGGGCCGGATTCGACGGCGCTCCTTCACGAGGCGCGAACCCTGTGGCCCACCCAGGTGGTGGCGCTCCACGCTCACCACGGCTTGTTACCTGCGGCGGATGCCTGGAGCCAACACTGTCAAAGTATCTGTGATGCCTGGAACGTGCCGCTGCACACGGTGAAGCTGAATGTCGAGAATGCCGGTCAGGGTGTGGAGGCGGCCGCTCGCCAGGCCCGCTACGCCTGGTTCGAAAGCTGTCTGGGTGAGGGCGAACGACTGCTCCTCGCTCATCATCAGGATGATCAGGCAGAAACCTTACTGCTGCGCTTGCTTCGGGGAACGGGGCCCCAGGGTCTTGGGGCCATGGCCAGGGAGCGCCCTTTGGGTCGAGGTCGTTTACTTAGGCCGTTCCTGGCTCTGCCGCGAAGCGTCATCCAGGCGTATATCGAAGTTCACAAGCTGCGCCCTGTCACTGACCCGAGCAATACGGACCCCCAATACGATCGAAGCTACCTGCGTCACCGCATAATGCCCTTGCTGGAGGCTCGCTGGCCGGCCTATGCCCAGCGTTTTGCCAGTGCCGCGGAGCTGCAGCGGGAGCAGAACGGTCTGGTCGCCCTAAGGGCCCTGGCGACGATTCACAGTGTTGTTGGGGATCCGGGGTTTGCCCTTGGGGAATTGCCTGAGGAGCGGGCGGAGTCGGCTTATCTGATTCGCCAGTGGTTGCAGCAATGGGGTCTGGCGATGCCATCGCGAGTTCGCCTCGCGGAGTTTTTGCGCCAGCTTGGGGGCGGGCGCGGTGCCCTGTTGCAGACGCCTACCTGGTCTTTGGAGCGGTATCGCGACGCTGTTTACCTCTACCGTCCCAGCTCGCAGCCTGTTCCCCCCACCGCCGAGTTTCACCCGGGAGACTACTGGCGTGAGGACGCCGTAGGGGCCGTACAGATTCGTGGAGAAGCGTCTCCGGGTACGTTGCACTTGCGTTTCCGTAAAGCGGGCGACCGCTTGCGAGGCAAGGATGGCCATCGTCGCTCCCTGAAGAATCTGTATCAGTCCATGGGGGTACCACCGTGGTGGCGCGAGCGCGTGCCCCTGTTGACCACAACCGGTCCCGAGGGGGAGGTGCTGCTCAGTGTGGGAGGTCTGGCTCGCTCAGGACAGGCGCAGGAACTGGATCTGGATATCATTTGGACTGCGGCGGTGTATACGGGCGACGCACCACATCAGGCCTCTTTGAAACCTCCATCGGGGGCCTAAAAAGGCAATTTTGCCAGTGCTAGGGCCTCCCTCGCGTTGAGGCCGTCGGCCCTTTCTGGTACTTTGACCTCCCATCTTTCGCAGGTCGCGGGCACGGTTTCTTCGCATTGATTCCGACCCACGTGTCGACAGGGGTGAGACACTGTAAACAGTGCATTTTCACCCGGCGCCGCGCCTCCACGGTGCTCGCGGACACAGGACTTGATACTGGTTTTGGTGCGAGTTTTAAGCGCGGGCAATTCTCGGCATGACGCGATTCGTCTTTGTGACAGGTGGTGTAGTTTCCTCTTTGGGTAAGGGCATTGCGGCTGCGTCTCTCGCTGCTGTGCTGGAGGCTCGTGGCCTCAAAGTTACCCTTCTAAAACTAGACCCATACATCAACATCGATCCGGGCACCATGAGCCCATTCCAGCACGGCGAGGTCTACGTTACCGACGACGGCGCGGAAACGGATCTGGATTTGGGTCACTACGAGCGTTTTACCCGTACAACCATGACCCGCGGCAACAACTTTACCTCGGGGCGGGTGTACAACGCCGTGTTGGCCAAGGAGCGCCGAGGCGACTATCTCGGTGGCACCGTGCAGGTTATTCCCCACATTACCGATGAGATTAAGCGCCGGGTTCTGGCGGGCGCCGGGGATGCCGATGTGGCGGTGGTGGAAGTGGGCGGCACCGTTGGTGATATCGAAGGACTGCCCTTCCTGGAGGCGGCCCGCCAGCTCAAGGTTGAAATGGGTTCCTCCCGAGCTCTGCTCATGCACCTGACCCTGGTGCCCTATATCGCTACCGCCGGTGAGATCAAAACCAAACCCACGCAGCACTCCGTTAAGGAGCTTCGCTCCATCGGCCTGCAGCCCGATGTGCTGCTCTGTCGTTCCTCCGTGCCCATCGAAGACAGCGCGCGAAGAAAGATCGCCCTGTTCACCAATGTGGAAGAACGCGCTGTTATTCCCCTTCTCGACGCCGACTCCATTTATCGGATCCCCGGCGCACTGGCTGCAAATGGCCTTGATGATTTCCTGGTGGAGCGGTTTCACCTCGATTGCCCCGAGGCGGACCTCAGCGAGTGGGACGAGGTTCTACAGCGGGAGTTTGCGGATCGTCAGGCCTCCGTGCGGGTGGCCATGGTGGGTAAGTACATGGAACTGCCCGACGCCTATAAGTCCCTTAACGAGGCGCTCTCTCACGCCGGTCTGCAGACCCTCACGGACGTACAGATCGACTATGTGGAAGCCGAGGATATCGAGCGTCACGGCACAGCCATTCTGGACAGCGCCGATGCGATTCTCGTCCCCGGCGGCTTTGGTGACCGGGGAGTGGAAGGAAAGATCGAAGCTGTGCGCTTCGCCCGGGAGAATGATGTTCCCTTCCTGGGTATCTGCCTGGGCATGCACGTGGCCCTGATCGAATATGCGCGCAACGTTTGCGATCTGCCTGGAGCGCACTCAACGGAGATGCAGGCCGACACGCCGCATCCGATCATCGCTCTGATAACGGAATGGCAAAACGCCGATGGGAGCACCCAGCAGCGGGACGAAAGCTCCGATCTGGGCGGCACTATGCGCCTGGGTTCCCAGCCCTGTAATCTGGAGCCCAGTTCCCGCGTGCGCGAAATCTATGGTCAGGACCAGATCCATGAGCGCCATCGCCATCGCTACGAGGTGAATGACAACTACGTCAAGACTCTTCAGGACCATGGCATGCTGGTGGCCGGTTGGTCGGCAGATCAATCCCTGGTCGAGATGATCGAGTTACCGGAGCACGCCTGGTTTGTCGCCTGCCAGTTCCACCCGGAGTTCACCTCGCGACCTCGGGGTGGTCATCCCCTGTTCACCAGCTATATCCAGGCAGCCTGTCAGTATGCGGCGGGCAATCGTCACGCCCGCGATACGGCGACGGCCTAGACCGATGGCACGTACCGTTGAAGTAGCGGGTATACGTTTTGCCAATGATGCACCCCTGGTGTTACTTGGCGGCGTTAATGTGCTCGAGAGCCAGGACTTCGCTTTGGAGGTGGCCGAGCACTATGTCGCGGTGTGCAAGACGCTTGAAATGCCTTTGGTGTTCAAGGCGTCCTTCGACAAGGCAAACCGATCTTCCATTCATTCGTTTCGCGGACCGGGTCTGGAAGAGGGACTGGGGATTCTGGCTACGGTCAAGGAGCGTTTCGGTGTGCCGGTCATCACCGATGTGCATACCC
>DIYG01000134.1:0-752 GCA_002428935.1 Halieaceae bacterium UBA6060
CGCTTCGTCCAGGAGAGGCTTGTAGGCGACTACCCGCCCGGGCTCGATGCCACAGGATGCCGACAGTACGACCTTGGGTTGAGCGTCATCGATACGAACTGCAAGTTCATTGCTGGCAAAACCGCCAAACACAACGGAGTGCACGGCGCCCAGGCGCGCGCAGGCCAACATCCCAATAACCGCCTCGGCGACCATGGGCATGTAAATCAGCACCCGGTCCCCCATTTGCACCCCACGCTCCGCGAGCACCCACGCACAACGAGCCGTGGCCTCTAACAACTCGCTGTAAGTGTAGGTCGCCCCGTGACCGGTGACGGGACTATCGACCACCAGCGCCGGCTGGTCACCGCGGCCATGGGCCACGTGGTAATCCAGGGCATTGAAACAGGCGTTTGTCGTACCGTCGGGGTACCAACGATAAAACGGTGGATTGGAGTCATCCAGGAGCGTCTGCGGCGTCTTGTACCAGTAGATGGAGTTCGCTTCAGCTTTCCAGTCGACAGGCTTCTTCATTAGGTTATCTCCCGTCATAAATCTAGGGCCCTAAGCTAAGCCTGAGGAGCCGACGCGGCAATGCGACTAAAGTGGGTGTTGGGCCCTCAAGCCTGCCGCCGCAGGTCATTGATACGTGCCAGAAGGGCAGCCGTTGATGGATCCAGGGAGACACCTAGGGAGTGCTCCGTGGCGGTCGCGTCGTCGATCAGCGGCAGGATCTCCCCGGCGAGCTGCTTCCCCAACTCCACCCCCCACTG
>DIYG01000134.1:828-10270 GCA_002428935.1 Halieaceae bacterium UBA6060
CCCAACTCCACCCCCCACTGGTCGAAGGAGTTGATACCCCAGATGACCCCCTGACAGAAAATCTTGTGCTCATAGAGCGCGATAAGAGCACCCAAACGCTCGGGCGACAGCCGGTCAATAAGAATGACGGTGCTTGGGCGATTGCCCGGGAATACCTTGTGGGGCGCGAGGGTATCGATGGCCTCTGGGCTCAAGTCGGTGTCCGCTAGCTCCGAGCGAACCTCGTCTTCGCTTTTCCCAAGCATCAGGGCTCGGGGCTGCGCCAGAAGATTGGCCAGCAGTTTGCGGTGGTGCTCTGTTCGCTCCTGGGGCACGGACGCGGCGACAATAAAATCTGTCGATACTCGATCGGTTCCCTGGTGCAGGAGTTGATAGAAGGCATGCTGGCCATTTGTCCCCGGCTCGCCAAACAGCACTGGACCGGTGGCGTACTCGCAGGGGGAACCATCAATCCGTACCGCCTTGCCATTGGACTCCATGTCCGCTTGCTGTAGGTAAGCGGGCAACCGATGGAGGTGCTGGTCATAAGGCAACACGGCGTGCACGCCAATACCTTCAAAGTTCCGGTTCCAGATACCGACCAGGGCCAACAATACGGGTAGGTTTTCTTCCGCCGGTGCCGAACAAAAATGCTCGTCCATCGCTCTCGCGCCCCGCAGGAGAGCGAGGAAACCTTCACGCCCTACCTGCAGCGCTATGGAAAGACCGATGGAGGACCACAGGGAATAGCGTCCACCCACCCAATCCCAAAAACCGAAGGTGCGCTGTTCGCTAATACCGAACTCCGCCACCGCCGCAGCGTTCGTGGACAGCGCTACGAAATGATCAGCGATTGCTTCTCGGGGAAAGCCCTGGGCGAGGAACCAATCCACGGCACTGTGCGCGTTGGTCATGGTTTCCTGGGTCGTGAAGGTTTTTGAGGCGATAACAAACAGCGTTGAGGTCGGATCGATTTGCTCCAGCACCGCTGAGAGATGCTGACCATCGATGTTTGAGACAAAGAAACTGCGCCGACCCGGCAGCCCATAAGACCGAAGCGCTTCAACCACCATCAATGGTCCCAGGTCTGAGCCCCCGATACCGATGTTAACCACCGTGGTGAGGGTTGCCCCGCGAAACCCCAGCCGCTCGCCTTTATGCACTTGTTCGACAAAGTCCAACAAGCGCTCGCGCTCGGCGCTCGCCTGGGCAATAACGTCCACGCCATTGACCCACAGTTCCCGGTCTTTCGATGCGCGCAATGCGCTATGAAGGACCGCCCGGCCCTCCGTTACATTGATGGGCGCACCGCGGAACATGGCCCGGGTGGCCTCCTCCAGGCCCCTGTCTCGGGCCAGAGCCAGAAGCCCCTCCAGACCACGCTGGGAGAGGTGATTTTTAGAAATATCCAGATAAAGCCCCGCTCCTTCACAAGAGAAGCGACTCATGCGATGAGGCTCCTGGGTAAACAGGGCTGAGGTATCTTCTGTGGTCAGCCTGGCGGCCTCTTGCTCCAGGGCCTTCCAGTGGGGACTGTCCGTGGGTTTATCCATGCTGCAGCGAGCCCTGGGTAATCTCAGTGGTTAGAAACCAGAGCATACCCTGCATGGATAAACACGGCACGATCCTATGCTGCGACAGACCCTGGAAGCGATAGACCTTGGATGCCCTATACCTTGGCGATGGACCTTGACGATAGACCTTGGCGGAGCGGGCAGCGGATGCTTACAATCATTCTGGCAAAAAATAACGATAGAGAGGACTCACCATGAACGCACCCGTAGACACCGAAACGCAAGGCAGTGGACCCCATCCCCTCCACGACCCGGAGCAGGTCAAGGTCAATCCCTACGATATACCCCTGGCTGAGATTGACGTCGCCAACCCCTACCTCTTTGAAGCCAACGTCCATTGGGACTGGTTCAAACGGCTCCGCGACGAAGCGCCCGTGCATTACTGCGCCGAAAGCGAGTTTGGCCCCTACTGGTCCGTCACCCGCTACGAAGACATCATGACCGTGGACACCTCCCACAAGATATTTTCCTCGGAGCCCACCATCACTATCCGCGATCAGCTGGACGATTTTGAAATGCCCATGTTCATCGCCATGGATCGACCCAAGCACGATGTACAGCGCAATACCGTGAGCCCCACGGTGGGTGCCGAGGCACTCCGTCAGTTCGCGCCGATCATTCGCGAGCGCACCATCGATGTCCTCGACAACCTACCGGTGGGTGAGCCCTTCAACTGGGTGGAGCATGTATCCATCGAACTGACGACCCGCATGTTGGCTACCCTATTCGATTTTCCCTTTGAGGAGCGGCGCAAGCTAACCTGGTGGTCAGACCTGGCCACGACCATACCCGGCGTCGAGGGCCTTGTGGAGAACGACGAAGAGTGGAAAAAGGAAATGCTCGGTTGCCTCGAATACTTCATGAATCTGTGGAACGAACGAGCGGCCCTTCCCCCGTCCAACAACTTCATTTCACGTCTGGTGCATGGCGACGAGACCCGCAACATGGAGCCCATGGAGTACCTCGGCAATCTCCTTTTGCTCATCGTTGGCGGCAATGACACCACCCGCAGTACCATGAGCGCCAGTGTACTCTGTCTGGACAAGCACCCCGAGCAGTTTGCAGAGCTTAAAGCCGATCCCAGTCTGATCCCTGACATGGTGTCGGAGACCATCCGCTGGCAGACTCCTCTTGCCCATATGCGTCGCCGGGCCCTTGAGGATACGGAGCTTGGTGGGCAGACCATTCGCGAAGGCGACAAGGTCGTCATGTGGTACGTATCCGGGAACCGCGATGAGCGCTTCTTCGATCGACCCAACGAGTTCGACATCCACCGGGAAAACCTGCGCAAGCATCTGTCCTTCGGTTTTGGAATTCACCGCTGCATGGGCAACCGGCTCGCGGAGTTACAACTGCATACCCTCTGGGAAGAAATCCTCAACCGTTTTGACCGGGTAGAGGTTGTTGGCGAACCCAAGCGCAGCCTGTCGGTATTCGTAAAAGGGTATCGCGAGTTGCCGGTGATACTGCATCCAAAGACCTGACCCTAGAGCCAGTCTCTAGCGATCACCCGGCACAAAAAAGGGCAGCCTGGGCTGCCCTTGTCTCACTCCTTTCTTATGCGTTTCTGCGTCCCGATGCCCTGCTGTGGCCGGCGCCATCTAGGCTGCGAACACGCGCTAGAAATTTAGACGCACACCCGCCGAGTAGGTAATGCCCAGATCGTACTTTTCGAAGATCTGACCGCCCTGGGTCCATTCAATAGGCTCATCGAAGATATTCGCTGCTTTGAATTCGATTTCCAGGCTGTTACCCACCATGTCGAAGTCATCAATGGTCCAGCGGAACAGCGCATCGACGCGTCCACGAGCTTCCTGAATCACGTCGGGGTCATTCAGGGAACCTACCAGAGTGATGTACTCACCGGTGTAGTTATAAGCCAGGGAAGCGATGATGCCCCGATCGGGATCGTCATAGGACAACAGAATGTTCGCCAGAATATCGGACTGCCCCGTGAGCGGACGCTCCGTGGCGTTGAGCTGGGCGATATTCCGATTACCCGTTATGGGGATATCTTCCGCCGTCTCGCCTTCGGCAAGAAGCAGCACTTCGGAATCGATCCAGGAAACATTGGCCGCCAGGGTGAATAGGTTCAGCCAGCTTTCGTTCCAGCCTTCACTTTCGATTTTGAACCAATCCGCCATACGGAGCTCTTTGCGGAAGTCATATTCGACGCCGTACAGCTCCGCTTCCGCCGCATTGAACCAAGTGAAGATATCGTTCTGGGCCTGCACCTTGCCCTGCTCGATGGGGTCCGTGAAGTCCTTATAGAACCCGCCAAAGCTCATGCTGTCGGCCGTGCCGAAGTACCATTCCCAGCGGAAGTCGAAGTTGGACAACTCGGCGGGCTGAAGAAAGGTATTACCGCGATATAGCTGAAAGTTCTCGGGATTACGAATCGTAGTACCGGTAATTTCCAGAAGGCTGGGCCGGTTTACGGTCTCGGACCATGCCAGTCGTACCTGCATGTTCTCGATAAACTCGTAGGTAACCGACAGCGATGGCAACACGTCCTGGTAATCCTGCTCGACAGCGTTTTCCGTGCCTTGCTCCGTGTTACCGCCCCAGGCATCCGCGTTCAGTTCCACATCTTCTAAACGCACCCCACCTTGAAGACGAATCCGATCCGTCAACTGGGCATCAAACTGGGCGTAATAGGAAATGACCTCTTCCCCGGATTCTGCGAAGGGGAAAATACCGGAGGCATTAGCCGCACCGGCCGTGAAATCCCGCACCGTCACGTACTCATCAGCAAAATTGTCCGTACGGAAAAACTGCTGGGGGAACATCAACGGAACGTAGTCGGGGGTGCCCGGCAGGATATCGAAGCGAAACAAACGATCCTCACTTTCACGAGTTCGTTCGTAATAGCTCGCCCCACCGTTTATAGAAACATCGACGTCGCCTACATAGAACGGAATCTTGAAGTCAAAGCCGTAATCGGTAATGTCGTCGTCCAGGCGCGCGAAGTTACGTTCCGGCGCCTGGAAAACCAGACGTAGGTCACCAGCGGCCTGACGGGCAGGCGTGACCATTTCGAGGAGCCCATCGCGGTTTTCGGCGTAGGTGTAGGTACGCGTATCCGGTGAATCCCGGAAGGCTGAACCATCGACGATACGCCAGGTTAATTCGCTATCGTTAAAGTCGGGAAAAAAGTGCTCACCTTCGAGCTGCAGGGTTTCAATCTCGTTCTCAGTCCACTGCAAACGAATGCTCTGGACAAAGGTCGCGTCGCGAACATCATCCTCTGAAGAATCCCCTTTGTTTTGCTGGGTTTCATCTTCTGTTTGGCGCATCAAGGTATAGGTCAAGTTGATGGCGTTGTTGACATCAAACTCATAGCCAAGAGTCGCGAAAACGTTAAACCCGATCACCTGGCGAGAGGTCATCTGATCGTAGTCTACGGTCTGATTGGACCCACCATCGACGCCGGTAAATTCATAGCGGCGAAGATCCGTAAAGCGATTCAACCACTGATTGCTGTAGCGATAGGAACCAATAAAGCCAATTGCGGACTCTTCGCCCACCTCAATACGTTTTCCGGCTTCAACCTCACCGGAAAAGTTAGGCTTCATATCCTTCTGGTAAATGTCCCAGTTGTTGAAAAAACTGGCACCTAGAGCCGCCCGTTCGGGAAACTCCGTCTCCTCGAACTCCTCACTGGTCAACTGCTGGACGTTCAAGGGAATATCCCGGGTACCGTCATCCCAGCCCCAGTTATCTTCCTGACCACCCTTGTAGTAGATACCGTCGCCACCGGTAGTCTCGGAGTTACCCCCAACAGAGAGCTTGATATTGGCGAAGTCTTCCAGCGGCACGTTCTTCGTGCGGATATCAATCACACCACCGGAGAAGTCACCGGGATACTGCGCCGAATAGGTCTTCTGGACCAGAAGACTGTCGACGATCTTGTTCGGAATAATATCCAGGGGCACGGTTTTCTGGAACGGTACCGGGCTGGATATGCGGGTCGCGTTAAGCAAGGTCGAAGAATAGCGCTCACCGAGACCACGTACATACACATACTTGCCGCCGACGAGGCTTAGCCCCGTCACACGAGACAGGGACACCCCAACGTTGGTCTCACCCAGCTTGGACAGGTCCTCCACATCGAGAACGTTGGAGATTTCCGAGGTGTCACGCTTTTCATCCGGGATAAACTCCCCGAGCACGAACACCTCTTCAATCTGGGGTGCTGCCGGTGCCTGCGCCTGGAGCTGCAAGCTCGCCGCTGACGATGCAAGGGCAACGGCCAGTACCAGAGTTTTCTGTTTCATCATCACCTTTCGCCTTTGATTGACGCTGCGCCGACGAACCGACGGAACGCGCTTTTAGCCGGGAATACAGAAGGCGTCAGGTCCGCAGACCTGACGCCAATTCCGTATACGGACATCCGAAGCTTCCTTAGGGAAGGAATACCCAGGTGCCGCGCCAGCTTTCAAAGTCAGCACCGATGGTGCTGTTGGCTTCAAAGAAACCGTCATCGGGAAGCGTTGTCGCCGGAGAGGGAGTACCCGCACCTTCTACAACATTGCTGCTGTCTAGGAAGGCCTGTACCGCGCTCACATCATCGCCTTCGTTGACCGTCGCACAGTTAAGGCCAACGCCGTCGAAGGTGATATCCGTACCTAACTTGGCCGTGGACGCATCGCCCTGAACCCGCAGGCAGTTAGCTCCGCTAACAATTTCCGTGTTGTAGAGGAAGAGCCCCGTACCGCGACGGAGACGGATGCCCCGTTCATCATCGCGAATGACCATGGTCATATTCGAGATGTAGGGGTTGGACTCGGGCGTCGCCAGCTCGTCGCCTTCACGGCTATCAGCTTCGATACCGTTGTCGCCATTGTCCGTCTGCTCGATGTACACCCACTGCAGACGCCCTACCCAGCCGTCGGTCCAGTCCAGGGAGTCGTCGGCGTTGCCAGTGAGAACCACGTACTTCGCGTTCACCGTGCCGCCAAAGAACTCGACACCGTCGTCCAGGTTGTTGTGCACCTGGATGAACTCGACCACCGTGCCATCACCAACACCCTGGAAGGCAATACCATTGAGCTGGTTCTCAGGATCCACGTTGGAACCGGCGAACTTAACCACGACGTAGCGCAAAACACCGGAGTTATCGTTGGGCTGATCGCCACCGAAGATACCGGAGTTGGCTTCGCCTTCCTTGGTACAACCTGCCGTACCACCGTCAGCACCTTCCGGACAGTCATTGATCGGCGCGAAGCCATTGATTACCAGACCACCCCACAAACCGCGGCTGGAGGGGTTGAGAACACCCAGGAACTCATCCGACGAGGTGAAATTAATCGGCATTTCCGGCGTGCCGTTGGCGAAGATCTGCGAGCCGCGGCTGATGATCAGGAAGTCCTCAGCGCTGGAGCCGATAATGTTGGTACCGGAATCAATGTTCAGGATCGCCGGCATACCTTCGTCACCGATGGCAACGCGTCCGTCGAGGACGTAGTTGTTGTCACGGGTCAGATTCAAGTCACTGGTGTAGGTGCCACTCATGATACAAGTGGTTTTACCGCCAATGTCGTTCACCGCTTCCGTGGTACCCGCTGGGCAACCAAAGGTGGTGTCTCCATCGGGCATACCTACGGTCCAACCGTCAGTCCAGTCATTTGCAGGGCTTTCGATGGCGCCGATGAAGTTCGTCGCATCAAAGAACGCATCACCAGACAGGTCTTCCGGTGTGGCCGCAGAGGGACCTTCAGCGACATTGCTGCCGTCGAGGAAAGCCTGAACGGCAGCCACGTCATCGCCTTCGTTGACCGTATCGCAGTTCAGCGTCACGCCTTCAAAAATGATGGTGTCACCGAGCTGATTGAGAGACTCGCCCTGAACACGCAAGCAATTGGCGCTGTCTTGAACCACAGAGTTGTAGAGCTCAAGGCCGGTGCCACGACGGAGACGAATACCACGCTCGTCGACGTTGCCCGTAATGGTCATGTTGGCGATCCGCGGCGCTGAACGGGGCATGGCGTTTTCGTCACCTTCCCGGTTGTCCGCTTCGATGCCGTTGTCACCGGAATCATCAGCCTGATCGATAACCAAGTACTGCACGGAGCCCTGCCAGCCATCGGTCCAGTCCAAAGAATCGTCGGCATTACCGGTCAGCACGATGTACTTGGCGTTGGTGGTGCCGCCGAAGAACTCGATACCGTCGTCCAGGTTGTTGTGTACCTGAACAAATTCAACAGAAGTGCCGGAACCCGTTCCCTGGAAGGCAATACCGTTGAGCTGATTCTCGGGGTCTACGTTGGAGCCAGCAAACTTAACCACGACGTAGCGCAGGGAGCCTGAGCTGTCCGTAGGATCGTCGCCACCAAAGGTACCGGAGTTGGCCTCACCCTCTTTGGTGCATTCCGCCGTTCCGCCGGTAGCGCCTTCGGGGCAATCGTTGATCGGTGCAAGACCGTTGATGACCAGACCACCCCAAAGACCGCGGTCCTGCTCAATATCCGCATTGCCTTCTACATCGCGACGCGCGGTGAAGGTAATGGGTGCCGTGACCGTACCCTCAGCAACGATATCCGCGTTCTGCTGGATCACGATGAAATCGAAGCTGGTGCCACCAAAGATGGTGGTTCCCGCTTGCACGGTCAGCGTGTTGGTGCTGCTGCCGTCGCCAATATCCACGCGACCAACCAACTGGTAAAGATTGTTGTTGGTTAGGGTCATATCAGCGGTAACGGTGCCTTCAATGTCGCAAACACGCGTACCATCGATGGTTTCGCCGTTATCCGTGGTTCCCATGGGACAAGCAAAATCGGGCTGACCGGGGTTGCTCACGGTGCCAGGTACGGTCCAGCCTGCGGTCCAGTCTTCGGCACCGAAGGCACCGACAAACCCGCTGTCTTCCAGGCGAGAATCCGTGGGGGTTACGGGATTAACCGCACCGCCGGTTTGGGAAACTTCTTCAGCGCTGTCGAGATAAGCTTCAACAGATCCGTCGTCGTCGCTGTCATGCATTTCCGCACAGCTGAACGTAGTACCGGCAAACGTCAGCTCGGCGCCAAGCTTGTCGCGGGACGTGCCATCGATACGCAAACAGCGCTCGGAATCCACGACGATACCGTTCCAAAACATACCGCCGGTTCCACGACGGAGACGAATAGAACGCTCTGCAGGATTGCCGTAGAAGGTGAAGTTGGCAATGGCCGGCATGGAAACTGGCTCCGCCGCTTCATCACCTTCGCGGTTGTCCGCCTCGATGATGTTGTCGGCGTTATCGGTTTGCTCAACGTAGAGAAACTGTAGGGCACCCTGCCAGCCGTCGGTCCAGTCGAGAGAATCATCGGCGTTGCCGGTGAGGACCACGTACTTGGCGTTTGTCGTACCGCCAAAGAACTCGATACCGTCGTCAAGGTTGTTGTGCACCTGAACGAACTCAACCACCGTACCCGAACCGGTGCCCTGGAAAGCGATACCGTTGAGCTGGTTCTCGGGGTCTACGTTGGAGCCGGCGTAACGTACCTGTACGTAACGCAGGGTGCCGGAGCTGTCCGTGGGGTCATCACCACCGAAGGTGCCGGAGTTGGCCTCTCCTTCCTTGGTGCACTCGGCAGTACCGCCTTCAGCGCCTTCAGGACAATCGTTGATCGGCGCGAGACCGTTCAGAACCAGGCCTCCCCAAAGACCGCGGTCACCGGATTCAGCGTTGCCCGCGACATCAGCCGCTGCGGTAAAGATGATGGGCTGCGTCGCCGTACCGTCAGCATTGATCTCTGCGCCCTGCTGGATCACCAGAAATTCAAACTGAGATCCGCCGCTGAGCACCGAGCCCGGGGCCATGTTCAGAACACCGCTGCCTACGCGCAGGGCGCCACCGGTGATCTCAAGAATGATGTCGTTACCGACCAGCAGGCCTTCGGGGTCCAGGA
>DIYG01000012.1 GCA_002428935.1 Halieaceae bacterium UBA6060
GAGCCTGTCATGGAAGACGCTGTTTGGCGTCCCGCGGTGGCACGGTAGGCATCGTACCGATGCCCGCTCTCGACGCCAGCCCCTGGTTTACTAGATTCGTTCCACCACCGTGGTAATCCCCTGCCCAAGACCAATACACATGGTTGACACACCCAGGGTCAAGTCCCGGTCCTGCATGACGGTCAGCAGGGAGCCGGTGATGCGGGTGCCGGAGCAGCCGAAGGGGTGACCGAGGGCGATGGCGCCGCCGTGGACATTGACCTTGTCTTCCATGTCGTCCAGCAGTTCCAGGTCCTTCAGGACCGGCAATGCCTGGGCAGCGAAAGCCTCGTTGAGTTCGACCATCTCGATATCCTTGATCGTGAGACCCAGTTTTTTCAGGGCTTTCTGCGTCGAGGGTACGGGGCCGTAGCCCATGATGGAGGGGTCGACGCCGGCGGTGGTCATGGCGTTGATCTTGGCGATGGGCTCAAGACCCAGGGCCTGGGCTTTTTCGTAGGCCATGACGAGCATGGCCGAAGCGCCATCGGAGATCTGTGATGACTGACCGGCGGTAACCGTGCCGCCCTGGGGATTAAACGCTGGCGGCAGGGAAGCCAGGCCTTCCAGGGTGGTTTCCGGGCGGATCGTCTCGTCTCGTTCGACGGAGATCAGGGCGCCATGCTCGTCGTGGCCTTCGACGGGGATGATTTCCCGGGCAAACTTCCCGGCTTCCGTGGCCTTGTGAGCCAACTGGTGGGAGCGCAGTCCTAGCTTATCCTGGTCTTCGCGGCTGATGCCGTGAATCAGGGCCAGATACTCGGCGGTCATGCCCATCATGCCAGCGGCCTTGGCGACGTTGAGGCCCATGCGCGGGTTTACATCTACATCATCCATCATGGGCAGGTGACCGAGGTGTTCGACACCACCGACCAGATACACGTCTCCCAGACCCGCCTGCACGTTTGCTGCAGCGGTGTGCAGGGCAGACATGGATGATCCGCAGAGGCGGTTAACGGTCTGCGCGGGAATCGTAAACGGCAACTGCGCCCCCAGGACCAGCAAACGAGCCAGGTTCATACCCTGTTCGCCACGCTGGAGAACACAGCCCCAGATCAGATCATCGATCTCGGCGGGGTCGAGCTTGTCGTTGCGGGCCAGGAGTCCCTTGATCACGGCGACGGACAGATCGTCGGCTCGTACATTGCGGAAGCAACCGTTCTTGGAGCGGCCCATAGCGCTACGGGCGTAGTCGACGATGACCGCGTCTCTTGCATTAACACTCATCTGAATTCTCCCTGCGCTCAGTAGTAGGTCTTGCCGTCGGCGAGCATGGCCTGCATGCCGTCGGTCAGTTCATAGGTCTTGCCAAGGGAGGCAAACTTCTCGGATTGCTCGGCGATATGCTTGAGGCCCACCGTATCCATCCAGCGGAATACGCCGCCGCGAAAGGGCGGGAAGCCGATGCCGTAGAGCAGGGCGAGGTCGGCCTCAGCGGCGGAGCCGACGATACCTTCCTCAAGGCAGCGGGCGAGTTCCGTACACATGGGCAGCATCATCCGCGCGATGATATCTTCGCGGCTGAACTCCTGACGCTCAGCGACATGGGGCGCGATGAGTTCGTAGGTGGTCTCATCTACGGTTTTCTTGGGTTTACCCCGTTTGTCATTGACGTAGGCGTAGAAGCCCTTGCCGTTCTTCTGTCCGAGACGGTCGTTATCAAACATGATTTCCGTTGCCGTCTTGAAGTCCAGCTCCATGCGGTCGGGGAAGCCCTCGGCCATTACGCCGCCCGCATGGACCCCGGTGTCGATACCGACCACATCCGTCAGGTAAGCCGGACCCATGGGCCAGCCCCACTTTTCCATAACCTTGTCTATGGCCTGGAAATCCGCGCCGTCGCGGACCAATTTGGAGAAACCGTCGAAGTAGGGGAACAACACGCGATTCACGAGGAAGCCTGGGCAGTTATTCACAACCACCGCCTTCTTACCCATGCGGTTGGCATAGGCCACCGTGCGAGCGACCGCCTCGTCGGAGGTTTTTTCGCCGCGAATCACTTCCACCAGGGGCATGGCATGGACGGGGTTGAAAAAGTGCATGCCGCAGAAGTTCTCCGGGCGCTGCAGAGCCTCGGCGAGGAAATCGATGGAAATCGTCGAGGTATTGGACGCCAGGATGGCGTCTTCACGGATTTCCTTCTCGGTTTCGGTGAGTACGGCGTGTTTGACCTTGGGATTCTCAACCACGGCCTCAACGACGATATCCACATCCTTGAAACCGTCGTAGGACAATTGAGGATCGATGCTGTTGAGAACCGCGCCCATCTTGTCGGCGGTCATACGGCCTCGGGAAACCCGTTTGGCGAGAAGCTTGTTGGCTTCGGACAGTCCCAAATCGATGCCTGCCTGGTTGATGTCTTTCATCTTGATGGGCACGCCCTTGAGGGCGCTTTGGTAGGCAATACCGCCGCCCATGATGCCCGCGCCCAACACCGCCGCGCGCTCGACTTTCTTCTCGGCTTTCTTTTCCCAGCTTTTGGCGACCTTGGAGAGAAGTTGATCGTTCAAAAACAGTCCAACCATCGCCGCGGCGACGTCGGTGGTAGCCAGTTCGGCGAAACCCTCGGCTTCAACCTTAAGAGCATCCTCCAGACCCATGCCGCGGGCCTTTTCGATAACGTCGACGACCTTCATGGGTGCCGGATAGTTCTTGCCGGCCTGCTGAGCGACACCTGCCTTGATGGTAAAGAACGACATCATGGCTTCCGTGTCGTTCAGGGGCAGGGGTGAGTGCTTGGCTGTGCGGCGTTTTTCATAGTTGAGCTTGCCTTCCATCGCCTGGCCCAGGGTGGCCAGGGCGACTTCCTTAAGCTGCTCCGGGGCGGCAACGGCGTCTACGGCACCGGCCTTGAGGGCGGCGTTGGCGCTGTGGTCCTTACCCGTGGCCATCCACATAACGGCTTCATCGACACCAATGATCCGCGGCAGGCGGACCGTGCCACCCCAGCCCGGGAGAATACCGAGCTTGGTTTCTGGCAGACCAACCTTGGCGGCGGTGCTCATAACTCGGAAGTCGCAGGCCAAACAGATTTCAAGGCCACCGCCCATGGCGAAGCCGTTAATTACGGCCACCGTGGGGAAGGGCAGGCTGGCGAGGCGGTTGAAGTTGCCGTTGTTCTCCGCCGTGAAGCCAGCGATGTCTTCGGCGGCGGAGCCAAACAGGCTCGTAAACTCGGTGATGTCCGCGCCAACGATGAATACGCCTTTACCGCTGGTTACCAGCAGGCCCTTTACGTCCTTCTCCTGGTCCAAAGCGTCCAGGGCGGCGGTGAGGCATTGCACCGTGAGCTGATTGAATTTGTTGACCGATTCGCCGGCGAGGTCGAAACGCATCTCCAGGATGCCCCCGTCGTGACGCTCCAGCGTGATGGCGTCGCTCTGATAGATCATGGTGTTTTTCCCGTAGATCAGTGGTGGATCGAAGTTCCGGGCTGAAAACCGGAATGGAAGCGTGGCCGCGGAAGACTCCGGGCGAGCACGCGCTTGGTTGGTGGGGAGACGTGTTACCCCTGGCGGCGGTTTCCTAGCCGAGGCGTAAAGATCTAAGCGATCCCAGGCCTGCGGCGGGCATCATCCTCCGCAATGTTTTCACTGTCAATATGGCTGTGCCCAGGTCCTGGAGCCTCTGTCGAGACCCAGGGACCGGACGACTTCTCGCCTTATCGGGGGCGGAGCATACTCCCAGCTTAGGTACTCTCGCCACCCCGGTGTTCTCGTTGATGGAGCACCAGGTCGACGACGATTTTGAGGGCCACCAGGGCGAGAAGGAGCACCATCGGCTGGCCCAGGGCCTGGGCGCCTATGCCGCCGAGGATGACGGCTATGTGGAGAATGACGATGCGTTTATAGGGAGCGGCCATGAGTTGCTGTACACCCAGGCGGTCTTTTTCCCCGGCGAGGAAGAAGTTTGTCATCAGGGAGTAACCGTGACTGATCACCAGACCCAGGAAAGCGATGAGCCAGGCCGCCGGTACCTGCGCAACCACCTGGCGTACGACGTTCAACAGGAGTTCAAGGAAGACGAAAAAGAATGGCCAGGAGGTATCGCCGCCGAACTCTATGGGCTGTTCCAGGAGCATGGTGGCGATAAAAAAACCGTGGACGGCGCAAAAGCCGCCGTAGTGAATCAGAAAGAAGGCTGATGTGAAAATCGCCGACAGGCCGCCAACGACAAACATCTTGAGGATGTTGTAGGCGCCGAGGATGAGGTTTTCCGACCAGTACAGTAGTACCAGAGCGGCGACATCCCAATTCAGGAACAGAACCCCCGCCAGGGGGATGAGATTGCCGGCGATTAGCACAAAGGCGCTCGTCGGTCGTCCTGCGGTGGCAGCTGAGGGCTTTGATGTTTGATCTGAGGGCATTAGCTGGTGGGACTTTTTTGCGGGGGATTGTGGCCTTTGCCACCCTGCCTTGGCCGTGAGGAAGGAGGGCCCGAGTCGCGGTCGCAGATGTTCGCGGAGTCGCTAACCCGGGCCTGGAGCCTAAGGTCAGTGCAAGGTTCGACCCGGACGCATGGCGTCGCGAATCTCTGCTTCCTGGCTCATGCCCTGTTCTTCTACGAAGTGGCGTAGACGGCCGACGACGCTCGTCATGACATCGATGGTCTGGCTGATCTGGTCCAGCGCCATCAGGATCGTCTCGTTATCCGTGTCGTGATCCCCGTCGTGATCAGAGTCCTGGTTCTTATCCAGGTTGTCCTCATCCAGATACTTTTCATCCATGGTTTCGACTCCAAGGTACCGCTTTCCCAACCCTCTGTTCATTCCGCCGGGGCCCACTGAAAGCCCAGGCGGATACTTGTGACTTCGGGGAAGGCCCACGCCTCCCCAAAGCCGGAGGTCTGTTACCGGCTCAGTCCCAGGACAGGGCGCCGCCGGTTTGGTACTCGATAACCCGCGTTTCAAAGAAATTCTTCTCTTTGCGCAGGTCCATGATTTCGCTCATCCATGGGAAGGGGTTCTGGACCCCCGGGAACTGCTCTGGAAGACCGAGCTGCGACAGGCGACGGTTGGCAATGAACTGGAGGTACTCCTCCATCATGGCCGCGTTCATCCCCAGCACGCCGCGAGGCATGGTGTCGCGGGCGTATTCGATCTCCAGTTGGGTTCCCTCCAGGATCATCTGGATTGCTTCCTGCTTGAACTCCTCCGTCCACAGATGGGGGTTTTCAAGCTTGATCTGATTGATGACGTCGATGCCAAAGTTCAGGTGCATGGACTCATCGCGCAGGATGTACTGGAACTGCTCTGCCACGCCGGTCATCTTGTTGCGTCGGCCCATGGAGAGAATCTGGCTAAAGCCGCAATAGAAAAAGATGCCTTCCGTGACGGCGTAGAAGCCGATCAGATTACGCAACAGGGTTTGGTCAGATTCTGGGGTTCCGGTGCGGAAGTTCGGGTCTGATAGCTCGTGGGTATGACTAATACTCCAGGCCGCTTTCTTGGCTACGGAAGGTACCTCTCGGTACATATTGAAAACTTCGCCTTCATCCATACCCAGGGACTCGATGCAGTACTGATAGGCGTGGGTGTGGATGGCTTCCTCGAAGGCCTGACGCAACAGGTACTGGCGACACTCGGGATTAGTAATAAGGCGGTAGATGGCCAGCACCAGATTGTTGGCAACCAGAGAGTCTGCCGTGGAGAAATAGCCTAGGCTGCGTTCGACGATGCGACGCTCGTCGTCCGTAAGTCCGTCGGGGCTTTTCCAGGTGGCGACATCAGCGGTCATGTTCACTTCCTGGGGCATCCAGTGGTTGGCGCAACCGTCGATGTACTTCTGCCAGGCCCAGTCGTATTTGAAGGGCACGAGCTGATTGAGGTCCGCACGGCAATTGATCATCGCCTTTTCGTCAACGGACACACGAGAGGCGCCCATTTCCAGCTCTTCAAGGCCCGGGGCCACGTCCAGCTTGCGCAGGCTTTCCGCCGCGGCATCGATATTGCTGCGCGCGTCGTTGTTGGGTGTCGCTGTTTCCACAGTGGCCGAAACGGGTTCAGGAACCGGTGTTTCCTCGACGGGGGTAGGTGCCTGCGCGAGTTCGGCATTGGCTGCCTCGGCCACAACGGGATTTGCCGTCGGTGCTTCGGCCGTGTCTTCCTTGTGGTAGTCGTCCCAATTCAGCATGGTCTTGCTCCTAAATTTGTCTTGTTAACTCTTGTTGTTGTGGGCTGTCCCGCCCTGCGCCCAAGGGACTTACCCATTGCGGACCGCCAAACTGCGTCATCCATGACAGGCTGGACGAGGGCCATCCATGGCCCTCGACCTCCGCCCTGGGTAAGCCCCTTGCACACAGGGCTCAGCGCGTAGCGATGGAAACGAAATTACTGACACGCCTCGCAATCGGGGTCGTCCAGAGAGCAGGCCGCGGGCACTGGTGCGGGCTGGGGCTCGGCACTCGCCGCTACCGCGTTGAGCTGGCCCGTGTCGATGGTGGACTTCTCCGTGCCTGTAGCTGCCAGGGAGCGCAGGTAGTAGGTGGTTTTCAGGCCGCTGTACCAGGCCATGCGGTAGGTAATATCCAGTTTCTTGCCGCTGGCATTGTTGATGTACAGGTTCAGGGACTGGGCCTGATCGATCCACTTCTGGCGTCGGCTGGCGCATTCCACGATCCATTTTGGCTCCACCTCGAAGGCCGTGGCGTAAATGCTCCGCAGATCGTCGGGAATGCGATCTACGGCCTGGACGCTACCGTCGTAGTACTTGAGGTCGTTGACCATCACGCCATCCCAGAGGCCTCGAGCTTTGAGGTCCTTCACCAGGTAAGGATTGACCACGGTGAATTCCCCGGACAGATTCGATTTCACATACAGGTTCTGGTACGTGGGCTCGATGGACTGGGAAACACCAGTGATATTGGCGATGGTCGCCGTCGGCGCGATGGCCATGACATTGGAGTTGCGCATACCGCGCTCCAACACCCGGCTACGCAGGCCGTCCCAATCCAGGGTTTGGCTCTTGTCGACCTGGATGTAGTCGCTGCCGCGTTCCTGTTCCAGCTGTTCCAGGGAATCGATGGGCAAAATGCCCTGGCTCCAAAGGGAGCCTTCATAGCTGGAGTAGGCGCCGCGCTCCGTCGCAAGATTGCTCGATGCTTCGATGGCGAAGTAGCTGATGGCCTCCATGGATTTGTCCGCGAAAGTCACGGCGTCTTCCGAGCCGTAGGCAATGTGCTGACGATACAACGCGTCCTGGAAGCCCATGAGACCCAGGCCCACGGGGCGGTGGAGGAAGTTGGAATTGCGCGCCGTGTCTACGGAGTAGTAGTTGATGTCGATAACGTTATCGAGCATGCGGACCGCTGTGGTCACGGTTTTCTCGAGCTTTTCCAGGTTTAGGCCGTTCTCATCGATGTGCTGGGGTAAGTTGATGGACCCCAGGTTGCAGACGGCGATCTCGTCCTTACTGGTATTCAGGGTGATTTCCGTACACAGGTTGGATGAGTGCACCACGCCCGCGTGCTGCTGGGGGCTGCGCAGGTTGCATACGTCTTTGAAAGTCATCCAGGGGTGACCGGTCTCGAACAGCATGCCCAACATCTTGCGCCACAGGGTTTGTGCCTTGACGGTCTTATACAGCTTCAATTCGCCGCTGGCGGCCAGAGCCTCGTAGTGGGTGTAGCGCGCTTCGAAGGCTTTGCCGTAGAGGTCGTGGAGGTCTGGAGTGTCGTTGGGAGAGAACAACGTCCAGTCCTGATCGTCAAAGACCCGCTTCATGAACAGATCGGGAATCCAGTTCGCCGTGTTCATATCGTGGGTACGGCGACGGTCGTCACCGGTGTTCTTGCGCAGCTCCACAAACTCTTCGATGTCCAGGTGCCAGGTTTCCAGATAGGAGCAGACGGCGCCTTTGCGCTTGCCACCCTGGTTCACAGCCACGGCGGTGTCGTTGACCACCTTAAGGAAGGGCACAACACCCTGGCTCTTGCCGTTGGTGCCCTTGATGTAAGAACCCAGGGCCCGCACGGGCGTCCAGTCATTGCCCAGGCCACCGGCGAATTTGGACAGCATGGCGTTGTCCTGAATCGCGCCATAGATGCCGTGCAAATCGTCGGGCACGGTGGTTAGGTAGCAGGAGGAGAGCTGGGGGCGCAGGGTGCCTGCATTGAACAGGGTAGGCGTGGAGCTCATGTAGTCGAACGACGACAGCAGACGATAGAACTCGATGGCCCGAGCCTCGCGGTCGTCTTCTTCCATGGCCAGACCCATGGCCACGCGCATAAAGAATACCTGCGGCAGCTCGAAACGCACCTCATCGCTGTGGATGAAATAGCGGTCGTAGAGCGTCTGCAATCCAAGATAGGTGAACTGCAGGTCTCGATCGGGTTCCAGAGCTGCTCCCAGACGCTCAAGATCGTATTCCGCAAGGCGCGGGTCGATGAGTTCCAGGGCCGCGCCTCGCTCTATGTAGGCGGGTAGAGCCTTGGCGTATAGGGTCGCCATATCAGCCTGGGTGGCGCTATCGGCGATATTCAAAAAGGACAGGGCTTCGGCACGCAGGTTGTCACAAAGCAGGCGAGCGGACACGTAGCTGTAATTGGGCTCCTGCTCGATGAGGGTCCGGGCCGTGATGACCAGGGAGGTAGCCAGTTCTGTGCTGGTGACTCCGTCGTAGAGGTTCTTCAGGGCCTCATCGAGAATGTGGCTTTCGGACACATCGTCCAGACCTTCGCAAGCCTCGCTAACGATGATGTGGAGCCGCTCGGCGTCCAGGGGAGTTTTACTGCCATCGGCCTGGACCACATTGATGCGATCGGCGGCGCGCTGGGTCTCTGCCGATAGGGCCTGACGGGCGGCGCGCTTGGCAGCCTGTTGCTCCCGGTAGATAACGTAGTCGCGGGCGATTTTGTGTTCGCCAGCGCGCATGAGGGACAGTTCTACCTGATCCTGAATATCTTCAATGTGAATCGTGCCACCAGAGGGCATGCGCCGCTTGAAGGTAGCCGTGACCTGTTCCGTCAGCTTGGCCACGGTCTCATGAATGCGACTCGAGGCGGCGGCGGTGCCACCCTCCACGGCCAGGAACGCCTTGGTGATGGCCACGGAAACCTTGCTGGCCTCGAAGGGCACCACGGTGCCATTGCGTTTGATGACGCGGAGCTGCCCCGGCGCCGTAGCGCTGAGTTCAGCCTTGCTAAGCGTTGGGATCTCCCCCGCCCCAACGACCGGTTCCCCGCTCCGTGCTGCTTCCTGTTCCTGAGACGTAGACATGGGATTTTGGCTCGTCACTATGTGTTCACTCCTGTGCTTATGACTGTTGTTGTGCTGCCTGGCGCGGTTGCCGAATGGATCTTGTTATGCCCTGGGACTGCCTTTGTTTGTCCGTGGTCCTGAGGTCGCCCTAGGCCCTGCGATAGGCCGTTTAACGGGCAAAGAAATGCCGTGACCGACCAGCCAAAGCTAGCGACCATCTGCTTAATCCTTGAGATGTTTTCCCCTTGGGTTTGTTGTGCCCCTGGATTTATCCCGACCCTGGATTTGTCCCACCCCTGCCTGTCCCGAAGAGGCTCTGCGACACTGCTCTTTGCGTTCTTCCCATACCCTGACCGCCGTGCATTTATACATTTGCCTTAAAGACGTCGCGATCGAGTTCCGTACTGCCCCGAAACCCCCTGCCGACGACATTGGCAGCTGGGCCTCACGGAAAGAAACGCAATATATTGGGTAGTGGGCGCCAGCGCGATACAAGATAAAGCGCTGTATGAGGGAAAGCAAGCGGAGCAGCCTGCGATTATCTTGTGGATAAGGTGTGATCTACGGGGTAGGTCTGTGACCACTAACCCCCAAGCCCCTATAAAACCGAAAAACATAGTTTTTTCAGGGGCTTGGGGCCCTCGCTAGAGCTATGGACTAATTTCTTCTAAGGGGAGCGCTGATTATAGAGGCAGGTTATTTCCCGCCCTTCGACCTGGCTGAACTTTAGGCATTGGCCTGCTCGAGAAGCCACTCCAGGAGCGCTTTTTGCGCGTGCAAACGGTTCTCCGCCTCATCCCAAATGACCGTGTCGGGACGGTCCATTAGGTCTGCGCTGATTTCCTCGTCTCGGTGGGCGGGCAGACAGTGCATATAAAGAGCATCGGACGCCGCGGCGCTTAAAAGCTCGCTGTTGAGCTGATAGGGAGCCATGGCCTGGGCCCGTCGGAGCTGTTCATCTTCCTGACCCATAGACGCCCAAACATCTGTGACCAGCAGGTTCGCGCCCCGCGCGGCTTCTTTTACGTCGCGAAAGACGGTCACACGATCACGGTTTTGTGCCACCAGGTCCTCCCGGGGCTCAAAGCCTTCCGGGCAGGCAACGCGCAGCTCGAAATCGAACTGGCGGGCCGCATTGATATAGGAATTGCACATATTGTTCCCATCACCCAGCCAACAGACCACCTTGCCAGCAATGGGGCCTCGGTGTTCCCGGTAGGTCTGCATATCGGCAAGGAGCTGGCAGGGGTGGTAATCGTCCGTCAGTGCATTTATCACTGGAACCTGAGAATGCGCGGCGAAGCGTTCGACAATGTCGTGACCAAAGGTGCGAATCATCACCACGTCGACCATGGAAGAGATAACTCGGGCGGTATCTTCCACGGGTTCGCCTCGACCCAGCTGCGTGTCGCCGGGAGAAAGGAACATGGCATGCCCCCCCAACTGCGCCATTCCCGCTTCAAAAGACACTCGAGTACGGGTCGACGACTTGGCGAAGATCATTGCCAGCACGCGGCCAGGAAACTGAGTTGTGGCCGTGCCTTCGCGATGCGCGGTCTTCAATTCGCTCGCCCGATCTATGAGGGCATTGAGCTCCGCAGGGGTTAGATCGCACAGGGTCAAAAAATGTCGGGTACTCATGCAGCCCCCGCGAGCCTTGCTTCATCGGCCCACCAGCGAGAGACCACGGTGGCGAGACCCGCCCCCAGGGTGTTGGCCTGCTCGTCACTCATGACCAGGGGCGGAAGCAAGCGAATGGTACGCCCGGCGGTGACGTTGATAAGAAGCCCCGCTTCCAGAGCGGCGGGGACCAGGGCCGCGCAGTCGGCCGCCAGTTCCATACCGATCATAAGTCCCGCGCGGCGCGTCGCCACCACACAGCGGTCATCCTCCAGGGACGCATCGAAGGAGGTCACGATGGCATCGGAGATCGGCCCCGCTCTATCCATCAGGGTATCTTCACCCAGGGTTTCCAGCACCGCTGTTGCCGCCGCGCACGCCAGAGGGTTACCGCCGTAGGTCGAGCCGTGGTGGCCGGGAGCAAAGGTTTCAGCGGCTTCCCCCCGGGCCAGGCAGGCTCCCACCGGTACACCATTCCCCAAACCTTTGGCGGTGGTAACAATGTCCGGTTTCAAGTCGAGTTGCTGGTGGAAGAAGTAGGATCCCGTGCGGCCATTGCCCGACTGCACTTCGTCGAAGATGAGCAGCCAGCCCCGGTCTTTACACAGGGCCGCCGCGCCCGCCAGGTACTCAGCGTCAAGAGGATGAATGCCGCTCTCGCCCTGAACGGGCTCGAGAAGTAATGCCGCCACGTCCTGGTTGCGCTCGGCGATGCTTGCCAAAGCCTCTAGATCGTTGCGGGGCGCGCGAATAAAGCCACTGACCAGGGGTTCAAAACCCGCCTGGATCTTGCGGTTTCCGCTGGCCGTCAGCGTGGCGAGGGTACGACCGTGGAATGCACCCTCCAAAACCACAATCTGTGGCTTCTCAATGCCTCGCTCGTGGGCGTGGAGTCGGGCGAGTTTGATCGCCGCCTCGTTGGCCTCGGCGCCAGAATTGCCAAAGAACACCCGATCCATGGACGCGCGCTCTGTGAGTAGGGCTCCGGCGCGCTCCTGGACGTCGATGTGATAGATGTTGGAACAGTGTAAAAAACGTTCGCTCTGGGCGCGCACGGCTTCCGTGACGCGGGGATGAGCGTGGCCGAGATTGGTAACGGCAATGCCCGACAGACCATCCAGGTATTCGCGACCGTCGGTGTCGTAGAGATAGGAGCCACTGCCGTGGGTAAAACTCACGGGCAGACGAGAGTAGGTGTTCATCAGCGCGGACATAAGCTCTTCCAGCGTGGGGGCCCGGTTGTTCAGGCGCACCCGCAGAGCCCGGACCGACAATAAAAAAGGGCAGCGCCAGCGCTGCCCGAAAACACTATAACCAGTCCCGCTTTCGCTGACAATTTCTGGACAGCTTGTTGTGCATGGCGTCCACCCCGCTAAACCTAGTAAACTAGTCAAGTTTTACGAACTACAGATGGATGCACTCATGGACATCATGGATCAGATCAAGGAGCAGGTAGAGGAGAACACCGTGCTTCTCTATATGAAGGGCTCTCCCAACCAGCCCCAGTGTGGTTTTTCCGCTCGTGTGGTCCAGGCCCTTATGGCCTGTGGCCAGCGTTTTGCCTACGTGGATGTGCTCAGCAATCCGGACATCCGCGCGAACTTGCCCACCTATGCCAACTGGCCGACCTTTCCTCAGCTATGGGTGAACGGTGAGCTGATCGGAGGCTGTGACATTATTACCGATATGCACGAGAAAGGAGAATTGGAGCCGCTAATCCGGGAAGCCGCCGAGGCGGCCTAAGCTCCGCGGCTGCTGATTAAAGTAGCCGCATAGAAACGAGAAGGGGCGCCATGGAGCGCCCCTTTTCTTTGCCTTTGCCTATTTGCCTATTTGCCTTTGTGCCCGCTGATGCGCTGCTGGTAACTACTCGGGCTTAACGGTTTGCATCGCGGTCTGCAGGTAGTTTTGCAGGCCCACACGTTCGATAAGGCCGAGCTGGGTTTCCAGCCAGTCGATGTGGTCTTCCTCGGCGTCCATGATTTCCACGGCCAGATCTCGGGACACGTAATCGCCGACGCTCTCACAGTAAGCGGCCGTTTCCTTCAGGTCCGCGTGGGCCTTGTGCTCAAGATCGAGGTCACACTGGAGCATCTCCTGGGTGTTTTCACCGATCATCAACTTCCCCAAATCCTGCAGATTGGGGATGCCTTCCAAAAACAGGATGCGCTCCACGAGGGCATCGGCGTGCTTCATTTCGTCGATGGATTCGTGGTACTCGTGGTCCGCCAGCTCTTTTAGACCCCAGTCCTTGTACATCTTGGCGTGGAGAAAATACTGGTTGATGGCAATCAGTTCGTTGCCAAGAATGCGGTTGAGTAGTTCGATGACTTTCGGGTCGCCTTTCACGGTCTTTTCACCTCGATTTGCTGCGCTGCCTGGATCGTCCCGGCGGGACGGTGTTTGAGTGGGAATTGTAGTCAAAGGCGTGCGGCTGAGGCCAGCTAAATTGCTGGAAACACAAATGAAAACTATTCTAAATCAGTGGCTTATGTAGGGTTAAGGCAATGCTTTGGTGTTGCGGTAAATAGGCCCGGGGCGAGGTGCCGGCGAAATTGTTTCAATAACCGAGAGATAGGTTGAGCGAAGCCGGAAAGCCTGAAAGCTGGACAGTGGGGAAGGGAAAGTAAGGGCTGTACCCAGGGAACGGTGAAGCGGTGCCGAGTCAGCACCCCTGCGAGACGGCACTCGTATCAAGCTGCCGAGTAGTAGAGTCCGTCGTCAAAAGCGGGTTGGGGGATGGCTTCCACGAGCATACTCAAGGCGTGATCCGCACAACTGCCGCACTGGCTGGCCACACCCAGCTCATCCTGAAGTTCTTCCAGAGACCCGACACCCCGGGCCACGGCGGCGCGGATTTGTTTGTCGGTAATGCCATTGCAGATACAGACGTACATGCGAGCTTTGCCTGTTGTTAACCAACCAATGCTCGAAGCGTATTGAAAATGAGAATAATTGTCAATGCGATCAAGTCGAGGAATTTGTCCTTGATCACAGGCGCAAATCCCCGATCTGAGCTCCTGCCCAGATCAGGCTTGGCCAAGCTACGACCCTAGGCGGCGTGTTCCTTCACGGCCGTGTGCAGGGCGGTGCACAGTTCGTCGATTTCGGAATCCTTGATCACAAAGGGTAGACCCAGTTGGATCGTGTCGCCGCCGTACCGCACGTAATACCCCTTCTGCCACATATCCATGGCAATTTCGAAGGGACGCAGGGTCGGATCACCGTCTTTCGCCTCCAGGCTTATCGCTGCGGCAAAGCCATAGTTGCGGACGTCGGTGACATGGGGCGCGCCTTGTAGGCTATGGATAGCTTCCTCAAGGAGGGGCGCTTTCTCGGCGACCCGCTGGGGGAGCTGTTCTTGTTCGAGGAGGTCCAGGGTTGCCAGGGCCGCTGCGCAGGCCACGGGGTGGGCTGAGTAGGTGTAGCCATGGAAGAACTCAAGCAGATGCTCTGGCGAGTTCTGCTGCATAAAAGTCTCGTAGATCTCCTTACGCGCGACTACCGCTCCCATGGGGATGGCACCGTTAGTGATCTGCTTGGCCACGTTGAGGATGTCCGGAACCACGCCGTAGGCATCGGAACCGGTCATGGCGCCGCAGCGACCAAAGGCGGTGATGACCTCGTCGAAGATCAGCAGGATGTCGTGGGCTGTACAGATCTCCCGGAGCCGTTGGAGATAACCCACCGGAGGCGGCAGGACTCCCGCGGAGCCTGCCATGGGTTCTACGATCACGGCAGCAATATTGCTGGCGTCGTGAAGGGCAATCATTTCAAGAAGCTGGTCCGCGAGATGGGCGCCGTGCTCTGGCATGCCCCGTTGGAACTGGTTCTCGGGAATCATGGTGTGGGACAGGTGGTCCGCATCCACCGCCTGACCAAACATTTTGCGGTTGGCAACGATGCCGCCCACGGAAATACCACCGAAGTTAACGCCGTGGTAGCCCTTAACGCGACCGATGAGTTTGGTCTTGCTGGGCTGCCCTTTCAGACGCCAGTAGGCTCTAGCCATCTTTAGGGAGGTGTCCGCCGATTCGGATCCTGATCCCGTGAAGAACACATGATCGAGGTCGCCGGGCATGAGGTTGCGCACCCGCTCGGCCAATTGAAAGGATTTGGGCTGACCGTATTGGAAGGCCGGGGTGTAATCCAGGGTGCGGAGTTGATGGCTTACGGCGTCGGCGATTTCGACCCGATTGTGTCCCAGGCCACAGGTCCACAGGCCCGACAAGCCGTCCATGATCCGGCGGCCTTTGTCATCGATGTAGTAGATGCCCTCAGCACCGACGATGATTCGAGGATCTTTCTTGAACTGCCGGTTACCCGAGTAGGCCATCCAGTGGGCGTCGAGACCTTCGGGGGTGACCTCGTTATGGTCCGGGCGCACTCGTTGATGCTCCAGGGGGTTGGCGATGCTGGTCATGGATGTCTCCCCGGCGCCCGCTCCCGGGCTACCAATGTCTGCTGTGTAGTTTTGTGCGTGCCCGACTTCAAGGATTGCGACCCTGGCAACATCGGTGTCGCAACGTGCTGATGACGGCATTCTTCACGGAGCCAAGTAAGTGTCTTCTTTCCGTATAGGGAGTGATATCACCCTTGGGGGGGATGGGATACGATCGGGCCTCAGGCAAGAAAAACCCCGGATTGAGGCAGCGGTATGCGACATTACGACGCCATCGTCATCGGCGCCGGCCACAACGGTCTCACCACCGCCAACTACCTGGCTCGCGGTGGTATGCGGGTCTGTGTACTGGAGCGGCGACCGGTGGTCGGCGGCGCGGCGGTCACGGAAGAGTTTCATCCCGGGTATCGCAACTCGATCTTTTCCTACGTGGTGAGTTTGCTGCGCCCGGAAGTGGTTCGCGATCTGGAATTGGGGCGTTTCGGTTACGAGCCGATTCTTCTGGAGAATTCTTTGTACCTGGATTCCCGGGGCGACTATCTGCTCCTCAATGGCGATGAAAGCCACGATCGCGAGCAGTTCAGCAAGTACTCTGACAAAGACTACGACGCGTATCTGGCCTTTGAAAACACCGTCGAGCAGGTCGGCGATATCCTCGCCAAACAGTGGCTGCGCGAGCCACCGAAACTGGCCATGAACGGGGTGGGCGACATCCTTTCCAGTCTGCGTTTGGGGGCGGACGTCTATCGTCTGGACGATGAGGCCCGCTGGCGTCTCATGCAGTTTTTCATCGGCGCACCGGAAACGATCATCGAGCGCTGGTTTGAAAGCCCGAAGATCAAAGCCATGGTTGCGGCGCATATCATGCCGGCGAATTTTGCGCCTCTGACCCAGCCTGGGGCGAGCCTGGCCATGCTCCACCACGCGGTGGGAGAAATCGCTGGGCGCAAGGGCGCCTGGGGCATCGTCAAAGGTGGAATGGGCGCGATCACAGCCGCCATGGCCGATTCGGCCCGGGCTCACGGTGTCGAGCTTCGCACGGAGGCGGCGGTGGCGAAGATCGAAGTGGACAAGGGTGCGGTGAGCGGTGTGCTGTTGGAAAACGGCGAGCGCCTGGGGGCGCCCGTGGTCGCGGCCAATACGGATCCGAACCGAACTTTTCTCAAGCTTCTGGGCCCGGAACATCTTTCCGACGGCTTCGCTCGTGATATCCGCGCCTTCCGGCAGGAGTCCGCGTCCCTGCGGATGAATCTCGCCCTATCGGGTTTGCCGGAGTTTGCAGCTTTACCGACTTCGGGCGAAGAGCCCGGTCCGCAGCACCGGGCGAGCATTACCTTTATAGAGGACGCCGCACATCTCAACGAGGCCTACCAGAGCGCTCGGGCGGGGGTCCCCGCCGACCCGCCCATCATCGAAGCTATTATTCCCAGTGTTCTGGACGACGGGCTCACCGACCATGCGGGCCATCACGTGATGAGTCTGCTGTGTAAGTACATGCCCTATGATCTCGCCGACGGTAAGGCCTGGGATGACGAGAAGCAGGCGGTCGTCGAGGGGATTCTCCGCCATGTCGAACGGTTTATTCCCAATCTGCGGGAGATCCTCGTGAGCCATCAATGCATGACACCTTTGGACATTGAACGCACCCTGGGCATGACGCGGGGAGATATCTGTCACGGGCGTCTGGAGCCCGATCAGCTTTTCAGCATGCGGCCCCACCCCGAGGCGGCGCAGTACGCCTCCACCGTACCCGGATTGTACTTGTGTGGTTCCGGCGCCCATCCCGGTGGTGGGGTGACGGGGGCGCCGGGGCATAACGCGGCCCGGCGAATTCTTCGTGATCGTCGGTGACTACGTGGCCGCTGCGAGTACGCGCTATCGGCAATCGCCGACCGTAGCAAACGCGCAGAGCTGAAGGAGCGAAGCGTGGCTGAGATTGTCGGCGGTGGGCCCAAGAAGGTTCTCTATACCCTCAAGACCGTAAAGCGGATGGGCCTGGCGAACTCCGCCAAAGCTCTGCGAGCCCGCAATGCCTGCAAAGCCTGTGGTTTGGGCATGGGCGGTCAGCTCGGTGGCATGACCAACGAGGCCCGTGAGTTTCCCTCGGTCTGCAATAAAAGCGTTCAGGCCCAGTCCACCGATGTCCAGCCGCCTATTCCGGCGGAATTCTTTCAGTATCCCCTTGCAGAGCTTCGGGAGCTGTCGGCCCGCGAATTGGAGCATGCCGGCCGCCTGGGGAACCCCGTATTCAAAGCGGCGGGCGAAAATCGCTTTCGCGAGATCGACTGGGATGAGGCCATGGATATCGCGGTCCAGCGCATGGCGGTCACGGATCCGGCCCGGGCGTTTTTCTACTCCTCTGGCCGATCTTCCAATGAGTCGGGTTTTGTCCTTCAGTTGTTGGCCCGGCTGTGGGGTACTAACAACGTCAACAATTGTTCCTTTTACTGTCATCAGGCCACGGGTGTGGGCCTGGGCTCGACCATCGGCACGGGGACATCGACCGTTGAGCTTGACGACCTGGCGGGCTGTGATCTGGTTTTTGTTATCGGTGCGAATCCCGCGTCGAATCATCCGCGATTCATTCATAAACTCATCGCCTGTCGCGAGCGCGGCGGTGAGGTGATCGTGATCAATCCGGCCCGGGAACCGGGGCTGGTGAAGTTCGCTGCCCCTAAAAGCGCGAAATCGATGATCTCCGGCGGTACGGAAATCGCCTCGGAGTATTTGCAGCCGAACATTGGCGGAGATATTGCTCTGTTGAAGGGTTTGGCCAAGGCGATTTGGGAAAGCGGCGCTCACAATACGGAGTTCATAGATCTGTATTGCGAGGCCTGGGACGCGTTTCGCGAAGATCTGATCGCCACTTCCTGGGCCGATGTCTGTGCGCAGACGGGGCTGGCCCAGGAAGAGATCGAGCGCGTGGCGGCGGTGTATGCCCGAAGCAAGAAAACCGTATTCGCCTGGGGTATGGGCATGACCCATCATCGCCATGGCTGTGAGAACGTGGAATACATTGCCAACCTGGCGCTGCTGCGAGGCATGGTCGGAAGCCGTTACGCGGGTCTGCTACCCCTTCGTGGCCACAGCAATGTGCAAGGCATAGGCACTATCGGTGTGAAGCCGGTGCTGGCCAAAGCGGTTTTCGAACGTATGGAGGAGCAGTTGGGGGTATCGCTCCCCGACTCCCCCGGCTTTGATACTTTGGCGGCGCTTGAGGCGGCGGACGCGGGTAACATTGACGTGGCCTTTGTCGTCGGCGGCAATCTCTACGCCGCGACGCCCGACTCGGCCTGGACCGCGCGCGCCATGGATCGCATTGGTTTGCGCATTCATCTCACTACAACCCTTAATCAGGGCCACCTGTACGGCATCGCCGGCGATACGCTGATCTTGCCGGTGGCCGCCCGAGACGAGGAACAACAGGCCACGACGCAGGAATCCATGTTCAACTATGTGCGCCTCAGTGATGGCGGTATCCATCGCCTGGCCAATGTGCGCTCGGAAGTTGCTATTCTCGCGGATCTCGGTGAGCGTTTGCTGCCCGATGCTCCCATCGATTTTGCCAGCTACGCCAATCACGATACGGTGCGTGAAGCTATCGCCCGCACGGTGCCCGGCATGGAGGCGTTGCGGGATATAGGCGTCGCCAAGAAGGAGTTCCATGTACGCGGTCGTTTGCTGCACACGCCGCAGTTCCATACATCGACCGGCAAGGCCAGCTTTCAGGTACGACCGTTGCCGGTGGTGAATGGCCGCGCCGAGGAGTTTCCCTTTCTCCTGGCCAGCATTCGCAGCGAGGGGCAATTCAACAGCATCATTTATGAAGAAACGGACAGCTATCGCTACGGGGCTGATCGTTGGTCGGTGCTGGTGTCGCCCGATGATCTGCAGGAGCTGGGCCTTGCGGCAGGAGACTTGGTGGATCTGCGCTCCGCCCACGGTGAGATGCTGGGTTTAAAGATACAGCCCTTCGATCTGCCGCCGGGCAATCTCATGGCTTACTATCCCGAGGCCAATTGCCTAACGGATCGCGAGCGAGATCCTCGCAGCAAGACACCGCGCTTCAAATCTATACCCGTTGCCCTGAGTCTGCGAAGCGCCGCTGTCACCGAAAAGCCGCTTTCACGTAAGCGCCGCGGGACTGATCTGTACTAACTCCTATCGCGAATTGATGACGCCCCTGTGAGCGAAGAACCAGATAGCAAAAGTGAACCTCGTTCCGTGTTTGATCACTGGCAATCCCTGGCCATGGGTCTGTACATGTCCATCGTGGGCTACAGCGTGCTGGCCGGAATTCCCGTTATCAGCACCGCCTGGAGTAGCCTCCTGGGATTCTCAGACATCCAGGTTGGCCGGGTCGCCGGCGCCGACCTGGGGGGGCTCTCCGCAGGCGCGGTCCTCGCGGCTCTATTGGTGGCACGCTGGAATCGTCGAACCCTTGTGATCGCCGCCGTGGCAGGTGCTATTGCTGCAAATATGGCCTGCGTTGTGTTTCAGGGTTACGGATCGACGCTGCTGTTGCGATTTCTCGCCGGTGTGGCCAGCGGTGTATTCACCGGTATTGCCGTCGCCACCCTCGGAGGCCGCACCCATGCAGCAAGAGCATTTAATTATCTGCTGTTTTCCTTTGCGTTTATCCAGGCCGGCGAGATGTACATCCTGCCGCGCCTGAGCATGGAGCAGATCTATGGCGTCTTCGCTCTGAGCTACATACCAGCACTGTTTTTCCTGCGCTGGCTTCCGGCGCGTCCCGACCCGGTTTCCCCAGCGGATAATACGCAGAAGGTCTCGACCTCCGTGACCCGAGCGGTGCAGGTACCCACGATAGTGCCCTGGCTGTGTTTGCTCGCCATGGCTCTCACTTACGTCAACATCGGCGCCTACTGGACCTATATTGAGCTGGCCACCGCTGACGCGGGCCTCGACGGGGACTGGGTGTCTGGAGTCCTGATTTGGGTTTCTTTCTTCTCGGTGCTGGGCTGCCTGGTGGCGACGGTTTTGAGCGACCGCTTTGGTCTTGCCAGGCCGCTGCTGGCGACCCTGGTGTTTCATGCCATGACGGCGGGCATGCTTATCGCGGGTATCGACGAGCCACGCTTTTTCATCAGTCTCTATGCGTTCAACTTCCTGTGGATTTTCGTCGATGTCTATCAGATGGGGTCCGTGGCCAATCTTGATAGCAGTGGACGTTTTGCCTCCCTGATTCCCGCCGCTCAGGGTCTGGGTCAGATTGTCGGTCCCAACCTCGCCGCATCGCTGTTGGCCTTTGGTGCGGGTTATGGGGAGATTTTTCTCATGTGCGCTCTGGCGTCTCTGGCCGCTTTTGTGGTCTATGCCCTGGCGTACCTCCGTCTGCGTTCGGAGCTGGCCTTTCGAAGCAGTGGTTTTGCAGGAGCCCGATCATGAAACGGCCCTCGTCGGAGCACAGCACTGGGCGATCCGATGTATCGACCCCTGTTGTTGAGAGTAGTGCAGCGCAGGAATCGGGGATTAGCCGCCGGGATTTCATCCATGGCGTGGCCCTGGCTGGTATGGGGGTCATGGTTCCATCGGCGACGCTGGCAGAAGCCGTCGAAGCCGCCAGCTCAGCCACGCCTTATCCTCCGGCGCTTATGGGTTTGCGGGGCAATCACGACGGCGCCTGGGAGACGGCGCACCAGCTCGCCCGGGCCGGCCAGCGAAGCTTTGGGCCGGTCAGCGCTTCAACGGAAAGTCTCTATGACTTGATAGTGGTTGGCGCGGGAATTAGTGGTTTGGCAGCCGCATATTTCTATTGCCAGAAGCATCCAGATGCTCGGGTACTACTGCTGGACAACCACGATGACTTTGGCGGTCACGCCAAGCGCAATGAGTTTACCGTGGGCGGTCGTACGGTCCTGGGTTATGGGGGTTCTCAGACCCTGGAATCTCCCGGCGGTTACCCCCAGGTGGTGAAGTCTCTGCTCAAGGATATCGGCGTTGAGGCGGACGACTTTTACCCTGCCTACGATGACGGTTTCTATCAGCGGCATGACCTGGCTGGTGGGATTTTCTTCAACGAGAAAGACTGGGGTACCAGCAGTCTGATTCGCCTGGATGTGGGCGGACTTGGCGATTACATGCCTCTCGCCGATGCGGGGCTTTCGGCGGAGAAGGCCGTGAGTGCCATGCCATTGTCACCCACGGCGCGCCTTCAGCTCCTGCGAGTGTTGACGGAAACCCGCGACTGTATGCCCGATGTCCCCATGGATGAAAAGCGAGATTACCTGTACACCATTACCTATCGCAGGTTTCTCGAGCGGCACCTGGGTGTTACGGAGCCCGAGGTGTTCCGTGTACTCCAGGATCTGGCATCCGATACAGGCATGGGAATCGAGAATGCCCTGGCGGGATCGGCGATTTTCTACTCGGTTTTGCCCGGTCGAGGCGCCACGGGGCTGCCGGCGGACACCACGGAGTACGAGCCCTATATCCACCATTTTCCCGACGGCAATGCGTCTATCGCGCGGCTTCTGGTGAGCCACTTAATTCCCGCCGTGAGCACGGCAAAAGACATGCACGACGTTGTCGGCGCGTCCTTCGATTACACCCGTCTTGACGATGCCTCCGCCGATGTCCGTTTGCGTTTGTCGAGTACCGTTGTCAACGTGCGGCATCGGGGCTCCCCGGAAAGCGCCGAGGCGGTGGATGTGACCTACGTGCGCGACGGAGAGTCAAAAACGGTGGAGGCGAAGAAAGTTATCCTCGCCTGCTATCACGCGATGATTCCATCCATCTGTCCGGAGCTTCCCGAAACGCAGCGAGAGGCCATGGCGTCGCAGGTGAAAATGCCCATCCTCTATACCAATGTGGCACTGAACAACTGGCGAGCCTGGAAGGAGTTAGGGGTCGGTGCCTTCGTCGCGCCCGGCGCGTATCACGTTAACGCCATGTTGGATTTTCCCGTCAGTCTGGGGAATTACCAATACGCGCAAAACCCCGATCAGCCTGTCATTGTGCATATGGAGCGTTTCCCCCACGGCCGTGAACCGGGATTGAGTAAACGAGATCGGCTGCGCGCGGGGCGCTATGAGTTGCTCTCCACGCCCTATGCGGACATCGAGCACAGCATCCGAGCCCAGCTTGGTGAGGCCCTCGGCCCTGGCGGATTCGACGGCGATCGCGATATCGCCGGTATTACCGTGAACCGATGGGCTCACGGCTATTCCTACTACTACGATGAGTTAGAGGAAGACATCTACGATGAGTGGGATGACCCTCGTTATCCTCACGTAAAGGCGCGGCAACCCTTTGGCCGTATCGCCATGGCCAACTCCGATGCGGATGCCAATGCGATGTTGGAAGCAGCGGTGGAACAGGGGTATCGGGCGGTGCTTGAGCTGGTGTAGTTTAGCGGCCCTGAATTGTTGCCACAGGCTTACGCTGGTAACAAGGAAGGCTAGGTAGTACCGCAAATACGCGGGAACGTCTCGTCTACACCAGCGCAGGGAGTTTACCCATTGGCCTCGAATCACCGTGCATGAGGATGCTTTAGCAAAGCGACGTGTTATTGCGATTCTGGGTATGCACCGCAGCGGTACTAGTTGCCTTACGGGTTCCTTGCAGCAGGCGGGTCTGCAGCTTGGTGAGGTGCACACTTGGAATCGCTACAACCATCGAGGCAATCGCGAGAATCAGGAGTTCGTCGACCTCAACGATGCGGTGCTCGCCGCAAATGGAGGGTGTTGGGACGCTCCGCCAGAACGTTGTCGCTGGACGGACGCACAGTTGAAGCGTGCTCAGGAATTGGTCGCTGGCCTGGGATCCGCAAGCATCGTTGGATTTAAGGACCCGCGTACCTTGCTAACCCTGGATGGATGGCGCGAGGCGATACCAGAGTTGGAATTTGTCGGTGCATTTCGTGCCCCCAGGGCTGTGTGTTCCTCTCTGGCTTACCGCAGCGGCATGCCCATGACCGACGCAGTACAGCTTTGGCTTCACTATAACCAGCGCTTACTGCGCAGCGTTCAGAAGCTGCGCTTTCCCATTCTGGACTTCGACGTCGGTAAACAAGAATACCTGGAAGCTATCCAGCGGCTAGCCATTCGGTTGGGGCTTGATAGCAAGAGTGCGAACGAAGCACCATTCTTCGAAGAGAGCCTACGTACGTCTCAAGAAAAGCCCGCAGAAGGTGCATTGCCCTGGCGAGCCAGGGTATTACACTGGCGCCTCAAGAGGCTGTCCGTGTAATTCTACCCATTGACGAAGAATCCCGTGGTAACAAGCCGTGTTGATCTTGTCCGAGCACTAATTGATTATGGGAAGCCAGACAAGAATGTTTTAAGAAGAAAGTCTAGGGTGGTAGGAGTCAGACTATGGTGAGCCGCTGGTTGTCGGAGAAATCATTCCGTAGGCACGCACCGCTTCTGACCATCATTGTGGTGGTCTACAAAATGCCTGTTCAGGCGAAGAATACGATCCGGAGCTTACTTCCCTCGGTTCAGCACGGCTGCCGGGAAGAAGAGTACGAAGTCATTGTTGTCGAAAACAGCTCCGATCAAACCCTAGATCGGGAATTTATTGACGATTTGCCCGGTAACTTTCGTTACCTTCTGCGCCGGGAAACAGCCCCCACGCCAGTTTATGCTGTGAATGAAGCCGCGAGTCTTGCCCGTAGTCCGGTCATTGGAGTCATGATTGACGGAGCCAGGATGGTCACGCCAGGTGTCGTCCGGGGCATGCTACAAGCCTATAAGATTGAGCCCAAGGCGGTCGTCTCCGTCCCCGGCTACCACTTGGGTCAAGAATTACAGCAAGTGGCGGTGGAAAAGGGGTACGACGTTACCACCGACCAGCAGCTGCTCGCTTCCTCCGAGTGGGAGGAGGACGGCTATCGGTTGTTCAATATCGCCTGTTTTAGCGGTTCCTGTGCGGGTGGTTTTTTTCTGCCTAACAGCGAGAGCAACTGTTTCGCGATGCCCGAAGCCATCTGGCGAGCTCTCGGTGGCATGGATGAACGATTCAATCTGCGCGGAGGGGGCATGGTAAATCTGGATTTCTATCGTCGGGCATGTGAACACCCTGGAGTGCAGCATGTGGTCCTGCCAGGTGAAGGAACGTTCCATCAGTTTCATGGAGGCGTAACGACAGGCGGAGAGCCGGTAGAAGCGCGAGAGGTTTTCATCGAGCAGATCAAGGAACAATATCGACAACTGCGCGGCGAGGATTTTGCGAGTCCCAAGACGAATCCGATGTATCTAGGCTCAATTCACTCAGCGGCCTTGAGATTTCTTAAGCACTCGGCGGATCGAGCCGCGCTGGCCCATGGTTCCCAGGGGCAGAATCCATCAGGTCCGAAGCTGGTTGCGGGCAACCCCGTAGGTCCTCGCGCCGTGCTGAGCGCTGGTTAATGGCCATCTATTTCCCTCCATCGCTCCAGCGTTTTGAGCCTCGGCGTATGGTGTTTAGCACCTGGGTTGATCACCTTCCTTTTGCCTATGACCTTGTCGGTGAATTCCGACCCAAAGTAACGGTAGAGCTGGGTGTCTATAACGATTTGTCGTTCTTCACGTTCTGTCAGGCCTCTGGCTGATAGCGTTTCCAAATCGTGTAGCCCGCGATCATGCCTAACGGTATGAACAGCGCTGCTGGTCCTAAAGCAATCCAGGGCTCGGCCTCGCTCCAGTTGAGGGTGCCTCCAGCCAAGAGAGTGCCAGAACCGCGCTGATAGGGAGTGACGTAGAAGTGCAACAGCGCAAAGGGCATGGTTAAGCCATAGAGCACCAAAAGCGCTGGGGCGACTAGGGTTACGCGGGTTTTTCGGGGATCTCTGTCCTCGGGCGGTGTTGTATGCAGGGCCGCAAGATATTCCTGCTCCGCTGCCGAGGGGTAGTGCCGACGAGAAACCAAGCAGATGGTAAGAAAGCTCGCAGCGGTACCCAGCAGTGCGGGTTCGAAATAGCTCGGCAGATCTATGACGCCGAAGTAATCCAGACCAGCGGGAATGACGTTTGCAAGCAAGCCTACGATCATGCCCCAGTAAGCACCAGCGGCGGTAATGCGTTTACTCCAGATGCTCATAAAGCCCACGGGGCCCCAACTGGACGCGAACACGGTGCCGATAAACAACATGATCCAGAATACGTTGGGCGGCAGATAAAAACTCAGGACCAACACCGTGACACTCACCGCGCCCATGATGCCCCGGGTGGTGCCCAGGCGTATGGGACCTTTGTGACTGGCCAGGTCGTTGCTCACGCTGAAGCCGACCAGGGACAAAAACGTTGACGCCGAGGACAGGGCCGCCGCAACGATGCCAGCCAGGAGCAGGGCGCCGAGAATTGGCGGCACAAGGTTTTGTGCTGCCCACAACATGACCGTCTCCGAGGGATCGATATCGTATTTGGCGAGGTTGATAAAACCGCCGGCACCGTAGATCAGTATCTGCATGAAAATCACGGCGAAGCAGGCGTACATCGCTGCGCGAAGGACCACGTGTTCATTCTTGGCCATGAGGTGGCGACTGGACTGCCAGGGGCTGACCGCATAGACAATGCTCCAGGCGAGATCGATGATTACCAACCAGATGAGAAAGTCCATGGCCGTCGGCCACTCGGTGCCTTCGCCGATGGTTCCGTGCCAGGCGGTGAGATCGCGTTTTACGTTTTGGCGCGTGAGTTCTTCTATGGTGTGTTGGAAGCCACCGAAACCATCCAATAGATAGGCTACGAAGGCTATCGTCGCGACGGCGAAGAGCAGAAACATAAGCGTATCGGTGATGATGACGCCGCGTGATCCCGAGTACAGGGTGAATCCCGTGTAACTCAGCCAGGCGATGATCACCGCCGTGGTGTAGCTAATGTCCGTGAGGTCGGAGATAAGGATTGCGGCGCCCTGGGTAACCACCAGCAGATAGCCGCCGAGACCAAGGACAATGGTGATACCCGCGACCTGCTGTACTCGATGACTGGCAAAGCGTTGGCCAAAGAAGTCCGCCACCGTCGGCGCGCGGCTGCGACGGAGAAAGGTGCCGAAGAACAGCGCACCGTAGATGTAACCCGTAACGGCGATGCCGGGCAGCAACAGATAGGGGCCTAACTGACCGTCGTAGGTAAAGCCCGCTTCGCCGAGGAAAATCGATGTACTGAACACGCTGGCCACCAGTGTGCCGACGATCAGGAGCGTAGGAGCTCGCCGCCCAGCAACGAAGTAATCGTCGATGTTTTTGACCTTGCGCCCGGCATAGCTGCCGATGGCGATGAACAGCAGTACGCTGACGGCGATGGTGGCGGTGTATAGGGTCATGGCGTCTCTAATGTTCTTATTATCATGAAAGGACTACCGCGCCTTGACCTTACCGGTCGCGCAAAATCACCTGAGCGGCATTGTGCCCCGGTAGGCCACTTACACCGCCGCCGGGATGCGCACCGGAGCCGCAGAGATAAACGCCCTTCGTCGGCATGCGATGGTCCGCCAAGCCGGGAATGGGACGCATGGCATAGAACTGATCCAGGTGCAGAGTGCCATGGAAAATATCTCCACCCACCATGCGCAGATCTCGCTCTATATCCAGAGGAGATTTAATCTGGCGACCGACCACGGAAGCTTTGAAGTTGGGGGCGTGGACATCGATGGCGTCGATGATAGCGTCAGCGGCGATCTCTTTTACCTCGTCCCAGGATTGGTTGTGGGGAAGTTCCCGCTGGAAGTGTTGGCAAAACAGGCTCGCGACATGGCCGCCGGGTGGTGCCAGGGTGTCATCCTGGGTGCTGGGCACCTGCATGGACACGATGGGTTGTCGGGTCCAACCCTGGTCCCGGGCTTCGCGATAGGCGTTTTGCATATACCCGAGAGATGGGCAGAGTTCGATGGCTCCCTTGAAATGAAAGTCTTCGTCTTCGGGGAGACTGGTGAAGCGGGGCAACTCAGCCAAGGCCACATTCATACGGAAGGTTGCCGAGTGGCTGCGATAGGCGTCGATACGGCGCTGCTGGTCATCACTCAGGACATCGCGATCAAGGAGCTTGGTCAGCAATAGCTGAGGATGAAGATTGGCGGCGATGGTGCGGGCGTGAAACTCGCGGCCATCCTCCGTTACCACACCGCGGGCGATGTTGTTCTCGGTAATGATGCTTGCCACGGGAGCTTCGGTCTCGATCTGCACGCCGTACTGTCGCGCTACCGTCGCGATGGAATCGGAAATGGCGCCCATGCCGCCTTTGGCGATACCCCAGGCTCCGGCACGGCCCTTTACTTCGCCGAAGGCGTGATGCAAAAGCACGTAAGCGGTGCCCGCCTGATAGGGGTCGGCGAAGTTGCCGATTACACCTTCAAAGCCCAGAAGTCCTTTCAGAGGTTCGCCTTCAAACCAGGAGTCCAGTTGGTCCCCGAGGGATCGGGTCATAAGTTCTGTGAGAACAATCTGATGCTTGCTATCGAGTTTGCGCAGCTGATTGCCGCTTTTCAGCAAGGACAGCACGTCTCGCCAGCCGCCGCCAAAGTTAGGTGGTGCCTGGGTCGCCAAACTGCGAAGCGCCTGGGCGACAACGGCGATTTCGTCTTCAAAAGCGTCAATGCGCTGGGCGTCCCGTTGTGAGAAGCGGGCAATTTCTCTCCGCGTCTGCTCTCCATCGCGGGTGAGCTGCATATGTCCGTCTTCCAAAAGGCTCAGCGATCCAGCGGGGCGTTCGAGGATTTCCAGGCCGTTTTCTTCCAGACGCAGATCGGCGATGACCTTGGGGTGGAGAAGACTCACGGAATAGGAGTACACCGAATTACGAAATCCCGGGTGAAACTCTTCGGTGAGGGCCGCTCCGCCGATACGGTCCCGAGCTTCGAGAACTCGCACAGAGAGGCCAGCCTTGGCGAGGTAGGCGGCGCACACCAAACCGTTGTGGCCGGCACCGATAACGATGACATCGGAAGATGTGTGCTCGCTCATAGCTTTGCCCAGTTTCTATTGCCGTGCCAGTGTAGAAAGCCCGCTCCGCCCCAGCCTCCGAGCGGGAGGGCTAGGAAGCTCCTCGTGGTCACGTTGCTGCACCATAGCCGTTTACCTGAAGCGAAGCGGGGTTCTTATGACTCCCGTGTCGCCAAACGCGTTTACCAACACTACACAGTACTAGGAGTGAAGCTATGCCGGAAATCAGTGTCCAGCACCAATGTGCGTCCCTTACCGATCTGGAGCCCTGCGAGTCCTTTGGCGAGCCCGTCGGCCCTTTGCCCGCGCAGACGGATAAGGGCTTTTATAGCCAGGGCAACATGATCACCGGGACCTGGGAGTGTGACCCCGGAACCCTGGAACTCGATCTGGATCTCACGGAGTTTTGTCACCTGTTGGAAGGGCACTGGAAGTTCACTTCCGAGGCTGGGGTGGTTACGGAAGTAAAGGCGGGTGATAGCTGGGTGTTTCCCCGGGGCTGGAAAGGCACGGCGGAGGTTATCGAGAAGGTCCGTAAGGTTTATATGATGATCCTGCCGGCATAGTTCATTACCGGTCAGTGCAAGGTGATGTCGAGAGTCTGGCATCGCCTTTTTTGTGCGCTCCGTAGGGGCGCCTGGCCGAGCGACCCGATCTACCTCGAGCTGCTCGCGCATCTCCATCGACGTTAACGCACTTTTCAACGCGTTCGACGGACGCTCGAGGTAGACCACGTCACTCAGCCACGTATCCTCTAACGAGGTCCGCCCTGGAAACTGGCACAGCAGAGGCGCGGTCGTCGATGTTCTTTTGCGCGGGTGACGAATGCGTTCAGGTTTTAGTTACTCCGTAGAGGCGCTTGGCCGAGCAACCCGATCTACCTCGAGCTGCTCGCGCATCTCCATCGACGTTAACGCTCTTTTCTACGCGCTCGACGGACGCTCGAGGTAGACCGCGCCACTCAGCCACGTATCCTCCAGCGAAGCCCGCCCTGGGATCCGGTACAGCAGAGGTGTGGTCGTCGATGTTCTTTTGCGCGGGTGACGAATGCATCTAGGTTTTAGGTACTCCGTAGGGGCGCCTGGTCGAGCGACCCGATCTACCTCGAGCTGCTCGCGCATCTCCATCGACGTTAACGCATTTTTCTAACCGCTCGACGGACGCTCGAGGTAGACCGCGCCACCCAGCCACGTATCCTCCAACGAAGTCCGCCCTGGAACTCGGCACAGCAGAGGCGTGGTCGTCGGTGTTCCTTTGCGCGTCCGTCGAGCGCGGTTAGCAGAGCATAGGCGCCCCTGGAGCTGCGCGAGCAGCGCAAAGGAATACCGGCGGCCGCGCCGGAACAGTAAGCATCGATATAGAGCGCATCGAAACAGAGCGCATCGAATCGAAGGCAATCACCCTTGGTGAAAGCTAGTTAAAGCGCGTCGAGAGCCTTGTAGTACGCCATCCCAATCGCCAGCGCCGGACGCCGTAACAACTTACCACCGGGGAAAGGCCAGTGATTAATCGCGGCCATGATGTCGAAGCGTTTCGATTCCCTGGCGATCATCTCGGCGGTGATACGGGCCATCATATGGGTCGGTGCCACGCCATGTCCGGAATAGGCCTGGATATAGGCAACGTTATCTGCCAGCCGACCGAGCTGAGGCATGCGGTTTAGGCCGATGCCGAGCCAGCCGCTCCAGGCGTACTCAATGCGCACGTCGGCGAGCTGGGGAAAAACAGCCGCCATTTTGCGTCGCATTACGGTTTCCAGGTTTTTCGGTTCCATCCCCGTGTAGTTGGACAGGCCACCAAAGAGCATGCGCTTGTCTGCGGAGAGACGGAAGTAGTCCAGGGCCGTACGCGGGTCACAGACTGCCACGTCACCGGGAACAAGCTCCTGGGCGAGTTCCTCGGGTAGAGGTTCCGTGGCGATCACAGAGCTGGAGGAGGGCAATACACGGCTGGCCAGTTTGGGGATAAGGCCGCCCAGGTAGGCATTGCCTGCGAAGACCACCTGTTTCGCGCTAACGCAGCCATGCTCCGTGCGAACCTTCGCGCGATCGCCATGTTCCAGGTTGATAACCCGTGACTGTTCAAAGATTTTTCCACCCAGGGATTCAATGGCTTTGGCCTCACCGATACAGAGGTTCAACGGTTGGATGTGGCCGTTGGCGTTGTTGTACAGCCCCCCCAGGTAGCGGTCGGAGCGCACGTACTCTCTCAGCTCATCTCGATCCAGCAAGGTGTAGGTGTGAGGGTTGCCAATGCTTTTCTCGAACTCCTGCCACTCAGCAAATTGCTTCATGTGTCGGGGCTTGAGAGCTACATCGCAGTAACCCCACTTCAGGTCGCAATCAATGCCGTAGGTGGCTACCCGCTCGCGGATGATGTCTCGGGCCTCGACGCCCATTTGATAGATGGCATTGACTCCGGCTTCTCCGATTTTCTTGATGAAGCGTTCGGGGTCGTGGCCAATCCCGCCAATGATCTGGCCGCCGTTGCGGCCCGTTGCTCCCCAGCTGATCCGATTGGCTTCCAGAAGAATCACATCGAAGCCGCGCTCGGCCAATTCCAGGGCTGTGTTGACGCCGCTAAAGCCGCCGCCGACAACGACCACGTCGCAATTGAGATCGACCTCCAGGCGGGGATAGTCCGTAGCCCAGTTGGCTGATGCCGCGTAGTAGGACCCGGTGTGCTCGGTGCTTTCTTCGAGCTTACGTAGACCAAACATGCGAGATTCCTCCTGTAGACTGTGCTTGTCGCGGCACGTTCATGGCGATTGGCGCGCAGGATAGCGGATGGCGACGGCGTTGTGACTACACCCCTATACGGCAGGTAGACGCAAATGCGGGTCGTTCCTAGCCTGGAAATTGTCCTCGTATGACTAGGATTTTTATGGACTTTGCTCACCGGGAGGAACTCAAGGCGTTCCTCGGCGAAAACCCCGATATCCAGCTATTGGAAGTCCTCATGCCGGATATGCATGGACTTCTGCGCTGTAAACGGATTCAGCGAGCGGAGTTTGGCGCGCTCTTCGACGGGGGCTTTTCGGTGCCGCGGACGGTGCCGCTCCTGGGCATCCGCGGGGATATGTACGATGGCGTGTCCCAGAGTGAAATCGGCGGTGATCCGGACCAGATTTTGCGGCCTCTCGCCGGAACCCTGGCTCGCGTTCCGTGGTATGAGACGCCCATCGCTCAGGTACTCACAAGCTACGCTCGGAGCGAAGATCACGTAGAGTGGTTGGATCCGCGGAGTCCGTTGCTGCGAGTCCTGGATCGTTATGCCAAGGACGACCTGGCGCCCACGGTGGTGACGGAACTGGAGTTCTATCTCCTCGAGGCCGGGGACGAGGCGCGGCCCAGACCGCTGCTGGGTCGGGTGCCGGGCACCAACCTGCGTCAGGACGGCATTCAGTACTGCATGCCCGACGATCTCTTTGACTGCGATGCTTTCCTCAACGACGTGCGTCTGGCCTGCGAAATTCAGAGTGTGCCTCTCACGGCCATTCACAGCGAGTTTTCCGCAGGGCAGTGGGAGATCAACACCCACCATCAGAACGATGCGGTATTGGCGGGCGATCACGCGCTTCTTCTGCGCCGGATAGTTAAAGGGGTTGCGCGACGCCATGGTTTGGGCGCTACTTTTATGGCCAAGCCCTTTGCCGAATTGGCCGGCAGCGGTATGCATATTCACGCCAGTGTCTACAACGGGCAGGGAGATAATGTGTTTGCCGACGCGGAGCCCATGGATCCGCCGCGTCTCATGCCAACGCTGCGCCATGCGGTGGCGGGTTTGGGCGATACCATCGATCAGGGCATGGCTATCTTTGCGCCCAATCCCAACTCCTATCGGCGATTCAAGGCGGGGGCGTTCGCCCCCTCGGGCGCGAGCTGGGGCTATGACCATCGCGAGGTAGCGTTGCGCATTCCCCGGTCATCGGAGAGCAACCGACGCATCGAGCATCGCATTGCCGGCGCCGATGCGAACCCCCATCTGGTGCTCGCTGCGGTCCTGGCGGGAATCCACGCGGGTATACAGAGACGAAAGGACCCAGGAGAGCCGGTTCCTCGGGAAGCGGATCTGTCAGAGGACGCCACGACTTTGCCCACGCGATTGGATCAGGCCATCACCATGTTTCGCACCGGCGACATCCTGCCCGATTATCTCGGTCAGCTGTTTGTGGACTCGTTTGCGGCGATTCGTCAGGGAGAAAGCGACGACTACCACGGACGAGTACCGGACCTGGACTACGAGTGGTACCTGCGAGCGCTTTAGAGCGTCAGGTCTTACAGAAAAGCTGGGCGAATCAACTTCACCGATAAGGCAGCTTCGAGTCGCAAGACTGGACCGTTCGCCGCTTACATGGGGGGCTGAGTGCGTCGGTACTTGGCCGGAGTTTGTCCCGTGGCTTTCTTAAAGGCGGTGTAAAACGTAGACGTGGAGTTGAAGCCCACGGATAGGGCCACATCGAGGATTGCCGGGAACTGGCAGTCTTTCTGCCGCAGCATACGGGCGGCTTCGGCTACCCGGAACTGGTTGATGTAGTCAAAGAAACTGAGGTTGTGACCGGCGTTGATGGCCTGGGACAGATGGTTGACGGAACAATTCAACTCCTCAGCCAGGCTGGGTAAAGACAGCTCGGGATCGAGAAACACCTTTTCCTCTTCCATGGCCACTTTGAGGGCGCCGAGAAGTTTCGTCATGGCATCTTCGCTAAGGCCAGATTTCGCGTAGCGTCGCCCACCGGGTGTCAGGCCGCCGCGGCGGGATTCGCTGCCCGGTACCCGATAGTAGTCGCTGATTTCCTGGGCGACTTCGCCTTCCAGCTCGATGAACTCGGCACCGCTCCAGCCCTGGGCGCCGGAGGATGGATCCAGAGGAACGACGCGGTATTGGAAGGCTATGGTTCTCCCGTTGGACAGCACGTCACCAATGACTTCGTAGCGATAGTGGTCATTGCTGAAATAATCGATGAGATGGTCGATGAGGGTCTCGCCGGTAAGGTGTTGCTGGCTGGGAACGTCGACGTAACGTCCATCGGAGCAAAAATGGCCAGCGACCGCCGGCGCGTCGTGATTGTTCCAGGCATCCATGTAACTCTGTACAAATTCCTGTGGTGAACCCACGGGTCCCTCCTCGTTCTTAATGTACGTCTTCGAGTCCCAGAGATAGCCTCAAAAGCTGTCCAGGCCCTGTCTTATTTGTTGCTTTAAAAAGTCCTACGCCGACTGTGGGTTTTCGGATTGACTGTGGTCAACACCCCAAAAGAGGAGGGTATCTCGTTATTAAGCACGCGGATCGACGCCCTAGGGCTTCACCGAGCGCCAAAAAATGCATATTTTTCAGGCGTATAGGCAGCGATGAGGCAGTGTTGAAGCGGGCGCTATGGTGTAAGGCTAGATCAGTGATAAAAACTCTATTCTTGAAGGTTTACGCAGCGAGGTGCCATTTTTGGCTACCACTCAGGATCTGAGCCGCGAGGCATCGTCACCGGATAGCCCGGGCGGACGTTTCTTCGCCATGAATCCGCGACAGATCATCAAGATCGTCGTCTACACCTTACTTCTAGTGAACTTCGTTCACTACGTCATCAATGACATCACCGTGGCTGGCCACACGGTGCATGCCGGATGGAAGTGGCATGACTGGACTGCCGCCTTCGCGACAACTATGGATGAGGCGGCCTGGTTCCTGCTCCTACTGCTTTTTGAGCTGGAGACCTATTTGTTGTCCGATGAGGCCTTCACAACCACCCGGGTGCGAGTTATGCAGGCGCTCCGCGTGCTATGTATCTTGTTTATCGCCCACACGGTGGTGGCCTTTGGCAATTATCTGCTGGAGTTGGGAAAGGCAACGGAGCTGGTCGAGACCAGCCCCTGCGAACTGGTGGATCGAGATCTGAGCTTTGCCAGAAATCTCCAGTATCAGGAAATCGACGGCGAGACCTGCGCAGCGATAGACGCGGCGGGAACGCTGTTTTTGTTTGATCAGCAGCAGTTGGTCACGGACGAAGCGGGCATGCGGGTGGAATGGGAACTCGCCTGGGCGGATTTTGCCGAAGTAGTACTCTGGCTGTTCATCCTCGCGATGATCGAAATCATGGTCCACCTCCAGGAGAAGGGCATCACTACCGGGCCTGCGCTTCGCTCTGCACAAACTCTCAATGCAGTGCTCTACGGCGTGCTGTGGTTAATCGCCGCCTACTGGGCGTACCGAGGCCACTATGTGTTTGCCTGGGATGAGGCGCTGTGGATCCTCGGCTTCATGGCCATTGGTATGAACCTCTCCGAATGGCGCAAGGAAATCGAGGCCGACGAGGCAGCCTCGGCCTAAACGGAGTTAATACTCCCCGGGAGGTGTCTGTCGAGCCCGGGCCGGTGCCCAAAAAGGCTTGTCGCGGATTTCACAACGCGCAACCTTATGGTGGTGGCGCAGCTCCCGCTGGTAGTAGATCTCGGCCCAGATATCTCCGCCAAGCGCGTTGGTATCCACCATAGCCAGGGCGATATTGGCCTTCACGGCGGGAGACCACATGCCGGATGTGACATAGCCGATCTCGTGACTACAGCGTTTATCACTGTAAAGGATGGAGTCATCGGCGGGCTTGTTGCC
>DIYG01000083.1 GCA_002428935.1 Halieaceae bacterium UBA6060
TTCCAGACCTCTACCCACTGAGAGCCCGTAAACAGCATTACTGCTCAAGACGTGCTCACTCAAACCGCAGAAGCAACTCAGACAGCAAGCGATCCGCCACCGCATCCATGGTCGGACAGGTATCACCCAAAAGCTCAACCATAGACGTTACCTTCAGACCCTCGTAGCCGCAGGGATTGATGCGCGAGAAGGGTTCCAGGTCCATGGCTACGTTGAGGGCCAGGCCGTGGTAGCTACAGCCCCGCCGCACCCGCAAACCCAGGGAGGCGATCTTGCTGCCGGCCACATACACACCCGGAGCCTTGGGATCTGCGGCGGCGGCAATGTCATAGCTCGCCAGAGTAGCCACCAGTGCGTGCTCGATAAGATCCACCAGAGCCCGCACGCCCATGGCTCGGCGGCGTAGGTCTACGAGGAGATAAACCACCCATTGCCCCGGTCCGTGGTAGGTCACCTGTCCACCGCGATCCACCTGCACCACCGGGATATCCCCCGGCGCCAATACGTGTTCCGCCTTGCCGGCCAGGCCCTGGGTAAACACTCGGGGGTGTTCCAAAAGCCAGAGCTCATCGGTGGAATCGGCGGTTCGCTCGGCGGTAAACGCCTGCATGGCTTCTAGGGTCGGAGCATACTCCTGGGAACCCAGCCGACGCACAAGGGGGGGAGCGAGAACCGCGGTCACAGCACCATCTGTACCAGCCCCGTGGCTCGAAGATCCTGGTGTAGGGCCTCCAGTTGCTCGGGGCCGGTGGCGACAATGGTAACGGTCAGGGATACAAAGGTGCCTTTGCGGCTATCCCGAAGACTGATGGTGTCCTGATCAAAGCCCGGCGCGTGTCGCTCGATGACCTCAGTCATCAGGGCACGAAAATTCTCTACGTTTCTACCGAGAATCTTCACCGGGTAATCGCAGGGGAATTCAATCTTTGGAGGTTCCTCATCGCCTCCAAAGCCCGCGCCGATTAGCTCAGCCACCGAAAAGCTTTGCCAGCCACATGAGGACCATATCCCACAGCCGGGCAAAGAAGCCCGCGGGCTCCACGGGTTCGAGGGCCACCAGGGATACCTGCTCGATGACTTCTCCGTCCAAGGTCAGGGTCAATTCACCAACCGGATCCCCCACGGCCAGAGGGGCCACTATGGGGTCTTGCAACACCAGTTCGCGATTCAGCTCCCGGCGTTTGCCTCGCGGCAGGGTCAGCACGATGTCTTCGGCCAGGCCAACCGCCACGTAGTCCATCTGGCCTTTCCATACCCGCGGTTTTTCCAGCTCTTCGCGGGCAGGGACCATGACGTCGGTCTCGTAAAAACGGAAACCGTAGTTCAACAGGCTCCGCGTCTCGCGTTTACGCGCATTGGGGCTGCTGGTCCCCATGACCACAGAAATCAGGCGCATGCCGTTGCGTTCGGCGGAGGCGACCAGCCCATAACCCGCTTCGCTCGTATAGCCGGTCTTCAAACCATCAACGGACGGGTCCTCGCCCAGGAGCGCGTTGCGGTTGTACTGACGGATATCGTTGTAGGTGAACTCACGCTCACTGTAGATTTTGTAGTGCTCCGGGAACCCCGTGATGATGGCCTTGGCCAGGCTGGCCAGATCCCGTGCAGTAGTCAGATGCTGCGGATGGGGCAAACCGTGGGAATTGATGAAGTAGGAGCCGTGCATGCCCAGCTCCACGGCGTGCTTGTTCATGAGATCTGCAAAGGCGGCCTCGCTACCGGCGATATGCTCGGCGATAGCGACGGTGGCATCGTTCCCCGAGGAAATCACCACACCGCGCTCTAGCTGACCAATGGTGACGGGCTTGCGGGGCTCGATCCACATCAGCGAAGAGCCGTTAAAGACCGGATTTTGCGACCAGGCGTTGCGGCTGACAGCCACCGGATCCTCGCGGCTAACTCGTCCCGCTTGAATCTCCGTCGCCAATACGTAGGCGGTCATCATCTTAGTCAGGCTGGCTGGAGGTAGCTGCTCGTCGGCGTTGGACTCCGCGAGTACGGCACCACTTTTAGCGTCTACAAGCAGGTATGCGCGCGCGCCCACCTCGGGCGGCGCCGGGACAATCCCCTGGGCGTTAACAGCACTGGGCAAAACGACAAGAACCGCACACCACAGCAGGCGACACGCCTTGCTGGCCAAGGTCATCGCGGGCTGACGGACAGCAACGGTAGGCGCAGAAGAGCTTATGCGGGAAGGTTTACGGACGGATAGCGTCATAAAGGTCAGATAAGTAGGGGCTGAATTCCGGGCCGACATAGCCGTCAGGCCTTGCGCGGCATAGTACCGCATGGCGAGGACCGACGAACAGCGCTTAACACAGGAAGCTCGAGACGCAGGCTCAGGGCAGGGCCAGTCCTGGCGAATAACCGCGGGTCATGAGCAATTCCCGCAACTGACGCAGTTCGTTCCCGTCGGCAACCGGCCCCACTCGCACGCGGTTCAGACGCGCTCCACCCACGTCCACCGGTGATATGGTAACCGGCACCGCGACCAGTGCCGCGACGGCGTCACGGAGGCTCGCTGCGGCTGTGGCGTCGGCAAAGGCACCCAACTGCAAGTACCGATACTCGCCCTCCGCGTTGCCTCGTCGATCATCGACCCCGGCCATGGCAATGGCTTCCACGCGAACTTCCGCCGTGCCGTCTTCCACAAAGCCGAGTTTCACTGCAGCGCCGTAGCTTAGGTCGATAAGCCGTTCCGCATGGAAAGGTCCGCGATCATTCACCCGTACCACGACCTCACGACCATTATCCAAGTTGGTCACGCGCACATAGCTCGGAATGGGCAGACTTCGATGGGCAGCGCTGGCCAGATACAGATCATAGATTTCACCGTTGGCCGTTTTATTGCCGTGGAACTTGGTGCCGTACCAACTGGCGATACCCGTTTCTTCATAGCCCTCGGCGGTAGCCATAACGTGGTACTCAACGCTATCAATGCTGTAGGGGGAAGTATTCCCCGCCCGCAGGATCGGATCGGGTCGAGGCACCGCATCGGCGACATCTTCCGGAGCGAGATTGCCAATCGGTGCGCCGTCCCCCTCCCAGGCTACCTTGGGATCGGAGCCGGAGCAGGCCACCAGGGTCACTGACAGCGCCAGCAACAATCCGCAGCGGAACCGGGTCACCGCAGATCGCAGGCTCTCAACACCTCGCAAAGCGAGATCGACCATCAGCCCCCCACGCCCGCAGCGATACGCTGACTGAGCTGGAACACACTCATGGCGTACATGGAGCTGATGTTGTAGCGGGTGATGACGTAGAAGTTATGGAGCCCCAGCCAGTATTCGTAACCGTCTTCGAGATCGAAGCGCAGGGCAATGGCCAGCGCCTCGGGATCCAGGCTGTCCGTCGCCGTGACGCCTGCGGCGGCAATCTCTGCGACGCTGAGCCGGGGTTTTAGTTTTCCATCAAACAGTTCAGGGTCCGCGCTATCGCTGGCCGACGCCGCGCTCACGATAGGCTCGCCGCCTCGCCAGCCCCGCTGAGCGAGGTAGTTGGCGACGCTGCCGATGGCGTCTACTGGGTTGTTCCAGATATCCGCGATGCCGTCGTTGTCAAAATCGACGGCGTAGGCGCGGTAGCTACTGGGCATGAACTGGCCGTAGCCCATGGCACCGGCGTAGGAGCCCTTGAGGACCAAGGGATCCATGCCCTGCTCCCGCGTCAGGACCAGGAAGTTCACCAACTCATCGGTAAAAAACGGCGAACGCTTGGGGTAATCGAAGGCCAGGGTGGTAAGCGCGTCGATAACCCGGTAGCTACCGGCGATGCGACCGTAGTAGGTTTCCACACCGATGATGGCAACAATGATTTCCGCCGGCACCCCGGTCTCGGCCTGAGCTCGTGCCAAGGTCGCACGATGCTGTTGAAAAAACTCCGCTCCCTCGCGCTCCCGGCGCTCCGTGAGAAAGATCTGCCGGTACTCGTACCAGGGCTTGGACTTTTCCGCCGGCCTGGCAATAGCATCGAGAATCGACTGCTGCCGCTCCGCCCCGGCCAGCACCGCCGCGACTTCCTCAGCGCTAAAGCCGTGCTCCTCAACCATGGTCCCTATAAACGCCTCCGCGGAGGGATGCTCCGCGTAGTTGGCCATACTCAGGGAAGGAGTGGCCAAAGCAAAAAAAGCTAGAAAAATGGCAATCCGTGGAGCGGAGAAGGAGTAGATGGGATGTATTTTCAAGGAAACACTCGCTGAATTTATCTCGACGGCTCTCACTGGCCGACGACTCGTTTTTCCGTGCTGACCGCCATTAGCAAGCCGAAGCCAGCCATGAGCGTTACCACAGATGTCCCGCCCGCACTGACCAGGGGTAAGGGCACCCCCACCACGGGAAGCAGACCCGCCACCATACCCATGTTAACAAAGATGTAGACGAAGAAAGTCAGCGTGATGCTGCCACACAGGATGCGACCGTAGCTGCTCTGGGCCTGCATACCGATCCAGAAAGCACGAAGGAGAATGAGCAGATACAGGAACAGGAGACCGAGAACGCCTCGCAGTCCAAACTCTTCGGCAAGGACCGCGATAATAAAATCCGTATGGCTTTCGGGCAGGAAATCCAATTGCGATTGGGTACCCTGACCCCAGCCCTTACCGGTCCAACCACCGGACCCAATGGCGGTCTTGGACTGGATGATGTTCCAGCCCGCCCCCAGCTTGTCAGACTCGGGGTTCAATAGCGTCAGTATCCGTTGTTTCTGATAATCCTGGAGTACAAACATCCACGCCGGCCACGCCGACAGCACCGCCACCAGGGCCGAACCAAAGATAAAGCGCCAGCCGATACCGGCCATAAAGACACCAAACAAGCCCGAAGCCGCGATGAGCAGCGAGGTCCCCAGATCCGGCTGACGGATGATCAAACCGCAGGGTACAGCGATCATCAGGAGACAAGCGGCGATGTATTTCGGCGACGGCGGTAGGATCCGGTTCCCCAGATACCACGCCACGGTCATGGGCACCGCGAGTTTCATGATTTCCGAAGGTTGGAATCGAAACAGCCCCAGATCCAACCATCGCTGGGCGCCTTTTGCTCCCACGCCGAAGAAGGCGACCCCCAAGAGCATCGTCACGCCCAGGAGATAGCCCCAGGGCGACCACCGGGACAAACGGACCGGGCTGAATTGCGCCAGGACGAACATCACCACGTAGGCGAGCACGAAATAACGGCCCTGGCGGACCACGGCATCCATGCTTTGACCGGACGCGCTGTAAAGCACCAAAAGCCCGTAGGCCGTGAGCCCCAGGAGCAAGACCAGCAGGGGTAAATCGATGTGCAGTTGCCTAGCCAAACCCGGGGGGCGCGTAAGGGGGCCAATCGCATCGGGCATCTGGCGAACATATTCGGCCATTAGCCGGTCTCCCCCGCGAGCCACGCATCTATGACGGTTCGGGCCACGGGGTAAGCAGCGCTGCTGCCGCCACCGTTTTCCACGATCACCGCCACGGCGATGGTGGGTGCATCCAGCGGGGCAAAGGCGATAAACAGGCCGTGGTTGCGGTGCCGCTCATCGATCGCGTCTTCGTCATAGACCGCGTCCTGGGCGATACCGATAACCTGGGCGGTACCGGTTTTGCCCGCCATCTCGTAGTCCATGTTTCTCGAGATGGCTTTCGCCGTGCCGCGCTCGCCATGTACGACCTCGCGCATGGCCTCGATTACCGAATCCCAGTTGGCGCCATCGGCATAGAGGGGGTCCTGGAGCGTCGCCTCTACGGGATCGTCCCCCAGCCATTGGGCCAACCGGGGTTCGCGTCGTTCACCCCGGGTTGCCAGCACCGATGTGGCAACCGCCAGTTGCAAGGGCGTAGCAAGCATATACCCCTGACCGATACCCACGCTAAGGGTTTCCCCGGGGTACCACGGCTGATTCAGGGCGAGCCGCTTCCAACGGGTGGAGGGCAACACTCCGGGACGCTCGGCAGTGGTATCAATCCCGGTCCGTGCGCCCAGGCCGTAGGGTTCCAGGTAATCGTGCATGCCATCGACGGTGAGCCGTCGGGCTAGATCGTAGAAGTACACATCACAGGATTCGGCAATGGCCATTTTTAAATCGACTTCGGGAGCGTGGCCCGTGCCGCGGATACGCAGAATCCAGTCCCGATAGCGTCGGCGATCGCCGGGCAGGCGGTACCAGCCCGGGTCAGGGACCGTAAACTCCGGATCAATGAGACCCGCCTCCAAGCCCGCCATGGCGATAATCGGTTTAACGGTGGAGCCTGGGGGATACTGGCCCTGAACCGTGCGATTGAAGAGGGGGACATCGGGGGAATCGCGCAAGGCCGAATAATCGCGAGTGCTGATGCCATTCACAAACAGGTTACTGTCAAAGGATGGTGTGCTGACCAGGGCCAGGATGCCGCCGGTGAGGGGATCAATGGCCACCACCGCGCCGCGCCGGCCCGCAAGGGCGTTGTGGGCTACCCGTTGTAACTCGTAATCCAGATGTAGAATCAGGTCCTTACCCGGGCGCGGGTCGAAGCGCTCCAAAACCCGCAGCACGCGGCCGTGCGCATTGGTCTCCACGGTCTGATAACCCACGCGGCCGTGTAAATCGGCCTCGTAACGGCGTTCGATACCGATCTTGCCGATATGGAAGGTGCCTCGATACTCCGCCTCGTCGATGCTCGCCAACTCCTCGCTATTGATACGACCGACGTAACCAAGGGCGTGGGCAAACAAGGGGCCATACGGGTAGTGACGCTGTAACTGGGCGTCGATGGTCACGCCGGGCAAGCGGTGGCGGTTTACGGCGATACGGGCCTGCTCATCGTCGTCCAGGCGAAAGCGTAGGGGCACGTGTTCGTAGGGCCGACGCTGTCGTACCCGGTTGCGAAAGCGATCCAGGTCGTTGTCGGTAATTTCCACGAGTTCCGTGAGCGCGACCAGGGTTTCATCAAGGTTATCGACCCGCTCAAGGATCAAAGACAGGGTGTAGCTGGGTCGATTGTCCGCCAGCAAAACACCGTTGCGATCAAAGATCAGTCCGCGCTTGGGCGGTAGGGGTTGTAGCTGAACGCGGTTGCGCTCGGAAGCCGTGCTGTACGTCTCGTAATCGTCGATCTGCAGGGTGTAATAGCGAGACAGGAGAATCGCCAGTAACGCCAGAACTATCAGCAGGGCGGAGAAAGTTCGGGCAGCAAAAATTCTCTGCTCCCGTTGCGTGTCCTTGAGCGCAATGCGCGACGCCATGAACGGTATTTGCCTGCCTGGAATCCGTCAGGCGCGATGATACGGGTGGCCGATCGTAATTGTCCAAGCCCGATACAACTGCTCGGCCAAAACGATACGAACCAGGGGGTGGGGCAGAGTCAGGGGCCCCAGGGACCAACGCTGGGAGGCCGCCGCCAGGCAATCGGAGGACAGGCCATCGGGGCCACCAACCAAAAGCTGTACCCCCTGCCCCTGCATCATCCAGCCATCGAGCTGTCGGGCGAGATCTTCCGTGCTCCAGAGTTTTCCCGAAAGGTCCAGGGCGATACACAGGTCGTCGCGATGTAGCCCTTTGAGCAGCGCTTCACCCTCGCTCTGTCGCAGGGAGGCGGCATCGGTGCGGCTGGAGCGTCGAGCCAGGGGCACCGTGCGCCACTCCAAACGAAGCTCTCGCGGCAATCGTTTGCTGTATTCCGCGACCCCTTCATCGACCCAGCGCGGCATCTTGCCGGCCACCGAGTGAACGGTAATGCGCATCAGGAGCGGGAGGGCGTGGCGTCGTCGCCTTCGAGGATCTCCTCCGACAGGACCTCTGCAGATTCGTCCACCGGCGGGGTAGACCAAAAGCGCTCCAGGTCGTAAAAGTCTCGCGTGGCGGGGAGCATGACATGGACCACCACATCGCCGAGGTCCACCAATACCCACTCACCGGCATCTTCTCCCTCTACTCCCAGAGGACGGTGGCCAGCGGCCTTGGCTTTTTGGGTAACGTTGTCGGCGAGGGATTTAACGTGACGATTCGAGGTCCCGCTACAGATCACGAGGTAGTCCATCACGTTGCTCAGGGCACGCACATCCAGACTGACCAGGTTTATCCCCTTGAGGTCCTCAAGAGCGTGGGTAACCAACTCGGTCAGAGCGTCGGGGGACAAGGGTGTCTGCTGGTCGTCGGACGTAATGGCCTGCGTACTCCTGCGCAATAGCTGGGCTTAGGGTTCTGATCCGTAGAGACCGTGAGCCCGGATGTAGTCTTGCACCGCCGATGGCACAAGGCCGTCGGTGCTATCCGACGATTGTAGCAGGGCCCGGATCACCGTGGATGAAATGTCCTGGGGCGTGAGGCCACAGCTAAGGACTCCACCCGCCGGCGCTCGGACAAGCTGGTCAGCATCTATGCGACGGTCCCGAAGGAGCGTCGCTGGGGAATCAAGCTTGTCGCCCCTCGCAACGCCGTCCGCAGCGGGCCATGTCCAACCCGGTCGAGCCACCACGATAATGTGGGCGAGGTCCAGCAACTCTTCCCAGCGATGCCAGGTATCCAGGCCCTGGAATGCATCACAGCCCATGACGAGAGCAAGGGGCCTGGCGGCACCTACCTCCGCGCGCACAGACTCCAGCGTGTCCACCGTATAAGACGGCCCCATTCGCTCTAACTCCCGTCGGTCGCAACGAAAACGGGGCTCATGGGCGACCGCCAAAGCTACCATGGCCGCCCGATGGTCCGCCCCTACCAGAGGCTCCGCCCGATGAGGTGGGATACGAGCCGGAACGAAGCGCAGCTCCGTGATGGGTAGCTGAATCAGCAGCTCCTGGGCCGTGCGCAGGTGACCAAAGTGGAAAGGGTTGAAGGTACCGCCAAACAAGGCGATGGCACCGGCGGTACTCAACAGCGAATCTGCCCCTCACCCAGAACAATGTACTTCTCCGTCGTGAGGCCCTCCAGACCCACGGGGCCCCGGGCGTGGAGCTTGTCCGTAGAGATACCGATTTCCGCTCCCAGACCGTACTCAAACCCATCGGCGAATCGGGTCGAGGCGTTAATGATCACAGAGCTGGAATCTACCTCGCGAAGAAAACGCTGACTGCGAAGGTAATCTCGGGTGATGATCGCATCCGTGTGTCCAGACCCATAGCGATTGATGTGCTCAATCGCCTGGTCAAGGCTGTCCACCACACGTATGGCGAGGATCGGACCGAGGTACTCGGCAGACCAGTCATCCTCCGCCGCTGGCACCGCGCCCGGCAAGAACACGCAGCTGCGTTCACAAGCCCGCAGCTCCACCTGATGCTCCGCGTAAGCCTCCGCAAGTCGGGGCAGCATAGCCTCTGCCTCGTCACTGTGTACCAACAACGACTCCATCGTGTTACAGGTGCCGTAGCGCTGGGTCTTGGCGTTTAGCGCAATGCTCTCGGCCATAGAGAGATCCGCACCCTTATCGATATACACATGGCAATTGCCGTCCAGATGCTTGATCACTGGCACCCGCGCCTCGTTCACAATGCGCTCGATAAGTCCCTTCCCGCCCCGCGGAATCACCACATCGACCAGGTCATCCATAGCCAACAAGGCACCTACGGCCGCCCGGTCACGGGTAGGCACAAGCTGCACGGCGGCTCCATCAAGACCCACGGAGGCAATAGCCTCAGTCATGGCCTCGGCGATGACCCGGTTGGAATTCAGGGCTTCGGACCCACCGCGAAGAATCGTCGCATTCCCAGATTTAAGGCACAGGCTCGCCGCGTCGGCGGTCACATTTGGACGAGACTCGTAGATGATGCCAATAACGCCCAGAGGGACTCGCATTTTGCCAACGCGAATACCGGAAGGCCGCGTGGCCAGATCTCGTATCGCACCGACCGGATCGGGAAGCGCCGCGACCTGACGCAAGCCATCGAGCATGGCATCGATGCGGGCCGGTGTGAGTTCGAGGCGGTCCACCAGAGCGGTGTCCAGTTCGCGCTCGGCCGCGAAAGCCAGATCCTGCCTATTGGCCTGGGCCAGAGCCGCCCTGCGACCATCCAAAAGCTCTGCGGCCTTTAGGAGGGCACTGTTGCGCTGCTCTGTGGTGCTTGAGGCCAGAGCGCGGGACGCCGAACGGGCAGCAACGCCCAAAGCGCGGATTTCCTGGCGAAGGTCCTCGGCGCTTTGCGCTGTGCGATGGTTTTGGCTGTCACCACCAGCGGGGCTTACTGCGTTCACGGTGCTCTACCCTGGATAAAGAGGGCGAAGTATACCCGAGGGCCGCGGCGTCACCGGGCGGTAATTCTCCACCCTTCACGCGGGCGTCGGTAGCTCCCGCACGGCTCGAAACGCCTCATCAATGGCCACGTGGGTATAGGCACTGGCTCCCGCATCGGCATTGGCAATGGCCCAACGACCAAAGGGCTGGCGCGCAATTTCATGGGGCGCCTCTCCATCGGGCCAATCCTCATCCCACAAATCGAGGTATTCGTAGGCGTAGCCATGGGGCCAGCGATTCACCGTAATCGCCAGTACATCGCGCTGCACATCAAAGCCCGCTGGACCTAGCAAACCGTCGAGCACCGTGCGCACCTCGCGCTCATAGTCCTCGAAGCGCAGGCCAAGCATCTGCGCCCGGGAAGCGCGGAGCTGGCTGTGGACGTCCACAGCGCTGTCCGGTGGCGATATGCTGCCCCAGAACACCAGGGATACGGGCCCCTTGTCCTCAAGATCATGCTCGTACCCGCCGGTATTGATACCGCGGAAGGTGAACAGCGAATCGTGGAGCCGTCCGGGGCATCGCACGTTATCGATGCCGAGCTTATCCAGGGCATCGGTGTTGCGAAGCAACACGTTGGTAAGCACAAGAGGATGTTTGACCTGGTACTTCATGGCCTCCCGCTGGGCTTTGGGAAGCTCCGGGAACAGGTGCGGAATGATCACGTGGTAGCACGCCAGAATGCCGTGTTTGGCTTTCACGCGCAGCACTCGACCGTCATTCACATAACTCACGGCCACACCATCATCGGTGTTTTCCGTACGAATCACCGTTGAGTTCAAACGCAAGCGCACGGCGTGTTCCGGGCGATCGAGCTGATCGTAGGCGAACTCCGCCAAGGCCACATTATCCGCCGTGGTGCCCGGCGCAACCTCCTGTATGAGCTTTGCGACCTGGAGCCGCGCCAAACTGGCGTTACCGTCGGGCCACATGGCGACGGGATAGTCCCAACCATCGCGATCCCAGCCACCGCCCAGCAGATGCAGACCCGGAGCACCATCCTCCATGGCTTCCATCGCCGACAGGGCCCGCATTTCTACCCCCCATCCTCCGTGCTCCTGCTTGGCGAACAGCTGGATAGCATCTTCCGTGAGCCCACCGTGGCGGCGCAGGAACTCTGGATAGGAAATACTGCGCAGATATTCCTCGGCCTCGTCTTCGTCATAGCCCTCAAGGACGTTTTTCCGCCCAGCGTAGAACGCCTTGAACGTCTCTCGGCCCGCTGTTGATATGGGCAACTGGTCAATGAGGTCCGGGCCTAAACGCTCGGTCAGATCGCAGTTCGCCACCAGGCGGTCTTCACCATAGGTGTCCTTGTCGAACCACATGGCGGGGCTATTGGGAGCTGAGCGACCGTAGGCGAAGTCCTTCTTCTTACGCATGGCCCGCAGATTGACCCCGTGCTCGCCCAGGAAACCCTTGACCGTTTTGCTGAACTTCCACCATTCCAGATTGTGGGTACCCCCCATGGACAAAACCATGGGCCCACCCTGGTGGAATTCGTTGCGTCGGGCGTGACCACCAAAGTCGTCGTGGTTTTCTAGCAAGAGAATGCGGGCATCGCTGCCGAAGCGCTGCTGATAGTAATGGGCCGCAGCCAGGCCCGAAATTCCGGCGCCAACCACCACAAGATCGTAGCTTTCCTCAAGGTCCTCGGGCTCTGGAAAGGCTTTGCCTTCCCGGGCCAGTCCATGGGCAACTTCGAAGGCGCCAGGGTGGGAGCCCCGCAAACCCGTGCGCGTGGGCGGATAGCTCTCGGGTTGCGGTCCTCTGCCAACCGATACGTCCGAGGTTCCTGGGCCAGCAGCCAGAGCGTCTACGGGGAGCGTCGAGCCCACGGTCAGCCCCAGGGTGGTGAGTGCCGCATCGTGAAGGAGATCCCGCCGGCTGATGGCGGTTTCCATGCCCAGGGCCTTGTCCCGACGCTTCCGCGTCGATACACGGTCCACACTGGGGCCCTTGCCTGGATCCTGATCTCGCGTCATCTGCTTCCTCTGTGTTGCGTGGCTCGCCGTTGACGAACCCGACCTAGGGGCAGCCCGTATCGGCATACTCCGTAATGATCCAGCCCTGTTCCAGGTAATCGGCAAGATACCAGCCACAGGATACTTCCGTAGACCCATCGTCATAGTGATCGGTCCAGGTGGCGATAAAAGTCGCGGTCGAAGCATTGATGTTTTGCGTACTCAGGGCGGTGAGCTCCGCGCGCAGCCAGCCCTCGGCCACCCACTCCTTCATGGGCTCGGCCAGCCAGGCCATCTGCTCATCGCGACTGATCGTGCCATCGACCTCATGGGTGACAATTTCCTTCGCATAATGAGCGAGGATCTTGTCCACATCGCTGGCGGGTGTGTCATTCCACAGGGGGGCATAGGAACTGCGATACCAACTTTCGGCGTCAGGGATCGTATCGGCTTTGGCAGGGCTCGCTACGAAAGCGGTACTCGCCAGGAAAGCCAGGGCAGCTAGGGTGGTTCGCGCATGTGTTGTGGGTACGAGGGTGTTGGGTGTGGGTGTGGGTGCTGCGGATGTCAGCGTCGTGGACATGGCCTGAGAGCGTCGGCGATACATGGCAGGGAACTCCGTTCGCGATGATGGGCATGCAACCTTAGAACACCCAGGCCTAGGGTCGAGCGTGCCTATAGGCCAAGAGCCGCAGGTTTTTTGCCTCGCGTGTAGACCTGAAGTAGCTCGCCGGCTTCGCAAAGCTGGGCCAGGAGCCGCCAGGATTCGATAAATTGTTCGCCCTCCTCTAGTCCCAGCAACGCCAACAGGCGAGGTCGTAGCTCGCCGTCCAGGCGAGCGAACTCCAGCGCTGCCTCACGCCGATACCAGGCAGACTTGTCGCGCCAGGTAACGTCCAGAAACCCCGCCTGAAGAAACAGTTCCGCCTGGTCTTCCGGTGTTCGCAGCTCGTAGGTCAACCCCTCCAGGGCAAACCAGCGGTGCATGGCAGCGCTGAGGGGGCCCGCTGGTTTCATCCAGTCATAGCAACTCAGGGACCCCCCCGGTTTGAGCACCCGGAAGCACTCTCTAAGCATGGCGAGCTTGTCGGCAATCTGGGTCAGGGCCCCCGATATCACGATAAGATCAAAGCTCTCGTCGTCGAAGGACAGCGGTCCGGGAGCCACTTGCCGAAAGCTGAGCTGCTCCTGTAGGCCTTCCTGCTCTGCCCAAAGCTGGGCTCGCTGCACAAGATGGGCCTCTAGGTCCGTGCCTACCACGGTCGCCCCGTGCTTACGGGCGAGGATGCAGGCGGGTAAGCCCTGCCCACAGCCGATATCCAGCACCTTCCGACCACGCAGATCCAAACCGGAAACCATCTGCTCGACGTTTCCCTCTCCGCCAGGCGCCATGAAACCCTCACCCCAAATGAGATCCATGGCCGCGAGCATGGCCGCCGTGTATTCATCGTTGTGCTCCATCCCAACCTCTTCCGACTCAAAGCCCTTACGGGCCCGTCTCAATCAGCCTATGCTCACCACCCCAAAGGCGTTATCGAGACCCACAAGAAACGCCGGTATGGTCCGCCCCACGTTGCGTCCTATAGGCAGGCACGGCCAAATCCGTCGTGGCAGGCTATCATTGGACCTTATCTGAACAACTCCTGACAGGATTTGACATGAATACCAGCGCCACGCTCCTCAAAGCCCCGCTTTTCATCGACGGCGAATTCGTGGAAAGCCGCGGCGAGCAGTCTCTGCCCGTAACCAACCCGGCCACCCAACAATTGCTCGCTAACGTGACCTTCGCCACCTCCGAAGAGGTGGACCGTGCCGTGGCCAGCGCCAAAGCGGCCTTTGAAAGCTGGCGGGAGACGCCCGTGTCGGAGCGCGCCCGACTCATGATGCGTTATCAGGCCCTTCTCAAGGAACATCACGACGAGTTGGGCGCCCTCCTCGCCAAGGATACGGGCAAGGTATTCGAGGACGCCAAAGGCGATGTCTGGCGCGGTATCGAAGTCGTCGAGCAGGCGGCCAACATCCCCAGCATGCTCATGGGTGAAACCGTAGAAGGCGTGGCCAAAGGTGTGGACAGCTACAGCTATAAACAACCCTTGGGAGTTTGCGTGGGCATCACGCCCTTCAACTTCCCCGCCATGATTCCCTTGTGGATGTTCCCCCTGGCTATCGCCGCCGGCAATACCTTTGTCCTCAAACCCTCGGAGCAGGACCCTCTAACTCCCGTGCGGCTCATCGAACTGTTTATCGAAGCCGGGGCCCCCGCGGGGGTACTCAATATGGTCCACGGAGGTCCCGATGTCGTCGATCAACTCATCACCCACAACGATGTAAAAGCCGTGTCCTTCGTCGGCTCCTCCCGCGTCGGTCAACACGTTTACGAGACCGCAACAAAAGCCGGCAAACGGGCTCAATGCATGATGGGCGCAAAAAACCACATGGTGGTGATGCCCGACGCGGATCGCGATGCCACCCTCAACGCGCTCGTGGGCGCTTCTGCCGGTGCGGCGGGCCAACGCTGCATGGCCATTTCCGTGGCGGTCTTCGTCGGCGATTCCGCGAACTGGATCGAAGACCTGGCCCAACGCATGAAAGCGGCTCAACCTGGGGCCTGGGACGACAAAGATGCCGCCTATGGCCCGATCATCTCCCAGGCCTCCCGAGACCGTGTTCTCAAGCTGATCGAAGCGGGCAAACACGAAGGAGCGACCTGCCATCTGGACGGTAGCGATGTGCAGGTCGAAGGACTGCCCGACGGCAACTGGGTTGGGCCGACGCTGTTCAGCGACGTGACGCCAGACATGGCCATCTACCGCGAAGAAATCTTCGGTCCGGTGCTCTGTTGCATGCAGGTGGAAACCCTGGACGAAGCCATCGCCACCATCAACGCTCTGGACGTCGGTAACGGCACTTCTATCTTCACCCAATCTGGCGGCGCTGCGCGGAAGTTTCAGCACGAAATCGACGTGGGCCAGGTTGGCATCAACATCCCGATTCCCGTACCCCTGCCGTTCTTCTCGTTCACGGGCTGGAACGGCTCCTTCCGCGGCGACCTTCACGCCTACGGCAAGCAGGGTGTGCAGTTCTATACGGAGACCAAAACCATTACGGCGCGCTGGACCCATAGCGATACGGGCCCGAACATGAGCATTGCCCTGAAGTAAGCGGCAGCATCTCGCGTAGGGGTTCGCTGAGTCTCTACGCGACTCGACCTTGAGGACCGTCGATCCGGCGGTCTAAAACGGTCGGGAGAGCGACCTCCACGAAACGACCGGGCGAAATCTACCCAGGTCTTGGAGACCGACTCAAAGCCCGAACCACACACCTTCGCTAGGCGAGTAAGCTCCACCAGGGTCTTGCTACGGGGCACCCTTGTTATTCACAGCGCAGCAAAATATCCTTCCTTTGTTGAAGGAAACCCTTGATCCACCTCGAATTCCCCAAGGCTCCATGCCGCCCCTTGACGAGGACACCACCGTGCTGCGCTCGCTAGTTACATTGCTGGTTTTTGGCTTTGCTTCGAACTGTCTCGCAGAGGTAGATACGGTCGTTCTCAACTACGGCTGGACGCCTGGCATCTACACCAAGGTCACGGGCTACAACAGCCGCGAGAAGTTCGTCGCAGGCGTGCCCCAGGATCGCGTTACCATCGATCTATCCTATGTCATGAGTACGAAGGCTCACCCATCGGGACTGCAAATTGACTTTCTCAATGTCGAAGCAGACATGGGCGTCTGGGAAGACACCGTGCCGCCGTGGCTGGAAGAGTACATGGAGAAAGCCACGGAGTTTCTCCCCTCCTATCTCATCGATCCCCAGGGTCAACTTCTCGGCGTTACGGATCTGCAGAGGTTCCGGGAGTCGATGCTGACCAGCATGTCCGAAGCCCTAGTCATAACACCAGAGTTTCCCCAGGCACAGAAGGACCAGCTTATGGCCGGTATGGAGCAAACTCTGAGCGAAGAGGTCTTGAACCAGCAGTTGTTAGAAGAATGGATGCTGAACGTTGGGCAATGGATCGGCGCGGAACTGGACGATGACGGGGTGTATCAAACGGAATTCGAAGCGCCCGTCGCTGTGCTCAACAACCAACTGATTAAAACCTATGCCGAGTTTGAATTTGCCGGGCGGGTAAACTGCGACGACCGCGACGCCGATGCATCATGCGTGGTCTTACACTATCGGACCGCGACGGACGATATCTCAATGAACGCCCTCCTTGAGAACTTCGTTGACGAGGGCACAGCCCTGCCGGACTTTAACTTCAACGTTACCCATGAAATGGAGTTGGTCGTCCATCCCGATACGCTCCTGACCTACTATCGGAAGTCCATTAAGCGAGCGCACACGCCCCTTCAAACCCCGCAGGGATTAGCCGCCGTGGAGTCCATCGAGACCACGGAATACCAATACTTGTATGTCATGGGGGCACCTTAGGCGCAGACGGCTAAAGCCTAAGCCCTGAGGATTACAGGTCCTCAGCCGGGTCGCCCGGGGAAACCGAAACGCTCCTGCATCCTCGTTGAACGGAACAGGTACGTCGCTATTACAACGTAGTAGATACACTCCCGAACGAAGTCCCCATAGCGACCTGGGTTCTGCATGAAATCAAAGGTCTCAACGGCGCATAGGGTAGCCAGGGAAGCAAAGAGTGCCAGCATGGCCACTGGTGTATAGGTCCAGCGCAATCCGTAACCCAGCAGGTAAGTGCCACCGGCCGCCGTGATCACAAGCCAATGCACACACTGTGTACCGGTTGGAAAGCTTGGATTCTGCAAGGGCATCAGCGGTGCCAGGCTAGTGAAAAACTCCAGAAAACCCAGCACCCCCCAGCCCAGCATCACCATCGAGGCAAGAAGAATAAGATAGCTAAATCCCAGGGAAAGCTTGTCCAGTGCTGCCGCGGTATGAGTATTCATGATAGGTCAAACTCCTCGCCCGCCAGTTCCTCGGAGCGACGCCATAACCACGAGCTATCCTGCCTCGGCCAGACTCACGACCGTTTCAAAGGGAAAGCGCACGCAATTCAGCGCTACAGCTGCTGCCGGGGGGGACGGGAGACAGAGCGGGAACCGGGTCGCCCCCTAAGAAATAGTAATAAAGCTCTCCATAGGTTCCCAAACCCTTGATCGTCAGAGGAAAAGCTACGAAGTAGTTGCTTGCCACCAGCGGGAAAAACGAGCCCTCGAACGCCAGCGTATCTGCGGCTCCGCCAACGGAAAAGACCGACCCCGGCCGCTCCGTAATCGCCACACTATCAGGAGCAGGAATATAAACTCTTCGCCGGTTAATCTGGTGATAGGCCCGATTGGGTCTTACGCCACGCTCATCCGCTCTTCCTAGGGGGTTCCTATCAGCCTGGCAGTCTTCCTGATTCCGGTAAAACAGGTTAAACGGATCGGGTTCACTGCCATAAAGGTCGTCGGCCAGGGAAATGGTGTAGGTGTCGGGCAAGCCCTCAAAGTGCATGGACAAATTGTCTTCGGGACCGCCTTGCCAGGACCCGATGGCAACTCCGTTGGCATCGCGGACGATGGGTTCGTCATCAATCTCGCGATACTCAAGCCTATACGCACCCTCAACCACAGGCCAAACGACGGGCTCTAAGAAAAAAGACTGATCAGATTCTAAAATCCCTATCAGCGTCTCGTTGCCAACAAAGCCCGTGGTCGTCAATCGACAGGGTTCGCCGCGGCCTCCGCAAAGACCTCGGTCCTGCCAACGCCACTCGATAAATTCAAGGCCCTCATCGGTCTCCACGTCGAAGGTTTCATCGAAGAAAACATCCACGACATCGATTTCACAAACCTGGCCGGCATCGCAGCGAAATGCCTGTGAGTCAGACACCACGGTAGTGCCATCGGGTACAACGATCCTGATCTTGCAGGCCGCGAGGGGAATGATGACGAAGAGAATTAGAAACCGTTTAACGATAGAGGCCATTAATACCACCAGACCAATGAGGGACGAAACAAACTATCGAATGCTCAGCTTAGAAGAAAAATGTCGAATCAGAAAGACTTACACTCAAATACACGCGCCTCCGATTGTCACCGATAGTCACCAGTAATTCGAGAAGCTTTACAGGCGGGCTTAACGCAGACTCTGTGGACGCAGCTCCTCAGGTAGGCGCATAGGTACCGGCTCAAGATACTCGGCCTGTACTCAAGGTAATCCTTGTGGCGGCGCCATAGGGCCACGGAGCTGGCATGTATCGGCTGACGTAAGCTGTTCCGAGGTTGTAGGAAGGATCACCCTCCTCGATATGACCTCCTTCCACCAAGATGGAACCGCCACTGCCTTCCGTATGGGGTTTGTTGGTGACAGTTTTCAGGGTTCCGGACTGAGAGCCGGCACCATTTAACGTGGGCTATGGACCGGAGTACACCTCAAGCCGCCCGATGTCATAAAGCCTGATCTTAGAGTTCTGGCCATCTCGGGTAATGGGGATCTCATCGAGATACGGCGTCGACGAGGTGATGCTGTCAAGGCCACTGGGGTACGACGACGCGCCGTGACGATGGTTTCTTCGAAGGCCTGCACCCCCATTTTCCCTGGCCACGGGTCCCAGCGCAGCAGCAATACTCAATGCCAGCGTCGTGGGTACGTAGGGCGCTCTACTGTTATCCGTTATCGCGCGTTTTACCTCAGTCGGTTTTTTGCGGGATACGGGCTATCTACGAAAGCTTGAAAACAAAACGTCATAGCCCTTAGGGAGCCGTGCGTAAGGGTTCCAATTATTTGCTCCGAGATTCGCGACCTATACGCGCCGGCGAATACCAGCCCGAGACCTTTTACCCTGGGCCCTTTCTCCGACAACTACTCAGGATCGTCCCGTGGCCGTTAAACAAATCAAAGCCGTTGCAGCTATTCCCTCCGCTGATCTGGACGATTGGGGGCCCGTAGAACTGCCCATGTCGGAGCAGATCTCAAAGCTTCGGGGACTGATCATCAACGAGCATGAAGATGGGTCCGAGGCCGGAATTTGGGAATGCACCCCCGGCAAATGGACTCGTCAGATCATGGACGCGGAGCTAAGCACCTTCGTGAAAGGCCACGCGCTTTTTCACCACGAAAGTGGCGAGACTTTCGATATTCGTGCAGGCGACACGGTGTACTTCGACGAAAACAGTCGTGGCACCTGGGAAGTACTGGAAACGGCGCGCAAAACCTATCTGACGTTCAAACGCAGCTAGGGCACTAAACTCTTACGCGACACCAAGCCCCGTACGTCAATGTACCTAAAGGCCGCGACGCACAAGCACGGCGTGAAGCACAAACGAAAGGCCCATACCCGTAGCCAGTAGAAGCACGGAAAGCGCGGAACGGAAGGGCATATCAACTTCCCAAACACTCCCATGTTCCAGCCAGTAATGCAGATAAAGCGTCAGGGCCCAGGGCAGAAGGGAAACCACTACCCGGACAATCGTTCTTAGGATTGCTTGCGCTGAACCGACCATAAGGTCACCTTACAGGGGGATACGCACAGTCTAGCCGACCCCTGAGGTCCTGCCTTTCGTGACCTACCCGGTCGAAAGAAGCCTGGGACTAGCGGTGCGAAGGTCCGGATATTGGCGGGGCAACTCGCCCCACGGAGTAGATTGATGAGTCAATGCAACCAGCAAGGTAGCGCCCGAAACGGTCCAAGCGGCGCTTCACCTAAGACTTCGTCGTTTCGCCACCGTTACCTCAACGGCTGGCCTTTGTTCTGGCTCTTCGTCTTACCCATGACCGGCTTTATGTTTCACGCGGCGTCTGCCTACGACCTGGCTAGCCCCGAAGGCGTGTCGCAGATGATCGGGTACTCCGTGCGCTGGTCCGTTCCATTTATCTACGCCGTGGTAGCGGCATCGGCATTGCCAGTGCTGTTTCCATCGGAGGCATCTCGCTGGTGCCTCCGTAATCGCCGTTACCTTGGCCTGGTATTTGCCGTGGCCATGGCCTGGCAAGGGGCGTTTATCTTTATCATCTCCAATCTACACACAGGCTACTACTACGAGGAGGTCTATTATCTTCGAGATGAGTTGGAAGGCAGCAGCGGCTATCTGTTTCTCGCCGCCATGGTGTTCACCTCCTTTCGCTTTGGCCGCCAGTTTGTAAGTAGCGCACAGTGGAAGGTACTGCACCGCTGCGGAGTGTATTTTCTATGGGCCTATCCGTTCAGCGTGTACTGGTGGAACCTGTACTACTACGGCAATCCCGACACCATTGATTACGTGTACTACTGGGCGGGATTTCTGGCCTTTGCCAGCCGTATCATGGCCTGGGCTAAAAGGCGCAGTCGTATCGCTTCCAGCGCTGGCACTCCCGGCGCGTCAGCGGCCCGTACCAGTCCCCTGCTCCGTGCCCTGGGGATTCTGCTTGTGATAGCTGCCCTTTCCGCTTCCGCTACCGGCGGCCTTTGGCGCGAAGCCGTCAGCGGTTTTCTTCTCGCTCCTCAGTGGTCAGCCAACCTAGAACTTTGGCTTCCCTTTTGGCCTTTGGAGCCTTTCCTACCGCTAATCGGTCTCGGCCTCGGTCTTTGGTGCGTCACGGGCGGGCTCCATGTTGCCCCACCCGAGCAACGGCGGAGCGCCCATCTCGCGTCCAGCAGCTAGAAACCCAATCTTCGACGTCGAGCTCGCCTATGCAAGGAAAGCAAGCTTAGTCGAGAGCATCTAAGCTTTTTACTGGACCACATGTAAGTAATTCAGCCAGACAATTTTGTCTATTTTCTCTGCACATTCGGACATTCCACCATCAATTCCATTGCTAGCCCGCAAGGAACTTGCGTTTTTATTGACTAAAAATATAATAAATTATCTATAACACGGTAGAAGGAATCCCCATGGACCTACAACTCAGCGGCAAGCGCGCCCTGGTGACCGGCGGAAGTCGAGGCATCGGCAAAGCTATTATCGACCTATTACTTGCCGAGGGAGCTGTGGTCTCTTTCTGCGCACGAGGCTCAAGCGGTGTCGAAGAAGCCTCAAACGCCTGGTCAAGACAAGGCTATACGGTCTACGGCGCCGCTATCGACGCGATGGATGAGAGCGCCCTGAACCAATGGGTTGACGACTCCGCAGAACGCATGGGCGGTATTGACATTGTGATCAGTAACGTCAGCACTCGTATTTCGTCTCGAGGACTGCAGCGCTGGCAGGATGCCTACGAAGTCGACTTTCTCCAGCATGTGCGCCTGGCAGAGCGCTCGATGCCGACCCTTCAATCATCCACCGCCGGGTCTCTGGTGTTTGTAGCAACCATAGCGTCGGTGATGGCCAATATTCTCCCGGTGGAGCGAGAGTACGGCACCATGAAGGCCGCGCTGATTTCCTACGCCTCACAACTGGCGCACCGCCTGGCCGAGCACGGTGTACGCAGCAATATGGTATCTCCAGGCCCCATCGACTTCCCCGGCGGATTCTGGGATTGGGTTAAGAACGAAAACCCGGAGCTATTCAAACGAGCCGCCATGCTCCCGGCGTTGGGCCGCCACGGCACCCCCGAAGAAGTAGCCCGGGCAGTAGTGTTTCTCGCCAGCCCTGCGGCGTCGTACATCACTGGAGCTAACCTCCGGGTTGAAGGCGGCGCCCTGAAACAAACAAACTACTGAAGAAACTCTCGCAACAGTTCGTTGACTCGCTCCGGCTCCTCCAATCCCGGCCAATGACCCACCCCCGGAAGGCGCTCAATACGCACCCCAGGGGCGTAAGCGGGTAAGCGCTCGAGAAAGGCGGGCACAAAGGTGCGATCCGCCTCCCCCCAAAGCAGCAAGCTGGGCACCTCCGTAGACGCAAGGCGGGTCGGCCAGAAATCCTGATCTTTGATCTGCTGCGGCTCGGGTACGTTCGCCTGATACCAGCGCATGGCGCCGTTTAGCGCCCCGGGCTGGCTCAGCGCCTGGAGCAAGTATCGCCCTTCTTCTTCGCTGAGCTTGCCCCGCTCGATCAAAGGCTCGTAGGCGCGCTGCCACATGAGAAGAGCTGCCCTCGCACCCAATGGCCGATCCCCAGCTTTCTTAATGCGCTCGACATATTTCGACGCCTCCTGCTGATCGGGGTCCGTGGCCAGCAGCTCAAGAAACAAGTTGAGGGGCGGTGCACTGAGCACCACCAAACCACGCAATCGCTCGGGATGCGCTTGGGCATAGGCCCAGGCGAGCGCCCCACCCCAATCGTGCCCCACAAGCACAATCTGCTGATCAGGCACCAAAGACTCAATGAGACCGTGCACCTGAGCGACAAGCTGCTCGATGTGATACGAAGACAAGTCGTCAGGTTTTGCGCTGAGATTGACACCTAACAAGTCTGGCGCAATTACGCGGTGATTCGTGACGAGCGCCCGCAACTGCTCATGCCACATGAACCAGTAGCTGGGGAATCCGTGAAGAAACATCACCGGTGGACCATCACCGCCTTCGACGTAATGAAAATCAAGGTCTCCCACTTTTTGACGGCGAGAGTGAAAAACCTCTGACACCTCGGAGGTATCAAGCCTTTGATTGAGATACGAGACATCCATCTCCGGCTCAGAATCCTCTTCGAAACCGGGCGCGAAAAACTCACACCCCATCAATGCCCCACCCAGGCAAGCCGCGAAAGCCGCCCGCAAAAGCCCCCGTATGAATAGCTGGCTATTTGAAAGTCTCATTTACTGACCATTTGATATTTATTGTTGTCGATATTGCCATAGCTATCCGGGAGAACCTCACTTTTATCCGACCTCACTCCCTACGAAACTCGCAGTATCGGCCAATTCGGGCCCATTCGCTCTCTCTAATAACTGAATGTACAGATTTATTTTCGCACCATCGAAACAGAATCTAGAAGAATAAACGCTGTATTTAAAGCCTATACCACGGTCTATGACACTAAAAGTCTCAGTTGCGACCGTGAAAAATACCCATACGCTTGACGAGGACGATTCATACGGCTACTTTGCTGACTAATTATAAAATAGCAGCTCACGACCTGGCTGCGCCTATAAGTGAGGATGTCTCCATGATTTGTCCAGAACAACCCCGCCTTCCTTTGCTATCGCTGTCCATGGCTCTGGCCTCCGCCAGCGTCAGCCTTGCTCCCGCGACCCAGGCTCAAGACGAGAAGCGCTTGCTTGAAGAGGTGATCGTTACGGCGCAAAAGCGCGAGCAGTCTCTACAGGATGTGTCCATGTCGCTATCGGCATTTACCGGTGACGCCCTGGAAGACCGGGTTATCGAGAACCTCGCGGACCTGCAGTTCTCGGTGCCAAACCTGGTCTCCGACAGCATCAGGATTGCCATCCGCGGGGTCGGCAACAACGCCATCTCGGCCACCGCCGAAGGCGGCCTGGGCTATCACGTCAACGGCGTGTATGTGAATCGACCAGCCATTCGCAGTTCCGAATATTTTGATGTGGAACGTATCGAGGTTTTGCGAGGCCCCCAGGGAACCCTCTACGGCCGCAACACCACAGCCGGGGTTATCAACATCATCACCAACAAAGCCACGGACGAGTTTGAAGGGCACTTCACCATCGGGGCGGGTAACTACGCGACGCAACGCGCTCGGGGCGCCATCAACATCCCCATCAACGATACGATTCAACAACGCTTCGCCGGCAGCTACTTCGTCCGCGACGGTTACGACACCAATGACTTTACGGGTCGAAACGTTGATGGCCGCGATGCCTACGAGCTGCGTTCCAGTACCGCTTTTCAGTTCGGCGAGCGAACCCGAGCAGACTTCATCGTGAACTACCTAAAGGAAGATAGCGATCGGGCGAACGAAACCAAAGGTACCTGTACAAAGGACCCGATCACCGGTTGTTCAGCCCTTTCCGCAGGCTTCGAAACGCCCGATGTCAGCAGGTCTATTTTTCAGACCCTGAACCTGGCGTTCCTTGGGGGCGCCCTTATGCCCGCCGGCGACTACTTTGCCGACGCCTTTAATCCCCCGGAGTATCGGCGCTCGAACATTGACCAGGACCCCACCTACGAGGTGGAGCAGTTAGGCATATCCCTGGAGATCAATCACAGCTTTGACAATTACCAGTTCACGTCGCTCACGGGCTACTACGATACTCAGTCCGACATTTTCCAGGACTTCGATCGCTTTGTAACCGATGTCCCCCTGAACTTTCCGGTGACCTATCGAGCCAACGCGAGGGATGTCATCACCACAGATCGCATCCAATCGGGGCGCCGAGATATCGGCGACTCGGAACAGATCTCTCAGGAGTTTCGCCTCCTGTCGCAATATGACGGCAGCTTCAATTTTCTCGTTGGGGCTTTCTACTACAAGGAGGAGTCTGCAGCTCAGGTATTGATCACCCATCCATCGCTGGCGGTCACGCAGCAGGTTTTAGGTCTGCCAGAGGAGTTTGAATGGTTCAATGTCGAAAGCGACCCCATCGATACGGAGTCCTTCGCCCTGTTTGGCGAGGGCTATTTCGAAATCAATGACCGCAATCGTTTGACCGTTGGCTTGCGCTACACAGTGGATGAGAAGGCCATCCGCACACGGCAACAGTTCCTCTTCCTCGTTGATCCCGCGTGGATCGAAGCGGAAGACGATTGGTCGGAGTTCACCGGCAAAATCACCTTGGAACATGATTTTGGTGACGACACCATGGGTTTTGTAACCCTGGCCCGAGGCTACAAAGCCGGTGGCCTCAACCCCGGCGGCCCCATGGGCGGCGCCATCTTCGATCCGGAGTACATCAACCAGTTTGAATTTGGTGTGAAGAGCACCCTGGCGGACGGTCGGGTTCGGGCCAACGTAGGAGCGTTCTTCTATGACTACGAAGACCTGCAGATCGGTCAGGTCAGCGAAACGTCAGCGGTGACGGTCAATGCCGACTCAACGGTGATGGGCGCGGAAGCGGAATTTGTATTCGTTCCCGCCGATGCCTGGGAGGTGGACTTCAACCTGTCCTGGCTGGACCTTGAATTGAACGACTTCGAATCCGCCGACGAGGGCGACCCCCTGGGCATCGCTCCCGGCACGGTTCAGGCGCTGGACGAAGACGGCAATCCACGCTTCACCGACGCAGGGCTGGTGATCAAGGATCTCGATGGTAACGCCACCCGTAACGCCCCCGAGTGGTCGGCAAAAATTGGCCTGCAGTACGCGATGAACGTCGCTGAGTACGAGTTTCTCGCCCGCGTTGACCACTTCTGGCAAGACACCTACTTCGCCAATGAATTCAACAAACCGTCGGACGTGATCGAGGAATGGGATCAAACCGATGTACAGTTTGTGCTGCAGCCCATGAACGCCGACTGGCGGGTCAAAGCTTTCGTGAAAAACGTCTTCGACAACGACGATGTGATTCGCCGCGGCCAGGATGGTCCTCTCGTTGGCCGTTTCCGCAGTGTTACGGTTCTTGAACCTCGCACCTACGGTCTAGAACTATTCATGACCTTCTAAGAGGTAACATCCATTCCATGGCGACCGCGACACAACTCTTCCACGGGGGTGCTGGGCTGGGCTTAGCGCTCCTGGTCGGCAGCCTGCCCGCAAATGCCCTAGACAGGGCCGCGGGTGAAGCCCTTTATCAACAGCATTGCGTGTCCTGTCACGGCGGCGCCATGGACGAGGCTCCCGGGCAGGAAGCCCTGAGCCTGTATCCCCCAGAGCGTATCGTAAGCTCCTTAACCAGCGGCATTATGAGTGTTGCCGGTTTGCCTTTGTCGCAAAACGATATGCAGGATCTGGCCTTCTACCTCACGGGTAAGATCGCTAGCAAGAAACGCGAAACCGTACCGGCTAAGCTCTGCGCCGAACCCTTGGAGTCTGTGGCCCTGGATGTTGGTGCCTCGTGGAGCAATTGGGGTGGCGGAGCAGCTAATCGCCGCTTTCAATCAAGGGAACACGTAATAACAGCCGACAATGCGGCGACGCTGGAATTGTCCTGGGCGTTCGCCTTTCCCGACAGCACCCGGGTTCGATCCCAGCCCACGGTAACGACGACTGCCACGTTCATCGCCAGCCAGGATGGCACGGTGTACGCCCTGGACTCCCAAAAGGGCTGCGTCCACTGGACCTACCGTGCGGATCACGAGGTCCGCGGTGCCATCAATCTGGTACAACCCGAGCACAGCGCCAATCCCTGGCTCCTGTTCGGCGACTTTAAGGCCCAGGTCTACGCTTTGGATGCCCAATCGGGAAAACTCCGTTGGAAACAGCAGGCCCATGAGCATCCCCTGGCGACCATCACCGGCTCCGTTGCCGCCGATGGTCGTCGTGTTTACGTGCCCATTTCTTCTTCGGAAGTGGTTCCTGCGGCTCAGGATTCTTACCCCTGCTGCTCCTTCCGCGGCGCCCTTGTAGCTCTGGAGCTCAAGGAGGGAAAGCCGTCCTGGACCCTGCACACCACACCGCCCCCTGAGAGGCGCGGGAACAATGCGGCGGGCACTCCCCGGTTCGGCCCATCG
>DIYG01000151.1 GCA_002428935.1 Halieaceae bacterium UBA6060
AGCTGCTCTTTACCGCCGTAGGCGTTGTAGATACTGCCCCGCTGCATTCCTGCAGCCTTGGCAACATCGGACAAGGTGGTCGCTCGCACTCCACGACACCAGAACTGTTGCAGGGCGTGATCGAGCAACGCGTCCTCGTCGAACTTCCGTGGCCGCATGGTATCGTCCTTAAATAGTATTTGACACGATGGTAAAAACTTGTAGGCTTGCTGTCCAGTCCATCACTTCAGGGACCACCACCGACATGTTTACCCCGCAGAAAGATACGCCAGCCCCCACGCTGACCACACCCAACGAGTATGTGGTCTATGGCTGGCAACGAAGCTACTTCACCCACAAGCTGATGGCGGCCCTGCATTTCTATGGCGCACCCTGGCGCTTCGAGGCTAAAACCGCCGAGAACGAAGGCGAAATCCGATATCGCTCGGGCACCCATCAAATACCCGTTCTGCACACACCGGAAAACTGGATGATCGGTGACACCACGCCCTTGCTGCGGATGCTGGATGTACGATATCCCGACCGGGCGCTCTTCCCCCGTGGCGTGCTGGGTGCGCTGACGCATCTCGTGGAAGAGTACTTTGATGAGTGGATCGCCAGAACCACGGTTCACTGGCGCTGGAACTACCCCGAGAACCACCAACTCCTGGCCCTGGATGCGGCCTATGGAGATGAGGAAAAAGCCGCCGCCATGGTCATATGGGGTGGCAAGGTTTGCCGCGCCACGGGCGTCGACTCGCCAACCCAGCAACGGGAAGCGGAAAACGAATACCACCGCATCATGGCCGCTGTGCAAGCGCAGCTTCGCCGTACGCCCTATCTGCTTGGAGAGCGACCCACGGCCGTGGATTGCATTTTTCTTGCCGGTCTGCGAGCGCACTTTCTCTATGATCCCGCGCCTAAAGCCGCGCTCTACGAGCGCTATCCTGAGGTCGTAGCCTGGGTTGAGCACGGTGCCGATAAATGGACGGGTAGCGGCGAGCTTCCGGAGCTGTCCCAGAGCACAGACTTCGCACGGTTTGTATTGCAGGAGATGGCCACCACCTACAAGCCCTTTGTCCTGGGCAACCGTCAGGCCCTTGAGCAAGGAGACCGGGCCTTTGTCATTCCCATGTACGGAGAAGACGTGAGTTACCTCGCGCGTCCTTACATCGAACAGTCTCGGGGGATGCTCGCTGCCCATGTTCACCAGGAGCTCTCTGGCGATGAGCGAGAGGCCTTTCTCCAATGGCTGCAGCCCTTCGAGCTCAGCGAGGTGCTCACCGCGTAGATCCCTGACCGGTGATCCCTGGCCGTTAGATCCCAGGCAGCTTAAGCATCCGAAGGCAGACAGCCCCAGATCCATGGCCTACACTGGAGCGCTTTCCTTGGCAGTGTTCCGACAAGCATGGCATTCCAGCGCGAAACAGGTCCCGTACTGACCGCCGACGACGATGACGCCGCCCATGGGCGCCAACGCCGACGCGTGTTTTTCAGCGTCGGCATTCCGGTTCTTCTGGCAGGTCTGCTGTACACGGTTTTGCAGCCGGCGATTTATGAAAGTACCGCCACGGTTCTGATGAGCGCCCCCACCGCCATTGACGAACAAATGCTCGAGGCGGACATCCAGGGAGTCGCCATCCAACGCCGAACCCTCACGGGGCGGGAAATCACCAGCACCGTGGCCCAGGTTATGCGCGACAACTACGGGGTTTCCCTTGAACCTCTCGAACTTCGCGGCATGCTCGCCGTAGCAGGGGTACCCGAAACGAACCTCCTCGAATTGTCGGCCCAGGGATCCGATGACGAACTCCTGCCGCCCCTGGTGGAGTCCTGGATCGAGGTCTATACGGAGATGCGCGCCGAGGACATCGCCTCGCGGAAGAACCAGACCCTTGTCGAGGTTGAGGAGGAGTTGGACAGCCTGGCCCTGCGTTTAGAGACGGCCCGCGCCGCCCTGGACGACTACCGCGCCGAGCACGAAATCATTTCCATGGAGCGGCAGGAAAACGAGGTGCTCGCGCGCTTAGATGGCCTGAATACCGCCCTGAACAACGCCATTGAAGAAGAAGTTACGGCCAAAGCCTATCTCGATACCCTGCGTACCTCCATGGCCGCCGGGGAGCAGTTCGTACCGCAGGAAGAGCGCAGCGAAGTCGCCGCCATGGCCACACAGCTCGCCGATTTGCGCTCACGCCTCGGTGAGCTTCAGGCCCGCTACACGGACGATTACATCCGCAAGGACGCGCGGCTACGGGAAGTACCGGAGCAAATCTCCGTGCTGGAGAAAGCTCTTGCCGAGGCCTATCTGGAGGGCACGAAGGCGGAGCTGGACAACGCTGAACGGGCCTACACCGCCGCTGAGGAAAAAGTACGCGATCTTCAGACGCGTCTGGACAGTCACAAAGCTTCCGTGGCGGCCTTCAACACGGTTTATGCAACCCACGAAGCCCTGGTAGAGGATCTGGCGCGCCTGGAGGAACTCAATCGGGGCACCCAGGCCCGACGCGTGCAAATTGAAGTACGTCAGGTGGAGAAGTATCCACAAATTTCCGTTATAGACTGGCCCGGGGCCGAGGCAGTCCGAATTGGCCCACCCTATTTGCTGCTCCTGGGCGGAACAGCTATCGCAAGCCTTTTGCTGGGTATCTTCGCCGTGTGGCTGTACAGCTATCTCCATCCGCGCAAAGAACAACCGGCCTTTGTCACCCTATCCGGTGTCCACATGTATCCCCAGGATGCCGCCGGGGCCCTGGAGCAAGGCGCCGCAGCGGTGCAGTTGGGCCGCGAAGAGACCCGGCAATTGCAGGATCAGCGGCAAGCGGATGCTGGGGACGACGACAATGAAGTCACCGACGACGACCCCGAGACCAACAACCGGGACACAGCCCGGGATTGAGTTATGCGGCAACACAAAAAGTCGACCGCCGCCGAGTTTCGGCTACCTACCTAACTACTTAACTACTTAACTACTTAACTACTTAACTACTTAACTACTTAACTACTTAACTACTTAACTACCTGACCACCTGAACCCGACGCTACTATCGCAGCTCAAGCCAGGGTCGACAAAAATTCCTCATAGGCGGACAGCACGGCCTCGGGTGCCTCTACCTGGGGATAATGACCTACCCGAGGGAGCCGGTGAATAAAGTGCTCGCGCCCCACAAGCACTTCGAAGCGCTGAACCATATGATCCCCAGACACGGGATCAAGACTGCCGTTGATCAAGCCAATGGGACAGCTTGCCGCCGTCAAGGCCTCCACCCAGCGCTGCCGATGATTTCGACGATCGGTCATGTAATGAATCAAGCGGTGTACGTTGCGCCGACCGCCATCGCGGTCGAACAATTCAAAGAAGCCGTCGAGTTCCAGATCCGAGGCTTTCTCATCACCAAAGATCTTGTGGAAAGACTTGCACAGACTGCCTTTGGTCAGGGCGTGGCGAAACAAAAAGCCTAGGGGACTGCGCAAGAGTTTCTGCGCCAATACGGCGCGATGGGTTTCCGGAAACAGACCACCATTTAGAAACAAGCAGGACTGCCACTGCCCCACACCCGCTCCTTCATTTTGGCGAGCGAGCATTTCCTGGGCCACGGTGTCGCCATAGTCGTGCGCCAACACGTGGAAGCGTTCTAGCTGCAAATGGCCGACCAGGGCTTCGCAAAGATCCGCCTGCTCCATGATTCGATAGTCGTGAGGGTTGGGTTTGGCGCTGAAGCCAAACCCCAGGAGATCCATGGCGATGAGGCGGTAGTGCCGATTGAGGGATGGCCAAATCTTCCACCAGTCCCAGCTTGAGGTGGGGAAACCATGGATGAGAAGAATCGTACCCCGCGCTTCCTCCTGGGCTTCTTCATCGACGTAAAAGATTTCGTGACCGAGCAAGGTGACGCGCTGACCGCGCTGATTCCACGCGTCCGTACTGGTGAAACTCATTAGCAACTCCGTTGGCCCGGCAAAGGCGTCATAGCCTACACTGGAATCCTGGAAGAAGGGGCTTCATCAGCATGCGCGACCCCGTGCAATACACCATGGCCCCCGGCAAGGCGACAGCCAAGCAGCGGGGCAACGAGGAAACCGGGGAACGGTATCTCATCGGCTCGGCGGAGTTGGATATGCCCATGCGTCAGCTGCGCTTCGCTGGGGTCCCCGTTGATGTGCAGCCGAAGGTCTTCGACCTTCTCGCCTACCTCGTTCGCCATCGTGATCGCGTGGTGAGCAAAGACGAACTCTTTGACAAGGTATGGCCATCGGTCGTGGTCAGCGACGCCAGCCTGAGCCAGACCATCAAACGCGCCCGAGACTTGTTTCGCGATCAGGGCATTGATCAAGAGATCATTCGCACCGTGGCCCGCCGGGGGTATCAGTTCGATCACGAGGTGCGAAACGCCGAATCAGGGTTTGAAGAGTCCTCGAACAGCTCCCCGTTGCTCCCGCGCAACGCCATCGCTGTACTGCCTTTCACCAATCTCACCCCGGACGCGGACTTCGGCTACTTTAGCGATGGCCTTACGGAAACCCTGATCAACAAGCTCGCCACGGTACGGGGTTTGACGGTCATTGCCCGCACCTCGGCCTACGACGCCAGCCAGGACAACCGCGTGCCCGCGGCCATTGGCGAAGCCCTGGGCGCCGCCTACCTGTTCCAGGGCTCCGTACAACGAGACGGCGACACGTTACGCATCAGTGCCCGCCTGATTCACAGCGTCGACAGCGCCCAGCTCTGGTCACACCAGTTCAACCGACTCATGGACGATGTATTTGGGGTTCAAGATGCCATTGCCGAATCTGTGGTCCGAGAGCTGGCCCTCACCCTGGACTTGGATCTGGATGCACCGAGGACCACCGGCATCGCCGAAACCCTGGAGACGGCCCAGGCCTATCGACTGACCCTGCGCGGCACCCAGGAACGACGCGGTGGAACACGAAGAGCCGTCCAGCAAGCAGAGGGCCTGTTTCGCGAGGCCCTCGCCGTGGCACCAGACTTTAGCCCCGCCCTCGTGGGATTATCGGAGGCGGTGCGCTGGCAGGGGTCCACAGGCTCGCGACCGCGCGATGATGCCTTTCGCGAAGCATTGACCCTCATAGACCAGGCCCTGCGTCTGGACCCGGAAGACGGTCTTGCCCATCTGCAACGGGCCGAGTTACAACACCGACATTTTTGGGATTTCGAAGGCGCTCGACACTCCTACGAACGAGCCCTGGAGCTTATGCCTGGCAGCGGTGATCTGTACTCCGCCTACAGTCGATTTCTAGCCAAGGCGGGCGACGCAAGCTCGGCCGTCAACTCGGCTCGCGAGGCGGCCTCCATGGACCCACGTTCGCAAAATGTTCAGACCAACCTGAGTCTGCGGCTTATAAAGGCGAACCTGCTCGATGACGCTCGCCGGGCCATCGAGACCCTGCGGGTCCTTAACAAAGACTCCGCAGATCTGCCCTGGCTGGAAGCCAACTGGCATTCGCGCAATGGCAAGCATCGCGAGGCCCTGCAATGGATCACCCTGGAGGAACTTGATCACCTGCGCCTGTCCCTGAGCGCCATTTCCCTTCACCACCTGGGGCGAACGGCTCAAGGGGAACAAACCCTTGCAGAGCTGATCGATAAAGATGCGGAGGGCGCCGCCTTCCAAATCGCGACGGTCTATGCCCGCTGGGGAGATCCAGATCAGGCCTTTGCCTGGCTAGACCGGGCCCTGCAAAGCGGTGATCCCGGCCTTATCGAGCTGTATTCCAGCCTCGATCTCGAAAGCCTGTACGACGATCCGCGCTTCCTGCTCCTCGCCGAGCGTATCGGATTGCCATCCTCGACGGAGCTAAACGCCCCTCGTTAACCCAGGTTATTTCTGGCCAAACAAGCCCTCCGAGCGCGCATTCTTGCAAAGTCACTAGTAAGTCAGGGCTTTGTCACAGCATCGTCAAGCGTCACGGGCACCGCTCACGGACACTGCTTCCTCAGCCGAAAGGCACCAAAACAATCAGTTACTTGGAGGAACCCCCGTGAAACGTCCCCTGATCTTCGCCTACAGTCTGGCCAGCTACGGCCTGTTCTTTGTCACATTCCTGTATTCCATCGGCTTCATTGGCAACTTTTGGGTACCCGTATCCATCGATAGCACGCCGACGCTGCCTTTGGGCCAGGCGCTGCTCATCGATTTGGGCCTGTTAGCGGTATTTGCCATCCAACACAGCGGCATGGCCCGCCCCGGGTTCAAGCGCTGGCTCACGCGCTATATCCCCGAGGCTGCAGAGCGCAGCACCTATGTACTTATGTCGACCGTCGCCATGGCTGCGCTTATGGCCTTTTGGCAACCGCTGGGCGGGATCGTCTGGTCCGTTCAGACTGAGGGTTGGGCAACGGCTCTGGTGGCTCTGTATATGGCAAGTTGGGCCCTGCTTCTCTATGCCACGTTCCTGATCAATCACTTTGATCTGTTTGGTCTCCGCCAGGCCTGGTATGCCATGCGCGGAAAAGAAACCCCTGCCCTGAGCTTTGTGACGCCCGCTCTCTACCGCGTGGTTCGCCACCCCATCTACGTCGGCTGGTTGGGTATCTTCTGGTTCACGCCCACGATGACCGTAACCCACCTGCTCATGGCCGTCGGCACGACCGTGTACATCCTCGGTGCCATCAAACTCGAAGAGCGCGACCTGGAAGCCGCCCATCCAGAGTACCGCCAGTACAAGCGCAAGGTACCGGCGCTGGTGCCCTCCCTGTCCCGTCGTCTTACCGCCAACGCGGAAGTTCAAGCCGCTTGATTCAAAGCGCGATGCCGTCCTCCGCCGCCCACCCCGGGCGGCGCGTTTACATCACCCCAGAGAGAGCGTCACAATGAGCACCATGATCAATAACTCAACACCCGCCCCGCTGCTTGCCGACAGGCTTCGCCGCCTGGGCCTGGCAGGGGTACTGTTTTTTACCATCAAAGGTCTGCTCTGGCTGGCCGTCCCCTATTTCCTCGCCCAGCATATCTAGGTTGCCGTGGAGCCCCTGGAGTCCGACGCACCGCTTATCGTCTACCTGGACATAAAGAGCCCCTACGCGTTTGTCGCCTACGGCCCCACCCTGCGCCTGGAAGCTGAACTGGGCCTGCGCTTCGATTGGCGCCCCCTGACGCTGGATATACCCAGCTATCTTGGCTCGGCGCAAAAGCGCGACGGCAAGGTGGTGGAATCCGCGGGCCGCAGCGAACGCCTATGGCGGGCCATTCGCTACTCCTACGCCGACGCTCGCCGCTACGCGGAACGCCAGGGTCTGGTGCTCAAGGGCACGGAGAAGATCTGGGACTCAAGCATCGCCAGCATCGCCATGCTCTGGGTGATGAAAGAGAACCGAGACCGCATCGGCAGCTTCCTCAATGAGGTCTATCGACCATTTTGGCGCCGGGAACTGGATATCGAAGACCCTACAGTGATCGAGGCTTGCCTCAAGCGGGCCGGCGTCTCCACCGAGGGTTTTATCGCCTACCAGGCTGGCCCAGGGCGAGAACAACATGACGAGCTTCAAGAGAAGCTCCATCCCGCGGGAATCTATGGCGTGCCGACCTATGTGCTCGATGGCGAACCATTCATGGGACGAGAGCACATTCCCTACCTCCGCTGGTATCTGTCAGGCCAGCGAGGTGCAGCACCGGATATTGCCTACGAACTGGCGGTCACTGGTTGATGCTCACGGTCTATATAGACTTCCAGAGCGCCGCCTCGTACCTCGCGTTGGCGCCAACCCTGGCCCTGAGCAAGCGCTTACACACCACCGTGAACTGGCAACCGTTTGTTAGTTGGGAACGAGAGCTGCCCGAGGACCGGGTAGGCGATACGGTAACGGCACGCCATCAGCAGGTTCGCATGAGGGCGCGACGCCGGGTGTTTCAGCGCTACGCAAAAGTACAGGGGCTAGGCCTTACCTTCCGCGACGATCCCGGTTCCGCTGATCTCGCCCTGGGCGTCCTGGCTTTGCATCCGGAGCTCGGTGACACCTTCGTCGGTAAAGCGTTTGCCGCCTACTGGCAGCACGACGCCAACCTCAATGACCTTGATGACGTGAAGTCGCTTTTACCTGTGGGGGCGCCGACGATCGACGAGGCCGCGGCACGTTCCGCCCTCGATCTCGCGCAATCAGCGGCCGAAGCCCAGGGCGTTGTGGATACGCCGGCCTATGTTATCGATGGGCAGGTGTTCGTCGGGCGAGAACACCTGCCCTGGATCGAAGAATTACTTACGGACGGATAGCAAAGCCCTGTTGCTGTAAGAGCACGTGAGTGGTGGTCGCTGAATGGGTGATCTCCACACCCGGCAACAGATCCTTGGCGGAAACGTCACGGTATACGGCTGATTGGCCACAGTAGTAGACCTTCACGGAATATTTTTGCAACGCCGCCAGGAGTTCAGCGTTGGGATTCTCCCCTCCGTAAGCCTCATCGGTGAGGATATCCCGATGGGCGGGGCCGTGGACCACGAGGGCAATCTCAATTTGCTCCGGCGGAATGCCATTCGCGTGATGCAGGTTGAGAAAGCTCGCCGCAGTCTCAAATTTTCCGTTCACCACACCGGTCTCGCCGCCTTCGACAACGTCGATGGCCAGCTTGAAATGGGTGTCTGCGGGCAACGCTGCCACACCGGGGACCTCGGCAATGGGTCCGTAATCGGGAATCAGCTCACCGGGGTGGAAGTCATCGATGTCGGCCTGAGCTACCAGAGGTGCTAAAGACAGCGCCAACGCTAGAAGAAAACGCATAACTAAATCCTTGTTTAAGTCCGTGACAAAGGCCGCCGGGCAGCCCTTAGAAATCCCCGCTCACCTCCAGGGAAATGGTTCGCGCCCGACTCTGTTCGCGAACCTCGCGAAAGGCCAGGGGCTCCGTGCTGCGATTACCGGCAAAGACGCGACGATCACGGTCCTCTCCATCGCGAAAGACATCTTCCACCGTGAGGCGAATCCGTAGACCGGCAAGCGCGCGAGTCTCTACGAACACATCCATATCCGCCCGCTGACCGCGAAAATCAATTTCGTCGATACCGTATTGCGGGAACACATCCCGGGCGAACATGAGCACGCCCCAGGCCAAACGTTTGGCCTGCAGATCCTGGCGCACCTCAAGGTTGGCCTCCCACTGACGCTCGTCGGACAGGGCCCGGGGCAGCAGAGTCAAGGGATCATCCACCCGAGAGGTCTGCCACTGGGCCGATGCATCCATACGGCCCCCCAGGAGGCCGATGCCATCCAGGGGCAGAGTCAGCTCGCCGCGCACACCGGCCCGGGTAGCCGAACCGATGTTGCCCGGGACTTCGAGCTGACCGGACAG
>DIYG01000153.1 GCA_002428935.1 Halieaceae bacterium UBA6060
GACTCCGCCAGTTCCTGGCCGACGAAGCTTGAGACACCGGCATCGTGAGCCGCATCTACCGCGACCAGTTCAGCGGAGCCGCCTTCGGCCGCCGCGGCGTCAAAGGCCGTGGTGCGAACGGTAATCACTTTCTTCGAATCGGAGCTTTGTACCGTGGCGATCACGTTACCGGCGTAGATCGGACGCTGGAAGGTGTCCGCTGAAGCAACGCCGATAATGTCGCTGATTTGCGCAACATCCAAAAGCGCCGCAACCCGGGGCATGATGTTCTTGCCACTGGTAGTAGCGGGCGCCAGCACGTTGTCGTAGGTAGCCGCCACATCGGCGATCAACAGGCTTACGTTCTCCGCCAGTTGATGCCCGTAGGCCGCGTTGTCGGCGCACAAGACTTTACTGACACCGGTCACAGCCTGTGCTGCCGCCGCTGCGCCAGCGCAATCAGCCCCTGCGACCAGGATGTCGATATCTCCGCCCAGGGCTTGCGCCGCGGTAACGGTATTGAGCGTTGCCGGATTCAGGCTGCCGTTGTCGTGTTCTGCAATAACCAGCGTGCTCATCAGATCACCTTCGCTTCATTCTTGAGTTTGTCGACCAGTTGCTCAACGCTTTCCACCTTGATGCCAGCAGAGCGTTCCGGTGGCGGTTCAACCTTCACCAGGGTCAGATGGGACTTCACCTCAACGCCTAAATCAGCGGGGGCGACAACATCAAGAGGCTTTTTCTTGGCCTTCATGATATTGGGCAGGGACGCATAGCGGGGCTCGTTAAGACGCAAATCCGTGGTTACGATCGCCGGCAGCGTCAAACTCACGGTCTGCAGACCGCCGTCGACTTCCCGGGTGACGTTGAGCTTGCCGTCTTCTACTTTGACTTCTGAGGCAAAGGTGCCCTGGGGCATACCCGCCAGGGCGCCGAGCATCTGTCCAGTTTGGTTGTTATCGCCGTCGATGGACTGTTTGCCGAGGATAACCAGATCAGGGCTCTCTTTATCGACAATGCCTTTGAGCAACTTGGCGATTTCCAGAGGTTCAACATTTTCTTCCGTGTCGACCTGGATACCGCGATCGGCGCCCAGGGCCAGGGCCGTGCGGATCTGCTCCTGGCAGCTCTTGTCGCCCACGGAAACGGCGACTACTTCCGTCGCTGTACCGGCTTCTTTGAGTCGTACTGCCTCTTCGACAGCGATCTCGCAAAATGGGTTGATCGACATTTTGACGTTATTCAGATCGACATCTGTACCATCAGCCTTGGCGCGTACTTTGACGTTGTAGTCAACGACACGCTTGACCGCGACGAGAACCTTCATGTTGTCTCCCATGGTGAGTTGGGGGGATCAGATCGCGCAGAAGGCGCGACCCCGGAAAAATCGGTGGCAAATGGTGCCGATAATGCGTAACGAGGTCAATAGGGGTTCAAACAACGTCCAGGAAGGTCGTTTCACCCGTTTTTCTCCGTGAGCAGACCTGGGCACGCTCAGCCAGTACAATGGACCCAGCCTCTGATGTGACTCGGCCGCAAATTCATTCCGCATGATCCTCATCGACGCCCTGCGTTGCTATATCGCTGCCTGGTTTGGCGCTTTTGCCCCTGAGGGCCGACGCCTCGCCCCCCTGACACCTCGGCGTTTGTTGATGCTTTTTTGCCTCCCAGCGGCCTTCCTGCTGTTCGCAGTACACGGTCTGTGTTTGGCCCTGGATAACCTGCTTTTTCCGGCCTATCGACGCCAGAGCTTAAAAAAACCGGTATTTGTCGCTGGCGTACCGCGCAGTGGAACGACCTTCCTCCACCGCCGCCTGGCCGAGGATTCGAGCTTTACCACGACGGCCACCTGGGAGCTTCTACTGGCTCCGTCGGTGCTTCAGCGAAGGCTTGTGAGCGTTATGGGTCGCCTGGACAACGCATTGGGCGACCCCGTGGCAAGGCTGCTAACGCGGATGGTGGGAGCCGGTAACAGCCATGTCGAAGCGGTCCATGAAGTAGCTCTGGACGCCGCCGAAGAAGACTATTTGGCGTTACTACCTGCCGCAGGCTGTTTCTTTGCCCTCCTGGCCTTTCCCCAAAGTGAGGGCCTGCGCAGGCTCGGTGATCTCTCACGGCTACCCCGAAGGCGCCAGCAGCGCTTGTTAAACCACTATCATCGGCTTCTCCAGCGCCATGTCTATGTCCATGGCTCCCGGCAGCTCCTGTCAAAGAACGCGGCCTTTGCAAGCTGGTTACCCTTTCTTGCGGAGCGATATCCCGATGGAGTATTTGTGGTCTGCCTGCGCCAGCCCCAGACAGCCCTCAGCTCGCAGCTTTCAAGCCTTGCGGAGGCACGCAGCACTCTGGCCAGCCTGCCTCAGGATGGCGATCTCGTAGCGCTCTTTGCTGACTGCTATCTCCGTTGGTACCACAGTATTGAGGGCTGGCTCACCGATAATGCTGAACGGGGCCTGGTGGTGGAACAAGAGAGACTGCGAGAAAACCCACAGGAAGTATTGTCACGCATCTACGAACGCCTGGGTCGTGAATGCCCGACAGGCGGAGCGCGCGACATGCAGACTTCTTCGTCCAGCCACAAACATGCCCTAACGGACTGGGACATCTCCGCCGATACGGTTGCAGAATTAGAGGCGATTCATGATCGGGTGATTGCCCTCGCCACGAACCCGGCGGCAGCGGGAAGAAGCCAACGTGCGCTCTGAACTGACTACGCCCGAAGCGGATACCACGCTGGCCAGAGAGGCCGACGATCAGCCTATTCGGGTGGCATTCTTCTCCGATGCTTTTCCCGAGCGAAACGGTACCGGTGCCTACTACTGCGACTTGCTGGCCCAATTGGAAGCCCAGGTTGACGCCTGTCGTATCTTCCAGCCTCGCCAGGATGGCGCCCGCCCTCTTCTATCCATACCCATGCCCGGCGACAGCGCTCAGCGCCTGGTTACGCCACCGCTGAGGGAGATCCGGGCAGCCTGTGCCGAGCTCCGTCCAACCATCGTGGTAGTAGTCACCCCAGGTCTTTTTGGGCTCCTGGGCCTGTGGGAGGCCCGGCGCCACGGAGCACGCGTGGTTTCCGCTTTTCACACAGATTTTGAAGAACTTGCGCGCATGTACTGGAACCCCGTAGCACGGTTCTTCGTTAACCTGGTGCTGCGCACGGCAAATCGCATCGTTTGTCGTGGAAGTCGCGCCGTCTTTATCAACAACGCGGGGCTGAAAAACGACGTGCAACGGCTCGGCGCGAAAACCGTGGAAGTGATTGGCACCCCCCTCCCCCGGGAGTTCCTCCATCGACCCCGGTCTCCCATCGCGGCTCAGCTCAAGCGGGTGTGTTTTGCCGGCCGTCTGGCTCCGGAGAAGAATGTTGACCAGGTCATTGCCGCGGCGAAGAACTTGCCGCACATCGAGTTTTTAATCGGCGGCGACGGTCCCTGCCGGACCGACCTGGAAGCTCTGGCAAAGGATTGCAGCAACGTGCGCTTTGTCGGCTGGCTCAACCGCGATGCCTTAATCGACCTCATTGATAGCGCATCCCTGTTACTTCTGCCCTCCGCCTTTGAAACCTTTGGCTCCGTCGCCCTTGAAGCCATGGCTCGCGGCCGCCCGGCTCTAGTCTCCGTGCGCGCGGGGATCCATGAATGGCCGGCGTTGCAGCAAGGCTTGTTCACCCTGGACAAGCCCGAGCATCTCGGGCACGTGCTCGGTGAACTCCAAACCCTTGGGGAGCAAGATTGGGCGGAAAAATCAGCCCACGCTCGCGCTGCCGCAGAAGACCTTAATGAGCGGACTATCCAGCACTGGACTGCGCTCCTTGGCCACTATCAGGCCCCGACTGCTCATCTGCCCACGCCATGAAACCGCAGACGCACCACAATCCGGCCCCCGCCGCTTTGTTCTCCATTCACGATGTGATGCCCGAAACCCTGCCTCAGGTCGCAAGACTGTTGGAGCTGATGCAGAAAGCCGCATTGCCTTTGCCCGGGCTCCTCGTCGTACCGGGAAAACCTTGGACCGCCGAAGCTCTGGATCGCCTGCGCCTTTGGGAGCAGCACGGTGCCGAATTGATAGCCCACGGTTGGGCTCATCACACGGAGCCGCGAAAGCTCTATCACCGCCTCCATGCGCAGCTGATTTCCCGAAATGTCGCCGAGCACCTTGCCGAGGATGCCGAGGGAGTTGAAGCTCTCATGCTACGCTCCCGTCGTTGGTTCTCAGACCATGATCTGACCGCTCCACAGACTTACATACCGCCTGCCTGGGCCCTGGGAATGCCCTGGAAGCGCCTACAGCGACTACCCTTCCGCTGCATTGAAACCCTGAGCGGTGTGTACCTGCGAGAAAACGGAGGAGTACGCCATCGACGCTTACCGCTTGTCGGTTTCGAGGCGGATACGGGCTTCAGAGCGGGTTTCTTGCGCTTCTGGAACCGACGTCAGACCGTGCACGCCATAAAGCGCGGGCTGCCTTTGCGTATTTCTATTCACCCCCATGACGCCGATTTGTTATTAAAAGATGATCTCCACCAGGTCCTAAACAAGTCGTGGACGCCGATCACCTACAGGGCATTGCCTGCCTTACTCTGAGGAGTCAAGAGCAGCCTCTATGGCCAGGCATGGGGGCAAAACCTTATAATTGAACTTTGAGTATGTTTTTCAGTTCACCTTTCGACCGACACCAATAGTGAGGTAGCCAATGGAACGCGAAGCCATGGAATTCGACGTAGTCATCGTAGGTGCGGGCCCCGCGGGCCTATCTGCGGCATGCCGAATCATGCAGCTTGCGCAGGAGCAGGAACGGGAAGTCACCGTTTGCGTGGTGGAAAAAGGTTCTGAGGTTGGCGCACACATCCTTTCCGGAGCCGTATTGGAACCGCGAGCCCTGGATGAGCTCTTCCCCACCTGGAAAGAGATGGGTGCTCCCGTAAGCACCCCGGTGACGGAAGATAACTTCTTTTTCTACACCAGCGACAAGGGCGCCATAAAGCTCCCGGGCTTTGCCATCCCCAAACCGACCCACAACGATGGCAACTACATCGTGTCCATGGGCAATGTCTGTCGCTGGCTTGCTGAGCAAGCGGAAGGACTGGGAGTTGAGGTGTATCCCGGCTTCGCCGCCGCGGAAATCCTCTACAACGATGACGGTTCCGTAAAGGGTATCGCCACCGGTGACATGGGTATCAGCGCCGACGGTGAACAAAAAGACAGCTACATGCGGGGTATGGAACTTCACGCCCGTTACACGCTCTTTGCCGAAGGCTGTCGCGGTCACCTGGGTAAACAGCTCATGAAGCAGTTTGCCCTGGACGAAGGGAAAGACCCTCAGCATTACGGTATCGGCATCAAGGAAATCTGGGAAATCCCCCCAGAGAAGCACCAGCCGGGCCTCGTGGTTCACGGTTTGGGCTGGCCTTTGAAAGAGAGCGGTTCGTCCGGCGGCGCGTTCCTCTACCACGCCGATGACAACCAGGTGTACCTCGGCTTTATTACCGACCTGAACTACAGCAACCCCCACGTGTCTCCCTACGAAGAGTTTCAGCGCTGGAAGCATCATCCCGAAACCCTCAAATATATCGAAGGGGGTAACCGTCTGAGCTACGGTGCCCGCGCCATCACCAAGGGTGGGATCAATTCTCTGCCCCGAATGCAATTTCCCGGTGGGTTACTGATTGGCTGCGACGCTGGCACGCTGAATTCCGTCAAAATCAAAGGTAATCATACGGCCATGAAGAGTGGGCTGGTGGCGGCGGAAGCTGTCATGGAGGCGCTCGCCATGGAGACTCCGCCGGCTCAGTTAGACCGCTTTGAAGCCCTACTCAAAGACTCCTGGCTGCACGACGAGCTGTATCGGACGCGGAATTTCTCCGGCTTTATGCACAAGTTCGGGTTTATGATCGGTTCTGCCATGGTCTGGCTGGATCAAAACATCTTCGCGGGAAAGATGCCGTTCACCCTTCATGACAGTAAACCCGATTACGCGGCCCTCAAGCCGGCGGCGGAATGCCCGAAGATCGCCTATCCGAAGCCCGACAACACCATCAGCTTTGACCGTTTGTCGTCGGTGTTTCTGTCAAACACCAACCACGAGGAAGACCAGCCCTGCCATCTCACGCTTGCCGATAGCAGTGTGCCCATCGAATCGAATCTGCCGCTGTTTGACGAACCGGCGCAACGCTATTGTCCAGCTGGAGTTTATGAAGTGGTGGAGGACGAAAACGGGAAGCGCTTCCAAATCAATGCGCAGAACTGCGTGCACTGTAAGACCTGTGATATTAAGGACCCGGCGCAGAACATTACCTGGGTGGCCCCGGAAGGATTTGGTGGCCCGAACTATCCCAATATGTAGCTCGGAGCTTTGGTCCTCAGCGGGCGCCTAAGCCCCGGGGCCTAGTCGTACAACCAGACACCCGGCGCTCAAGACCTAGGCTTCTACGGGCCCCAGATCGATGGTTTCTCCACCGCTGACGATCTGGGCTCGTCCTCCGAACACCGTAGAAGCATCGATCAGTCGATACCAGGCCGCGCGAGTCAATTGCGCTGATAGACCATTGGGGAGAGATACCCAGGGTTTCAGGTCATTGCCCTCGGTGTGGAGACAGAACTCCTCGCCAAGATGACAGCGGCCCCCGGTGTTGAGAAGGACGTACCAAGTCCCATCACCATTGTTTCCCGAGCGGTCGCAATCGATCGCCACCAGTGGATGCCGCGCAACAGTGATGCGCCACTTTTCCGCCGGGGTTACGAGATAGTATTCGCCATCGTCCTCTCGTCGCAGGAGTGACGCGAACAAACGGACCAGCCCCTCACGTTTGATCAGTTGACCGTCGTGTGCCCAGGAGCCGTCTTCGTGTATTTCGATGGGTATGTCACCGCTCAGGGGGGGTGACCAGGACGCGACCCGCTGTGGATCGGGGAGTCCCGCCGTGCTCGCGACGATAGAATCTACAAGGCCCTGGAGTTCAGCGGCCATCGTTGCTCAATAAACCACCACGTCGGCGCGGGATCGCAGGGCGGCTTCATATTGCTGCTGCAGCAATCCGCCCGCTTCCCCCGAAACTCGGCCACGCAAGAGGTTTTGCTCGGCTGTACCAGCGGAAGCGAGTTCACCCTCAGCAACCCGCACAAACTCGATGACATAGTGCGCATCGCCTTCCGCAGCGACGATGGACCGCTGCGGTCCGGCCCCATCGGCTGGTGCTGGCAGAGAAAACAAGCGTTCCCTCACGGGGGCCGGAAGCCGCGGACTGTCACGTCGCGCCCCGAGCTCCACCTGCCACTGCAAACCCGATTCGTTGGCCGCATCTTCGACGCTCACACCCGATTCAATGCTCCCGAGCAAGCTTTCTGCCTTTTGCGCGGCAAGCTCATCCGCAGCATCGTCTAGAAGCTGAGCACTGATTTCCTCGCGTACATCTTCCAGCGCCAGGGATGCCGGCTCACGACGCTCGGCCACTCGCAACACGACGAACCGCTCGGGACTCAACTCAATAACGTCACTATTATGACCGGCTTCAAGAACGTCTTCCGAGAAGGCCGCATTGACCAGCGAAGGGCTGGCAAACAAGCCCTCGTTTTGGCTTCGAGTGACCCTTTCTTCCCGCTGAATCTCTAGCTCAAGCTCCCTCGCGGGCTCTGACAGATCCGCTGCGTTAAACGCCACATCTCGAAGTCGCTCCACGTCTCTCAGTAGCTCCGCACCGGCTTCGCTCCGTTGGATCCGGTCTTCCAATTCCATGGCGACGCTGTCGAAGCTCACCTCGCTGCCTTCCCGTCGATCCGTCACAAGGATCAGGTGCGTGCCCGCGTCGGTCTCTACGGGCCCGGAGCGCTCGCCCACGGCTAGAGTTGCTATGGCCTCTTCCATTGCTTCAGGGAAAGTGTCCCCAGCGGTAAAACCCAGGTCGCCACCGCTGCTCGCGGATCCAATATCGTCGGAATACTGGGCCGCCACATCTGCGAAGCTGGTTCCGTCATTTAGGGCCGCCTCGATATCCTGAAGTTTGGCCTCGAGATCATCACCGGATTGCTCCAGGAGGATGTGGGAAACGCGAGCTTCCGTGGCCAGTTCGTACTCGTCGCGTACGAGTTCAAACTCCTCCCGAAGACGCTCCTCGGACACGGGTTCGCGGTAGTCATCCAGATTCAATTGCAAATACTCGACGGCCAGAGACTCTTCGCTCTGGAACGCATCCGCATTCTCGTCGTAATAAGCCTGGACATCTTCGTTACTAACCACGGCGCCGAGGCGAAAGTCGATCAAGGGAAGACTGATGTAACGGACATCCCGGCCTTCAAGGGCGATGCGCGCCGCCAGGGCCAACTCCCCTTCAGTACCAAAGTCGCTGCCAGCGATACCGGCGCGAAGCTGACCGATCTGAATATCTTCCTCCAACTGCGCCCGGAACAAGGTCGGTGTAAAACCGGCGCTTGCAAGAGCGCTCTGGAACATATCCAGGGAAAACTGCCCGTTGATTTGAAACTGCTCCATGGAACCGATGATGTCACTGACCGCGTTGTCAGACACGGCCAGGGACAGGTCGGAAGCCGCCTGGCGGAGGATTTCTCGCTGGATGAGCGTCTCCAAAGCCTGCTGGCTCATTACTGCTTCGTCCAGAAGAGCAGGATCGGCATTGTCGCCCAGCAACGACAGGAGCTGCCGTTGTTGCACCGACAACTGCTGTTGCAAAGCCAGGGGAGAGATTTCTTCTCCGTTGACTTCCGCCACGCCCGTGTTTCCGCCGCTAAAGAGCAGCGATTCAATCCCAAAGATGGAGAAGGAGACGACGATAAGACCAATGATGATCTTGGCAATCGTGCCCTGAATGTTGGCGCGAATATCTTGCAGCATGAGTCTGCCTGTTACCTCAATACGTTTCTAAGGGCCTCACATGCACAAGGCGCACCATTAGTGCGCCTTGTACTCTTGCACTACGGAGACAACGCTCCCCGTAGCTTGAGGGCGTCGAGCGCCCTCCTTTGTACTCGCCAAAAGGTCAGTCGTTGACCGCATCCTTCAGCGCTTTCCCCGCTTTAAAGCCCGGTACGTTGGAGGGTTTGATCTGAATCGTCTCACCGGTTTGAGGGTTCCGGCCTTCACGACCGGCGCGATGCTTCACCGCAAAGGTTCCGAAACCAACCAGGGAAACCTGGTCGCCACGCTTGAGGGCGTCGGTAATGCTGTCAATGACGGCATCGAGAGCCCGACCGGCGTCCGATTTATTGATGTCTGCGGCTGACGCAATCGCGTCGATGAGGTCAGATTTGTTCACTGAGGTCCCCTGTAAGAGAAAGTGTTTATCGTCCAGAGCGCCAGGCTTGTTTTCTTCAAGCGATTACTTGGCAACTCTTTAGCAGCGCCGCAGCGGAAAATTCAGGCAAGAACGGCAAGGGGTGGGAATGTATACCAGCGCCGTTGGGAGGGTCAACACTGATCCTCCCTTCGCACCCCCACCAAGGGCATTAATGGGTATTGACACGGGAGTTATCGCCTTCGGAAGCGCCGTCCTGTTGGCTGCTCTCGGCCCCGGCCAGATAGTCCTCATCACTCAAGGGCGTCGGTGGCGATTCAAGCGCGAGGCTGAGCACTTCATCAATCCACTTGACCGGCACGATCTCGAGGTCGGCCTTGATGTTGTCCGGGACCTCTTTGAGATCCCGCTCGTTTTCCCGGGGGATAACCACGGTTTTGATACCACCCCGCCGGGCGGCGAGAAGTTTTTCCTTCAACCCCCCGATGGGCAGCACCTCGCCACGCAAGGTGATTTCTCCGGTCATGGCTACATCGGCACGCACCGGTATCTGGGTGCATACGGACACTAGCGCCGTGCACATGGCGACGCCGGCGCTGGGGCCGTCCTTGGGCGTCGCACCCTCGGGCACGTGAATGTGCATGTCGTGGCGATCGTGGTAACTCGCGGGAATACCCAGCACCTGTGAACGACTGCGCACCACCGTACTGGCGGCCTGAATCGACTCCTGCATAACGTCGCCCAGGGAGCCGGTCTTAACGTAACGGCCCTTGCCGGCGACGGCGGCGGCTTCAATGGTGAGCAGCTCACCCCCAACGGATGTCCAGGCCAGGCCCGTTACCTGACCTATCTTGTTTTCTTCTTCGGCCACACCGTAGTTGAACTTACGCACGCCGAGGAGATCACCCAGCATCTCGGCATCGACATGGGTTCCGCCATCGTGTTTGCCCAGGGTGATAGCTTTGACCATCTTGCGGCAGATTTTTGCGACTTCCCTCTCGAGGGCTCGAACCCCAGCCTCACGGGTGTAGTAGCGAATTACGTCAATCAGAGCCTCTTCGCCGATGTCAATCTCGTCCTTCTTGAGACCGTTGCGCTTGAGCTGTTTGGGGATCAGGTAACGCTGGGCAATATTGAGTTTCTCGTCCTCCGTGTAACCCGGTAGACGAATAACTTCCATACGATCCAAGAGCGGCCCGGGGATGTTCATGGTGTTTGAGGTGCACACGAACATCACATCGGAAAGGTCGTAGTCCACTTCGAGGTAGTGGTCGTTGAACTGGTTGTTCTGCTCCGGGTCCAGGACCTCCAGCAGCGCCGAAGCCGGATCGCCGCGATGATCCATACCCATTTTGTCGATTTCATCGAGGAGGAACAGTGGATTGCGAACTCCCGCCTTGGCCATCTTTTGCAGGAGCTTGCCGGGCATGGAGCCGATGTAGGTGCGTCGATGGCCACGGATCTCCGCTTCATCGCGCACGCCACCGAGGGCCATGCGCACGAACTTGCGATTCGTCGCCCGGGCAATGGATTCACCCAGGGAGGTCTTACCCACTCCGGGGGGACCCACTAGGCAGAGCACGGGGCCTTTGACCTTACGCACCCGTTTCTGTACCGCCAGATACTCGAGGATGCGCTCCTTCACTTCTTCGAGGCCGTAGTGGTCCTCATCGAGAATGTTCGTGGCCCGGGCCAAATCGTGCTTGACCTTGGAACGCTTGGACCAGGGCACGCTGATCATCCAGTCAATGTAGCTGCGCAGTACGGAGGCTTCAGCCGACATGGGCGACATCATCTTGAGCTTGGCGAGTTCCGCCATGGCCTTGTCCTGGGCCTCCTCGGGCATCTTCGCCTCGGAGATCTTCTGCTCAAGCTCATCCGCCTCGTTGGGCGCCTCATCCATCTCACCGAGCTCTTTCTGGATTGCCTTCATTTGCTCGTTGAGGTAGTACTCCCGCTGGGACTTCTCCATCTGCTTTTTAACGCGACCACGGATACGCTTCTCGACCTGGAATACGTCGATCTCGGCTTCCATCAAGCCCATGAGATACTCCAGACGAGCCTTCACCGAGGCGATCTCGAGGATCTTCTGCTTCTGGTCCAGTTCGACCCCCATATGGGCGGCGATGGTGTCCGCCAGACGACCCGGGTCGTCGATCCCAGTCAGAGAGGTGAGAACCTCTGCGGGGACTTTCTTGCTCAGGGTGACGTACTTTTCGAAGTTCGCCGTGGTGCTACGCATGAGCCCTTCGGACTCTTCCTCATCGGGTTCATCGCCCTCGATCTCCCGCACGCCGGCGACGGTAAAGCTTCCGTCATCGTTGACAAAATCAACGGCCGCTCGAAAGCCCCCCTCCACGAGGACCTTTATGGTGCCATCGGGTAGTTTCAGGAGTTGCAAAATATTGGATACGGTACCGACCTGGTAGATATCGTCGGCGCTGGGATCGTCGTCGGAGGCATTGCGCTGGGCGACCAGCAAAACCTGCTTGTCATTCGCCATGGCGTTTTCGAGGGCCTCGATGGAACGCTCACGACCGACAAACAGAGGCAAGACCATGTGGGGATAGACCACTACATCGCGCAGCGGTAACAAAGGCAATTCAAGAACCGGGGCTTCGCCCATGATTATCTCCAGGCAGGCACTCTACAGAGGCTAGATATGGGGCTGTGCGCGCGTGTTTCAAGCAGACGCCCGTCGATGGCGTCTGCTCCGCGATCACAAGAGCAGGACCGCTGTGCGGCTAGTCCTCGGGCGCAGCAACGCGTGCTGGCTCGTTGTTCTGGTAGACCAAGAGCGGCTCCGAATCGCCGCGGATAACGGACTCGTCGATAACCACTTTCGAGACGTCATCCCGGGACGGAATGCTGTACATGGAGTCCAAGAGGACCGCTTCCAGAATCGAACGCAGGCCACGGGCACCGGTTTTCCGCTCCATGGCTCTTTCGGCCACGGCGCGCAATCCATCCTCACGGAAGTCGATTTCCACGCCTTCCATATCAAACAGCTTGCTGTACTGCTTGGTCAGGGAATTACGCGGTTCCGTCAGTATCTGCACCAGCGCGGCAATGTCCAGTTCTTCCAGCGTCGCGATGACAGGCAAGCGACCCACAAATTCCGGGATAAGGCCGTACTGAACGAGATCTTCGGGCTCGAGATCCGACAGCACTTCGCCAACGTTGCGGCTTTCATCCTTGCTGTGGACTTGAGCGCCAAAACCTATGCCGCCCTTCTCGGAACGATCCCGGATGACCTTATCCAAACCAGCGAAGGCGCCGCCGCAGATAAACAGGATATTTGAGGTATCCACCTGCAGAAATTCTTGCTGGGGATGCTTCCGACCACCCTGAGGCGGTACCGACGCCACAGTGCCCTCGATAAGCTTGAGCAGCGCCTGCTGCACACCCTCACCGGACACGTCGCGGGTGATCGACGGGTTGTCGGATTTCCGCGATATCTTGTCGATCTCGTCAATGTAGACGATGCCTACCTGGGCCTTTTCCACATCGTAGTCGCATTTTTGCAACAGCTTCTGGATGATGTTCTCGACATCTTCGCCGACATACCCTGCTTCCGTGAGGGTGGTCGCATCAGCAATGGTAAAGGGAACATCCAAAAGTCGGGCTAGGGTTTCCGCCAGCAGCGTCTTACCCGACCCGGTAGGTCCGACAAGCAAGATATTGCTTTTGCCAAGCTCCACATCATCGCCGCGACCACCGTCATGGCGCAGGCGCTTGTAGTGGTTGTAAACGGCGACGGACAGCACTTTCTTGGCCCGCTGCTGGCCAATCACGTATTCGTCGAGAATACCGTTGATTTCCTGGGGTACGGGCAGCTTTTCATCGCTGTCCTCGACGCTGTTTTCCTGAACTTCTTCGCGAATAATGTCGTTACAAAGGTCGACACATTCGTCACAAATGAAGACCGAGGGCCCTGCAATCAGCTTGCGGACCTCGTGCTGGCTCTTGCCACAGAAGGAGCAGTAGAGAAGCTTGCCGCCGTCGTCCGAACCGGAAGACTCCTTACTCATTGGCTTACTTCGCCTCCCACGCGATTTAAAGCGTTTTTAGGGTGATGTTTTTCGCTGATCAATGCAAGTCTGAGCGACGTCGAATGCGCCGCGAACCAATTTTAGCTCTCAGCTTTTGGTGACCGACTGGTGACCACCTCATCGATAATGCCGTACTCGAGACTCTGCTCCGGGCTCATAAAGCGATCGCGCTCCGTATCTCGCTCGATAACCTCCAGGGGCTGCCCCGTGTGTTCGGACATAAGTCGATTGAGGCGCTCCCGTAAATCCAAAATCTCTCGTGCCTGGATGTCGATATCCGAGGCCTGTCCCTGGGCACCGCCGCTGGGCTGGTGAATCATTACTCGTGAGTTGGGCAGGCAGTAGCGCTTACCCTTGGCGCCACCGCCAAGCAAGAAAGCTCCCATAGACGCGGCCTGGCCGATACACATGGTGCTCACATCGGGCTTGATGAACTGCATGGTGTCGTAGATCGACAGACCTGCCGTTACCACGCCCCCGGGTGAGTTGATGTACAGGTGGATGTCTTTGTCTGGGTTTTCAGATTCCAAAAACAGAAGCTGAGCGACTACGAGGTTAGCCATATGGTCTTCTACGGGACCGACTACGAATATCACGCGCTCCTTGAGCAGGCGTGAATAGATATCGTAGGAGCGCTCGCCGCGAGAAGTCTGCTCCACCACCATGGGTACCAGGCCGAGGCCGTGGGTGGGGGAAACGTTTCCGTGTGCGGGTGTCGACATGCTCAATGACCTTCCAGCTTTTCGCTCAACTACTTTTGCCAATTACTGCTTACTGATTCGCCTGCTGCCCCAGGGCAATGGCGTCCTGGTAGCTGCAATCCTGATCGGTGACCGTTGCCGTGGAGAGTAGCTTTTCAACAACGCTGTCCTCCAGGACCTTCGATTCTACGGCCGCCAATTGCTCCTGATTTCCATAGTACCAGTTGACCACCTCTTCTGGATCTTGATAGGTGGACGCAATCTCTTCAATGGCACTGCGCAAAGCATCAGGATCTGCTTTGAGTTCAAAGTGGCTGATCAGTTCCGCGAGGATAAGACCGAGTTTCACCCGGCGAGTGGCTTTTTCCGTGAACATGTCATCGGGGAGGATGGACTTGAGGTCCAAATCTTGTGCCTGAGCGCCGCCGAATTGCTGGAACATTTGGTTGCGCAACGCATCGGTTTCCTGGCTGATCAGGGCTGCCGGGATTTCCAACTCGCCGTAGGCTTCGAGCACGGCATCCATCACTTGCTGCTTGACCCGAGCGTCTACCGCGTTGCGCAGTTCCCGCGCCATGTTCTGCTCGACTTCGGCACGGAACGCTTCTACATCGTCCCCTTCTACGCCGTAGGCAGAGAACAACTCCTCATCAAGAGGAGCCAGCTCCATTTCCTCAACCTTGTGCAGGGTGATGGCAAACTCAACGGCAGCACCCTTAAGGTCTTCCGCGTGATAGTCCTCGGGGAAACTGAGGGCCAGGGTTTTCTCTTCACCGGCGCTCATGCCAACGATGCCGTCTTCAAAGCCCGGGATCATCCGCCCTGAGCCCAGTTCCAACTCGTTGTCCTCGGCGCTTCCGCCTTCAAACTCCTCACCGTCACGGGTGCCTTTGAAATCTATGGTGACCCGGTCTTCATCTTTAGCAGCGCGCTCGACAACGGTCCAGGCGCCACGCTGCTTGCGAAACACCTCAATGATGTTATCGACATCGTCCGTGGTGACCTCAGCAGTTGGCTTCTCAACGGGGAAGCTGTCCATCTCAACGACGTCGATCTCCGGAAACACCTCAAAGGTGGCCACATATTCAAGATCTTTGCCTGCCTCCATAGCTCGGGGCTCGATGGTCGGTTGCCCCGCAGGTCGTAATTGCTCCTGAGCGACCGCCTCCTGGAAGCTGCGGCTCATCACTTCACCCAGCACTTCCTGACGCACGCCCGTACCAAAGCGCTGACGCATGACCTTCAACGGTACTTTGCCCGGTCGGAAGCCTGGCAGGCGAACGTTTTTGACCGCCTGCTTCAAGCGCGCGTCGACTTCGCTATCTACCGTGGCTGCCGGTACTCCAACGGTTAGCCGGCGCTCCAGCTTTGACGTTGTTTCGATGGACACCTGCATAACTAACTCATCCCTTACGTTCTGGTGCTTCGCTCGCTGAGCCTGGTCGGCTGCGCGGCCTTGAATACTGTCAATGCAGTCCCCCGGCTACTGCCGGTGGCGACTACTGGGCGTCACCCAAACCGAGTGTTCGGTGTGGTGATGGTGCGGAAGGAGAGACTCGAACTCTCACGCCAAAGGCACTGGAACCTAAATCCAGCGCGTCTACCAATTCCGCCACTTCCGCATGCGGCTTGCATCGCCGGGGTGCCTGGTGATCTCCAAACACCTCCCGCGAGCCTCTTGATTCGCCCCAGACGGAGCGCAATCTATTGAATTTTAAGGTTTTTCAACTACGGGCAGTCAGCCGGCGACCGCCTCGAAGGGGCGCGATTTTGCCACACGCGTCGATCCTCAGCAACACGAGAAACTTCTTCAATCCGTCAGGCAGGCGGGATCAAACACATAGGCCCCCGCCAACCACGAGCGTAGCTCCTGGGCCGCCAGGCTCTCCCCCCGGGTAAACGGTTCGAGGGACGCCTTTTGCGTTGCCGACAAGTCCTCTCGTCGCACCTGGCTGAGATCCCTAGCGGCGACCAAAAGATCTCCACTGATACCGGCCTCGGCCAACACTGTGGCCACTGCTCCCTGAGGTGCACCATAAAGGGCTGGCAAGGATGCCAGGGCAGGCAAAGACAAGGCTGATTGATTCATGGCATTACACCAGTGACTGGCGAGAAACGCGCCTCCGGCGAGGCTACGACCGCTGAGTCCATCAAAGTAAAGATGCTCCGAGCGCAAGCGACTGTCATTCACTGGGTAGTTGTCCCATAGGGCCAGGGGACGATCACATAGGCGACTTACCCGCTGCAGATGATCCGCGGAAACGGTTTCGGAGCAGACCTGGGGTCCCGTCCAGAACAATTCCACAGAGGGATCCAGGCGAGCACCGAGATCCTCGAGATAGGCCTGGGGTCGGCTCCCAAACACCTTGTCTAGAATCGGGTCATCGCTGTAGTAGGTGGGGCACAGGCGAAGCTGTAGACCGGCGGTCCAGCTTCGCACATCGGCGCAGATTTCCCCTTGACGCTCAGCGAGGGAATCCATCGACCCCGGCATGTCATCGAAGAGCAGGCCCAACCCCGTGGCACCGACGTTCACAATCGAGTCAACCCGAGCTTTTAAGGTGTCGCGCGCGGCCTGATCGTAAGCCCGGTATAGCTCCATGGGTGACAAACCGACGCAAAACTCCAGGCCCTGGGCTTCGCAAGCGCTGGCCAAGGTCTTGAGAAGCTCAAGCTCTTCCTGCGGCCACGGTGCCTGCCAACGTTTGCGCAAGTGGGCATCGGCTTTCGGGGCGTAGAGGTAGGCGCCAAAACCCAATTCCTTAAGCCAGGGCAGCATGCGTAAGCGGCTTTCTTGGGGCCACGGGTGCCCGTAAAACCCCTCTATAACCCCGAGTAAAGGAATATGTAGGCTCAAAACGTCTGCTTAATCCTAATTTCTTATATAAAGCTTATATATTTATTACCAATCGAGCTAATTAGCTTCGACTAAAGTGTGGAAAATTACCGAGCCTTGGCGATACTATAGACGTGACCCCATTTCCTCGCAGGAATGGTATGTCGCCGGAGCAAACCCAATGCTCCGTTGTGAAGGACATTGTTCCTTTATGTTTCACTCCTAATGGTCTTGTTGGGCTCCTCACGGAGCCCATTTTTTTGGCTATAAGAATTAAAAACAAAGACTTAGGCCATATATTTAATACATAAAATTAAGCAAGTGCGGGCCAAATAGGCATCGTTTCTGAGGTCTTTCTGGAGGTTGGAAAGGAACAGTTCGCGGGGCCAGAGCTCAGTAACTGGCCGGAAAACGGGCGCAATTACATGGTATGCGTGGGTCGATCCGACGTGAGCATACCGGCGAGATACTCCTCAATCTTGGCGTTTGCCGCCGCGTCCTGCTCAGAAAACTGCACGCCTATGCCCGAAGTTCGATTCCCCTGAGCTCCTCGCGGCGTCACCCACACCACTTGCCCGGCAATGGGGATCTTGTCTGGCTCTTCCATAAGGGTCAGGAGCATGAAGACTTCGTCACCGATCTCATAGCTTTTATTCGTGGGTACAAACAGACCACCGTTCTTTATGAACGGCATATAAGCGGAATACAGCACCGCTTTGTCTTTGATGGTTAGGGAGAGGATCCCCTGATGACCCGCCGAGGATTCGTTCATTTAATTCGCTTCGCTGCGCTGAAGGGGTACGTCACTGGCGTCGACCGAGTGTAGCAAAGGCCTTAGGCTGCCCATAGTCCACGACTGGCCTGAAGGGCATGAAACCTCAGAAGATCGGGGTTGGGATTACTGCCTGCCTGGCGAGCGGCCCGGAGTCGACGCAGCTCGTCCAGCGCTTTGAACAAGCTTAGTCCCTGGGCAGAACGCAACTCATCAGCGCCTCGTTGACGCAAGCCGTGAACCACCGCCTGTTCCAGGTAATCCAGCAGCCGGTCTGGGTCAATCTCGGCAGCCGCGGTTTCGACGGCCAGGCTACCCGCTGCGGCGGCCTGGTCCGGGTTCGAACACAGGGTGTCCAAGGCCAGCAGCGCAGGTAATTCATCGCTTTGTAACAACCCAAGCGCCTCGACGGGGCCCTCTCCACTGAGTCGCAGCACTTGTTCCAGCGCCTCTCGAGACGCGTGCTTTGACTTCGCGCCGGTAGTAGCACTGCCTGCCAGGTCCTCCAAGGCTCCACCTTCCATACGCTCTTCCAGCCATGCGAGCCCTTCTTCGGGGGTCGGCGAGGGCAAGACCCAGCGTTGGCAACGGGAGCGAATGGTAGCGGGTAATGGTCGACCGCGAGCTGCCACCAGGAGCATAAAGGTTCCCGCAGCTGGCTCTTCAAGGCACTTCAGGAAGGCGTTGAAGGATGCGCGCGTCATGTTTTCAAGGGGCGAGACCAACAATACCTTCCGTGTGCCCAGGCTGGCGGTTTCGGCGCAAAACTCGATGGCTTTACGAATGCTGTCAATGCCAATGGCACGCCCAGGCTCCGTGGGCTCCAATCGAAACAAGTCCGCGTGGGAACCGGCCGCCGTCAAGGTGCAGGCCTTACAGGTGCCGCAGTTACCCGCCGCAGTGGGTGTCATGCACAGGAGTTCTCGTGCAAAGGCCTCGGCAAACAGATTGCGACCACTTCCCGTTGCACCTTCTAGGAGAACCGCATGGGGTAAGCGGCCCGCGGCAAGCAGTTTCAGAAGCTGACCGCGCTGGGCGCCATGCCAGGGCAGCACCCGAGATTCCGCCGGCAGACTCGCAGTGGATGCAGACTCAGACATCAGGTCTCCAGAAGCGGCGGGCAGGCGAGCAGGTCGTCAACCACCGTTTTCAGGGCCGCTTCCACCTCTTCCAGGGGCCCACTGGCATCGATAACACGATAGCGCCCTCCTCCCTGCCCCGCGCGGTGCAGATAGGCTTCCCGGACCTCTTCAAGAAAGGACAGATCCTCTCGCTCGAAACGATCCAGCGAGCCACGCCCGCGGGCGCGCTCCATCCCCACGGCCACCGGTATGTCCATGAGGAGCGTCACGTCCGGTCGCAACTCTCCCTGTACGAGCTGCTCGAGCGTAGCGACCGTTGGCGCTCCTAAGCTCCGTCCCGCACCCTGGTATGCGTAGGACGCATCCGTGAAGCGGTCGCACAGGACCCAGTGACCTCGTTCCAGGGCGGGTAGGATTCGCTGTGAAAGATGTTGGGCACGAGCCGCAAACACCATCAGCAACTCCGCCATCGGATCGACGAGCCCGAAATCGGGGTTTAACAACAGCTCCCGCAGGCCTTCACCTAGCTCAGTGCCACCGGGCTCGCGAGTGCACAGCAGTTCGATGCCCGCTTCTTTAAGAGCGTTTTCCAGGAGCCGTTGGGCGGTACTTTTACCCGCACCTTCACCGCCTTCCAGCGTAATGAACAAGCCGCGCTGACTCACGGAGACGCCTCCGGAGAAGAGCGATAGTCGCTACGGCGATTAAGCTGAAATCGACGTACGGCGGCTTCGTGGTCCGCGAGGGTCGCGCTAAATTCATGACTGCCATCGCCCCGGGCAACAAAGTAAAGGCTGTCCCCGGTGGCGGGCTGCGCGGCCGCCATTAGCGCTTCACGGCCTGGTAAGGCGATGGGGCCTGGAGGTAAGCCATCGTGACGATAACTGTTATAGAGATTGCTTTCATCGAGCAGGTGTTGCCGGCGAAGATCACCGTCAAAGGTTTCCCCAAGGCCATAAATAACCGTTGGATCCGTCTGTAAGCGCATGCCCTGTTTTAGGCGGCGGGTGAACACGCCGCCAATCATGGGTCGCTCTGCGGCCACGCCGGTCTCCTTCTCAATAATCGATGCCATGATAAGCAGCTCATAGGGGTTCTCATAGGGAAGACCTGGATCGCGCAAAGACCAGGCCCGCTCCAGGGCCTCCTCCATCAGACGATGGGCCTCCGTAAGCATCTGGAGATCCGTTGCTCCACGCTCATACTGGTAGGTTTCGGGAAGGAAAAACCCTTCGGTCGAGGGGTAACCATCTATCAGAGCTGCCAGGCGCTCATCCTCTGATCCGGAAAGCAGCGCCGTTAATCCCTCGGTTTGTTGAAGCAGGTCTAGGGCTTCCCCAAGACGAATACCCTCGGGCAGGGTTACCAGGTAACGAACCGTTTCATCACTCTGCAGAAGGGACAATAACTGCGGGATATTCGCTCCGGCGGGGACGCGGTACTCCCCCTGACGAATACGTTGATCCGCGCCGGAAAAGCGGCCAAAAGCATTTAGCAGTTGGCGATGGGAAAGAACACCACGCTGTGCAAGACGATCGGAAAGCTTTCCCAGCGTATCTCCCGGAGCCACTTGAATGAGCAAACCATCATCGGGAATAGCCAGAGGACTGTGCCACCAGCGATGGAGCCAGAAAGCACCCACGAGAAGCACTGATAACAGGACAACGCCCGCTCCCATCAAGAGCCGAGACATGCTCGCAACTCCTCTCGGTAAAGCTCCTGTAAGGCAACGATAGCCTCGGAAGGCGGGTACGAACGCTCTTCTAATTGCGCGACGGAACGGATCCCCAGCAGAGCATTGCAGAGAATCGCGCCATCGGCCTCCAGGGCCTGGTCAAGGCTCAGGGGCGCTTGTTTCGCCACAAGGCCCGCCTTCTCCGCCAGAATTTCCAACACCAGACGCCGCCGGGTGCCGGCGACACCGGCCAGATCACAGGGCGGTGTTGTCAGGGTCGAACCG
>DIYG01000154.1 GCA_002428935.1 Halieaceae bacterium UBA6060
ACCGCCATTGCCGCCGTCACCGCCATTGCCACCGTCGCCGCCATTGCCACCGTCACCGCCATTACCGCCGTCGCCGCCATTGCCGCTGTCGCCGCCATTACCGCCGTCACTGTCATTGTTTGAGGTCGAGGACGAACTGCTGTCCGAGTTTGCGATTACCGCAACACCACCAGCGACGAGGGCCCCTACGATGAGGGCCGTGTTGGTTGACGCTCCCCCAGTGGCCGCGGGGACAAGATGAGTCATGGAGCCGCCGGGATACAGAAGGGTGTAAGTCCCTTCTCCTGGGAAGTCGAAGTAGATAAAACCCTTGTCGTCGCTTTCTTCTTCCGCACTGGTTTCACCTTCGGCGTTGGTGATTCCTGGGGGAAACTGGATGACGATGGTTTGCCCCGCGACGGGCTGTCCCTCCGTATTGAGGATTTGCACGTCTTGCACCACCGCAAAGACCGGCGCTGCCCCGAGGCCGGCGACGATAGACGTTGTTGTTAAAAGGCTAGACGTGCAGAGATAGCTAGCGGTGATGCCTGTGGCGATACCTCGACGAAATCGATTCATGGAAACTCTCCCCGGCCGGTCGATGTATAACGAAGCATCGATGCCCCGTTGATTTAGTGTTGAGCGGCTAGAGCTTGCGTTGCGTGGGGGCGAGATGCCCATACGCCAAACAGCGTATTTTTGCTTTTTCGGGGCGGGAGCTAGGACAGGGCTTTACTGACGATGTCGGCTTGCCGGCTGACACCGACCTTTTCGCGAATACGTTGCAGGTGGGTGCGTGCCGTATTAGGACTGATGAAATGGGCGGCGGCGTGCTCGGCCAAAGAACGGCCTGCACAAAGTGATTCCAGGAGCTTTTGCTCGGCTTTGGTTAAACCCTTGTCTGCGCCGAAGCGTTTGATTTTTATTGAGTTTATTGATTCATCGGTGGCGATCCGGCGAACCAGGTCGTCGCGGGTTTCGCTGTTGTAATGACCGAGGATTTCGAGCACCCGATCCTCTTGCTGGGGGTCGCCGATGCGATCTGGACCGAGAATGCCGCTGGCTACGACCAGCTCCGAGAGTTCCTCGAGGGAATGCTGTTCGGCCGTCGGGCTATCATCGGCGCTTGCCGACTCTAGGGGTGGTGCCCGGCGTTTTTTCCCCATGATTTGGTCCCGTTGTTCGGTTTCCCGTCCGGCTCTAGTATAGCCATGGAACGGGTTTGGGTTTCTCTCCATGGGAGACGGGTTTGCTAGCGCCCTGGGGCTTTCCCCGGGGCAGCGACTTTTGCAGCTTCAGAATGCGGGTCTGGCGACGCGTATCGCCGACGAGCGCCGTCGTTGGCGGCGAGCCTGGGACTTTTTCTCCGCGCGGATGGAAAATCGCCTCATCGAACGGGTATTGCTCGCCCGCATCTCTCGCGCCTTCGATCACCTGGATGACGAGGTCCGCCTGCGAGAGATACTTCAGGATTTGCGACGAGACTACGGCACCGGCGCGGCCTCTACCTTACATATGGCCCCCACTCCAGCTCCTCAATTGGAGATCGTTGAGGGAGCGCCGACGACAGCCGCCTGGTTGCGGGAGAGTGCGGATCACCGGGGGCTGCTGATCTATACCGCTGGGGGAGGCTTCATGTTGCCACCGGCGGCACAGCAGGTGACCTGTGCCGAGCGCCTGGGGGAGCTGTGCGGCCTGGACGCCTTGATGAATTACCACGCCATGGCACCGGAAGCACCGTTCCCGGCAGCTATCGAGGACACGGTCGCCCTCTGCCGCTGGGCCTTCAAGCGCTATGGCGCAGATCAGGTGGTCATGGCGTCGGATACGGCCGGTGCCAGTGTGACCCTCGGAGCCTTGCTCATGCTCCGTGACGCCGGAGACTCGCTCCCCGCCGCGGTGCAGCTCTTTTCTCCCTGGAACGACCTGAGTCTGTCCGGCTGGTCCTACATCACCAAGAGCGCAACTGCAGACAGCCCGTTTCGTATGGAAACAGCGGCGTTTTGTGCTCGGGCCTATCTCGCCGAGGCGATGCCGACGAATCCTCTGGCATCGGCGATTTTCGCCGAACTCTCTGACCTACCGCCCCTGGCCGTGCATACCAGTCGGTACGATATGCACTTTGATGATGCGCTAAAGCTTGTCCAGGGTATTCATCGCGATGGCGGTCATGCGGAAATTCGCTATTGGGAGAGCCCACGGCATCATCTGGAGCGCTTTGACACCGCCGAAGCGAACAACTCTTTATCCATGGCGGCAGGTTTCCTGCGTCGTTACATGGATGTTCGCGGGGTTCGCTAGGGCGCTGCCTATCGGGTGCGACGAATCTAAGACTTCGTAAACCACCCGAGGGGCATCAAGCAATTTCCAGTAGCTTTTCGTTGGGTCGGCCGAGGACAGCTTTGCTGCCGTTGATTCCAATGGGGCGTTGAATCAACTTCGGTTCCGCGGCCATGGCGGCAAACACCTCATCGTCGCTGGCCTCATCGGCCAGATCAAATTTCGCGGCGTCTTTAGCCCGCAGAAACTCTCGGGGGCTGACCTTACCCATCTTGCTGGCGATATCGCGAAGCTCTTCTTCGCTTAGAGCCTCAGACTTGGTCATGTACTTGCGTACGGTGGGCTCTATGCCATTCTCCTGAAGCAGGGCCAGACCCTTTTTCGAAGATCCGCAGCCTGTATGGTGGATAAGCGTGTATGCCATTAATCAACAACCTTATTCAATGGAGCGTCTTCAGGCTTTACGCAGACGCCGATGGTACAGTTCAATTTGTTCTTGCGCGCAGGCGCAGCCGGCAAATAGGAATTGTAACAAGTGGATTTTGAAGCCATTGGCGCCGCGGCAAAACGTATCGCGGAACATGCTCAACGCACCCCGCTTTTGGAGCATAGGGAGCTAGATACCGCTGCGGGCCGACGGGTGTTTATCAAGCCCGAAACCTTGCAGCGCAGCGGCTCTTTCAAGTTTCGCGGTGCCTACAATCGCATCGCACAGCTCACGGATGCCGAGCGCCGCGCCGGCGTGGTGGCCTGGTCGTCGGGTAATCATGCGCAAGGAGTGGCACTGGCCGCGCGTATTGCCGGTGTCCGGGCGCGCATCGTGATGCCCGCCGACGCCCCACAGATCAAGATCGACAATACCCGGGCTTTGGGTGCGGAAATCGTCTCCTATGATCGCTACGGGGAAGACCGGGAAGCTATTGCCCATGGGCTTGTGGAGCGTGACGGAGGTGTGATTCTCCCGTCCTACGACGACCCTCATGTCATTGCCGGTCAAGGCACGGTGGGACTGGAGGTCTGTGAGGATGTCGATGGCCTCGATGCCCTGTTGGTCTGCTGCGGGGGAGGGGGGTTGAGCGCGGGTTGTGCTCTGGCCTGCGAGGCCATGAGTCCGGAGACGGCGGTCTTTTGCGTAGAACCTGAGGGTTATGACGATCATTTACGTTCCCTCGCCTCGGGGGAGCGAGAGCGGGCGGACACCGCCAAGCCATCCCTGTGCGATGCGCTGCTGTCACCTTCCCCAGGGCGGCTAACCTTTCCCATCAATCAGCGATTGCTGGCCGGCGGTTTGGTAGTTAGCGAGGCTGAGGTCCGCGCGGCCATACGTTACGCTTTTCGCGTCCTCAAGCTGGTGGTGGAACCCGGGGGTGCGGTGGCGCTCGCCGCGGTGCTAGCCGGGAAGCTAGGTGAGGAATACCAACGGGTCGGGGTGATCTTGAGTGGTGGAAACGTGGATCCCGGGGTTTTCGCCGAAATCATCACCGAGAAAGATGAGGCTTCAATCGAGGAGTGAAAAACGGATCGCTGCGGCGTGACCGAAACGCAGAAAGGGCAGCCGCAGCTCTGCTCTGGCTAAACCATAGCCATTAAGAACCAGGGGTTTGCCGCATTGCCACTCGGGACGCTCCTGCACGAAGGCGCAGTCTTCGGGGTTCAGCAGCTCGATGCGATAGGGATGCGCTTCTTCCAGGGGCCTGAGCCGCAGGATTCCCGGTGTACCGCTCTTGGGATAGCTAGACTGCAATAGAATCAACAGCGCTTGCCTCGCGGTTCTTTGGCTGTCGCTTCCTTCCAGAAGCAGCAGAGCCTCCATCCCTGGAGCGGGATCGGCGAGAAACTGGAACTCTGCCTGCCCTAACCAGGAACGCTCCTTTTTGTAGTGGCGTATCCAAATCCCTAGCGTAGCGCGCTCGGTATCGCTCAAAGCCTCGGGGTTCAGTTCGATGCCCCCGTGGCCCAACATCATCAATAGACAGCGGGTGTTAAACGGCAGGTTTGCTCCCGAGGTGGCGGAGGGCGCTGATGCCACGTGCCAACCGCAACGCCCAGGCGGTAAGAACGTGCTGCTGTTGCGCAGAATACGAAACCGCTGCAATGGGTCCATGCTATCGCTAGGCCACAGGCGGTCGGCGAAGCTAAGGGCGCCGGGGTCGGCACGAGCTCCCCCGGCGGCGCACACTTCAATATGGACCTCGGGGTGTGCGAATTTGCAGCGTTCAAGGAGATCGTAAAACGCCTCGGTCATCTGCCGACTGCTGGTCAGGGAGCCCGCGCCCACATCGGCGTAATCGCGATTCATATCCCATTTCAAATACCCGGCGCCGCTCTGCGTGATGAGTGCTTCGAGGCGCTGAAGCAGATAGGTTCGCACGTCTGAGCGCTGGATGTTCAGGAGGTGCTGACCGCGCCCCCTTAGGGGTTCCGTATCCCCGGCGCGTACCAACCAATGGGGACAACGGGCGGCGAGCTGACTGTCCAGCGTGAGCATCTCTGGCTCCACCCAAAGGCCAAACTCCATACCCAGGGAGCGAGCGTGAGCACCCAGGGGGCCGAGACCTTCGGGGTATCGCTCCGGGCAGGGTTGCCAATCACCGAGACCGGTTCCCGGGCTCCTACGCTGAGCCATCCAGCCATCGTCCAGGACAAAACGTTCTGCCCCAAGATCTGCGGCCTGCTCCATAAGGGCCATCATGCGATCAGCATCGTGGTCAAAATAGCTGGCTTCCCAGCTATTGAAGTGAACCAGGGGTTTGCGTCTTCTCCGGGAGGGCGAGCGTTGCAGCCAGTGGCGCTGAATACCGCGACGTAATCCGTTCAGGCCTCGATCCGTGTATAGGCACTGCAGCCAGGGACTTTCCAGAACGTCACCGGGTTTGAGTTCGACGCCGGCCGCTGGCTCGGGTGTCCAGGCCTGAAACAAATGACCACCAGTGACAGCCGGCGTGACATTGAGGCTGTGATTACCGCTCCACTCGAAGGCGATGAGAAGGGCTTCTCCCTCGCCATCGTTGCCCTGACCTGACGTGGCGATGACCGCTGGAGAACTCTGATGGCTGCTGCGTCCGCGGCGGGTCTCCACGGTCACCGTGGCGCTGGATAACGGTGTTTGTTGTTTTTGGAATTCATTGGCCCAGAAACCACCAAAGTGCGTGAGCGTGTCAAAGCTCGAAGACAAATGGAGGCTGGCCGCCGCAAGGCGGTGTACCTGCACCGATTCCAGGCCGGCATTTATTAGCGCGGTGCGAAAACGCAGGAGTCCCGATGGGCAGGCTTGGATATCCATCTGCAGGCTGATCTGGAGATCAACAAGTTGGGCCGACAGCCGAAGAGACTGGTCTTCGTGGGTCCAGGACCAATTTTGCAACGATACTCGCTGGTCAAACCCGCCTCGAGAGATGCGCAGTGCTGGCGACAACCTTGGGAATCCATCATCCGTAGGGACAAAGGGCTCCTGCGGTACGCCGTCCAGCTCCCCATGAGCCTGCACGGGACCACGGGCCTCGACGAGGGTGTTCAGATCAAGGGATTCGGGAAGGGCCGGTCCTAGATAGAGCTGAGCTAACGCGTCGTGCCCGCCCTGCAGCAATAGGGTGTTCGGACCGGCATCCAGACGCAGCACCGTCACAGAAACAGGCCCGGATAAGGTTGCCGGTTTGGCCTTGGGCGCGACTGGTGCCGCTGCCTATCCATGGGCGACGGGGCCCAGCCTATCTTCGCGGGAGCTGAAATGGGCGGTCCGACCGTAGAGCAGGCGATTTACACCCAAGGCGATAAGGATGCAGACCATCAGGGTGATTGCCATGAGGTGGATGTAGTGCAGAGGTGTCCATAGGAAAGTGAACACCGCGTAAAGCATCACCCCGGACAGAAGAGCCAGGGCTGCGGCCCCGGCAGCTACATTGCGAAACACCAGACCGACGACAAAGACCGACAGGATGGGCATGCTCAAAAGACCGTTGAGTTGTTGCACCAGGTTAATGATGCTTTCGGCACCGTCGTACACGGGAACCAGCAAAAGCGCTGTGATTACCAGGGCGAGGGAGACCAGCAGATTCAGATGTTGCACGTTCACGTCCCGGTTGATCAACGGTTCGTGCAGATCGATAACATACAGGGTGGCTGAAGAGTTGAGCACGCTGTTAAAACTGGTGAGCACCGCAGCGACCATCATGGCGGCGAATGCGCCAGACAGCCATCCCGGTAATACCGCACCGACCATGGTGCCAAAGGTCGCGTCGCCGATATCACCAAAGAGTTTGTACGCACAGATGCCCGGGATGACGATGATCGCCGGTACGATGAGTAGGCGGATGAGCGCCGCGGCAATGACACCGCGCTGGGCCTCGCCAACATTGGGAGCCGCCATGGCTCTTTGCGTAATGGTCTGATTGGTGCTCCAGTAAAAAATCTGGATGAACAGCATCCCTGTGAACAGGGTGGGCCAGGGGATGGGAGATTCGGGTGCGCCGATGAGGGTCAGCCGCTCGGGGGGGATGCCGGAAAAATCAAAGTCGATAGCTTGAAGGGACAGCCAGACCACTAGCAGGCTGAGACTCAACAGGCCAATACCGCTGATGGTGTCCGATACGGCAACCGCTCGCAGTCCGCCAAAGATGGCGTAGCTTGAGCCAAGAGCCGCCAAACCGCCGGCGATGGCCAGGGTTGATAGCTCCAGGCCGAACATGGATTTCAAAAACAGCGAGCCCGTGTAAAGCATGATCGGCAGATAGAGGAACACATTCCCCAGGAGAAATAGCACGGACACGATGGAGCGCAGGGACTGTTTGCCATAGCGTTTTTCCAACAGTTCCGTGGTCGTCGTGCAGTTGTAGCGGTAATAGATGGGGACAAAAACAAAGGCCAGGATAAGCAGGCCCACAACCGCGGCGAGTTCCCACCAGGCCAGAAGGAGCATTTGATTTCCGTTCATGCCCACGAGTTGATCGGTGCTCAGATTGGTCAGGGTGATGCTACCTGCGACGAAATACCACGAGAGATTTCGCCCCGCCAGAAAGTACTCGTCGTTACTGTCCGCGCTGTGTCGGGCCCCGCGGCACTGCCACCAGGTGAGGAGAGCGATGAGAGCCGTGATGGTCACAAACACCAGGAACTGTAGATTCATAGTTATTATTCTCTAGGAGCTTACTTCACGTTCGACACTGTCTGAGCCGGGCTGCAGCCCGCTCGGGGGTCAGATCCCGCTGTGATTCTCCGAGCATTTCGAAACCCACCATATGTTTGCGTACGCTCGCCGAGCGGAGCAGCGGTGGATAGAAGTGGCCGTGGAGCTGCCAGTGCTCGCCCCGTTCACTGCGCGGCTGGCCGTGCCAACCCATGGAATAGGGAAACGGGGTGGAGAACAGGTTGTCATAGCACTGCAGGAGTTGTTTCAGGGCTTGGGCCAGAGAGGCCCTTTGCGTATCCCCAAGTTTGTCGAGATGGGCAGCGGAAAAGCGTGGCAGCACCAGGGTCTCGAAGGGCCAGGTGGCCCACCAGGGTACGACCACCAGCCAGTCTTTGTTGTGGAATACCAAACGCTCTTGTTCGGCAAATTCCCGCTCCGCGTAGTCCAAGAGAAGTGAACGGCCGTGTTTTTTCCAATAGCTGTGCTGCTGGATGCTCTCCGTCTTGACTTCACTGGGTTGCGTGTCCAGGGCCCAGATCTGCCCGTGAGGATGGGCGTTGGAGCAACCCATGGCCGCGCCACGGTTTTCAAAGACCTGGACGTGCTCGTAGACCTCTCCCAGGGTTTGTACCTCCGCAGCCCAGCAATCGACAACTGCGACAATCTCGGTTTCCGTCATCGCCGCCATGGTGAGATTGTGTTTTGGGCTATAGCACACGACGCGGCAGCGGCCTCGCACCGGAGCCTGTTGTAGTAGCGGATCGTCGGACTCGTCGGTGATGGAATCCGTAAGGAGGGCGGGGAAGTCGTTGTCAAACACGTACACCCCGCGGTAGTCGGGGTTTCTTATCCCGCCGACGCGTTCGTTCCCAGGACAGAGGTAGCACTCCGGTAAATAGGCTGGCTCGGCTTCCTCCAAGGGCTCGACCTGGCCTTGCCAGGGTCGTTGGTCGCGATGAGGCGAGACCAAAACCCAGCGATCGCCCAGGGGGTTGTAGCGGCGGTGTGGTCTGGCATCGCTTTCTTTCTTGGGATCGTTCACGGGCAGGTGCCGCCCTGGGCTCCGGCTACGGCCTCTACCCAGCGTAGCTCCAGGGGGCGTTTAAACACTTCCAAAAACCAGGCCGAAAGCTTCGATTGAAACCTATCGCAGTCATCCGCTTTCACCAGGGCCACCATGGAACCCCCAAAACCGCCGCCGGTCATGCGCGCGCCACGGGCGCCCGCGCCCTGAGCGGCCTCTACCAACAGATCCATCTCAGGGCAGCTCACGGCGAAATCCATGGCGAGGCTTCGGTGACTATCATTCATGATTTTCCCGGCCGTCTCCAGGAAGCCGTTGTCCAGAGCGGCGATAAAACTCCTCACGCGTTGGTTTTCGGAGATGACATGGCGAGCCCGGCGCTGGAGGTCTGGTTCTCGGAGCTCCTCCACATCGTCCAGGCTACAGTTGCGTAAGCTGTTCCCCAGAGCCTTCTCCGCGGCTGCGACCTCGTCGCGACGTTTCCCGTAGGCACCGTCCACCAGGGCATGGCTCACGCCGGAATTAACAACGGCAAGGCGCGCTCTTGATGGAAGCGCTACGGGGCTTGTTGTTTGGTCCTGGCAATCAAGGAGCAGGGCGGCATTTGCCTCGGCGAAGGTGATGGCAAACTGATCGAGAATCCCACAGGGCATGCCCGGGTAGTCGTGCTCGGCTTTCTGACACAGAAGCGCACGCTCTTTGGGGGCCAGGGACTGACCACTCACCGCCTCTAACAAAGCGGCGAAGCAAAGCTCCAAAGAAGCACTACTGGACAGACCGGCCCCAAGGGGAAGGTCGCCGCCTATCCAGACATCCAGAGCGGGTATGGCAACACCACGACGGCTGTAGCCGGCGACCACGCCCCGAAGGTAGTCGGACCAGTCGCCGCCGCGGGAAGGCTCTCTACAGGCAAATTCGCAGTGGCCCTGCGCCTCGCTGTGTATGCGAATGCTGGCCCTGGTTTCTGGTCCTGGCGTTGCGACAGCGGTGGTGTAGTAGTCAATGGCTAGCGGTAGGGCGAGGCCTCCCGAGTAATCCGTATGATCGCCGATGAGATTCACGCGGCCTGGAGCACTGGCGCACCACAGGGGAGTGGCGCCGGTGTTTCGCACCCGGGCGGTCAGGGCGTCGAGGAGGCTGTCGCGTTTGTTGAGAGTGGCTTCTGACACGGGCTTATCCATTATTTCGTCACCAGTGGTTCTTCATGACGAATCCACACGGCGTAGTCTCCGCTGGCGAGGGTTTCGCTGCCCACAAGCGGTACGGCGTTTTGCGGTTTAAAACATCGATTTTCGGGCGAGGAGTTGAACACGAAAACCAGCTTGCCCCTACGGCGCTGACGAACGCCCTCGGGAAGGGTTACGGGCTCCGGGCCTTCATCGCCAAGCATTTCCTCAAGGGCTTGCCCGAGGATGTCCACATCGACAAATCCATTCAGGTAATGATGTGCTCCATGGACATACCACAGGCCATTTCCTTGCCCATCGAAGAGGCGTGGTGATAGATCCGTATCCAGCGACTCATACCATCGGGTGACCTGCGCGGTTTTTCCTTCACCGGAAAAGGAGTAGTTCGCCCCTGGTCGCAAGCTGTCCACCGCGGCGACGCGTAGGGGAAGGATTTGCTGTAAGGCGCCGGGGGGCAGGGCTTCCGGCAGGGCGAAGTCGTCGTCCCGTGAGCCGCTCCGGGGCCCGATGAGACATCGGACTC
>DIYG01000001.1 GCA_002428935.1 Halieaceae bacterium UBA6060
CCTCCATCTGACATTCCGAGTGGCAACGACGATGACGTGGTCGCCCGGCAGCTCCGGGAAGCCGCCATGCGCGAACCCGATCCCGCGGTGCGCGAGAAGTTGTGGGCTGAGTACCGCAAGTACAAGGGCATCAAACAGCCGTGATTGGTCCCGCGCGCGCCCCTACGTTCCTCCGTGGACGATTTGCTCCGCTGGGTTTCCTGTACCTGGCAGGGATTCTCGCAGCCCTATCCGGTTGTGTCAGCGAAACCGTCAAGAGCACCACCGTGCCGGCATTGCAGCCCCCGGCTGCGAGCGTCCCGGAAGATGAATTGCTTGATGTTGGGGTTGCGGTATTTGATCCCGGTCTAGACGTGGCAGACGAAGAGGAGCGCATCTATCCCGAGGTTCGCCGTGCCGAAGCACGCTATATACCGCGACTCCTCGCCGAAGTGCTGCAGAATTCCGGGGCCTGGGGAGCCGTGCGCGTTGTTCCCGATGAGGATCGCATCACCGACCTGATGGTCACGGGAACCATTCTTCATTCCGATGGGGAGTCACTCAAGCTACACGTCGTCGCAACAGATTCGCGAGACTACGTTTGGCTGGACAAGACTTACGAGGCGCGCGCAAGCCGCTACGCCTACGACGCAAAAACCCGCTCCCAGTACGACCCATTCCAGGTCATATATCACACGATCGCTAACGATCTGGTGTTACGCTTCGATGAGCTTCCCTCCATGGCTCGACAGGAGATCCGAACGGTCTCCGAGCTGCTCTTTGCCCAGAGCTTTTCAGCGGAGGCTTTCGACGGGTATCTGGATACCACCCGTAAAGGCAAGCTCCTGGTGGTCCGCCTGCCCTCCGAAGACGATCCCATGCTGAACCGGGTGCGCAAACTCCGAGAGCGGGATCACGTGTTTGTCGATACGCTGCAGACCTACTACGGTGATTTCTCGGAGGAGATGTACGGCCCCTACCAGGAATGGCGAAAGCTGAGCTACGAGGAGGTCGTGGCTTACCAGGAGCTTAAGCGCGAAAGTACGCGACAGCTCATCGCCGGTGGCGCGGCCATTCTGGCGGGTATTGCTGCGGCCGGCAGCAGTGACGGCAGTTCTCGAGCGGCGGGTAATGTGGCCATTATCGGTGGTGGTTATCTCCTCAAGAGCGGACTGGAGAGTCGCGCCGAAGCGCAGATTCATGTCGAAGCCCTCGAAGAGGTCGGCCAGTCCCTGGAGGCGGAAATCACCCCGCAGGTTATCGAACTCGAAGATCGCACCGTGATGATTAGCGGCAGTGTCGAAGATCAGTACGCGCAATGGCGCGAGGTCCTTACGGAGATCTATCGCAACGAAATCGGCGAGTTGGCGCCCCCCGAGCCCGACAGCATTAGCCAGAACTAGGCGGTTACCCGTGTCAGATCAGTACCAGCGGGTTGACCCCACGCCCTTTGATGCGCCCGGTGAAAAACCCCTCGCCGCATCACCCGAAGCAGCACATGCATCCTCGGGTAGACCGGCCTGGTTGGTGCCCGCCTTTGCCATCCTCGGCGTATTGGCACTGTTTGTGGTGTTTCTCCTTCCAAGTTGGGTGGACAACGAACCGCTGCCTTCCTCGCCATCAGCAGATCGAAGCACTCCACCGACGGACCAGACCACGGCAAATCCGCGCCGGGAAGAGCCACGAACCGAGGAAGCTTCCTCACCCTTCGCCGACGCCGTGGAAGCCAAGGCCCGCGCCGAAGCTCAGGAACTTCTCGCCGAGCTGCTGGATGTGCAGGAAAACCTGACGAATCGGGGCGCCGAAGAATGGGCACCAAAGGCCATGGAAGCCATTGCCGCCGAGGCGTCCGCAGGTGACGAGCGCTACCGGGAGCGGGATTTTGAACCGGCCATCGGTCACTATCAGACTGCCCTGGATCAGGCCCTGGCCCTTGAGCAGTCCCTGCCGCAACGTTTTAGCGATGCCCTGGCGGCCTTCGATGCCGCCGTTGAAGCGCTGGATTACGATTCCGCAGCGGCCAAACTGGCTCTCGCAGAACAACTGGAGCCGGGAGATCCAGCCCTGCCGATCCGCAGCACGCGCCTGGAAAGCCTGCCTGAAGTCAGTGAAAACGTTGCCACCGCCCAGCAAGCCGAGGAAGCACGCCAGTTAAGCGAAGCCGTATCCGCCATGGAGGCAGCCGCCGGCCTTGATAGCGCCCATGAGTTTGTCGCCGCCGAGTTGCGCCGTCTGCGCGCGGCCCTAACGGAGCAGCGCTTCAATGCAGCCATGTCTGAGGGCTATGCGGCCCTCGATGAAAACAGCTTCGACCGGGCCCAGGCACGCTTTGAGCGCGCCGCGAAGCTTGTTCCCGGTTCGGCGGAGGCTGCGACAGCCCTGCAGGAACTCGCCGTTGCACGCACCGCCGCAACCCTCCAAGCGCTGCAGCGTCGCGGTGAGGGTTTCGTGGCGGAGGAAGACTGGGAACAGGCCATCGGAGCTTTCGAAGAAGCCCTCGCTATAGACGGCAGTCTGCGTTTCGCCCGTGAGGGATTGGCTCTGGCGCGACCTCGCGCCGTGCTGAACAAAGAATTAACGGCGATCATTGATCAACCGGAACGCCTGGTGGATGCCGCCATCCTTCGCGAGGCCCGAGAATCTCTGGCCCGGGCAAAGGAAGCCGCGACACCCGGTCCGAAGCTCCGGGCCCAGATCAGCGAAGTCGAGAGCGTCCTTACGGTGGCCAGTACACCTCTGAGCGTCAGCGTACGATCCGATGGTGCTACGGAGGTCACGGTCTACAAAGTAGCCCGTCTGGGCCTCTTTGAGGAACGGCAGCTGGAACTGCGTCCCGGCAAATATACCGCCGTGGGCACTCGGCGCGGCTTTCGCGATGTACGCGTGGTGTTCACCGTTACCCCTGGCGAAACCGCCTCTGTCTACATCGCCTGTAGCGAAGCCATCTGATGACCGAGCCACGACTCCAGCCCATCGAAGCCGCAGACTTCCAGCCGCTAGATCCTGGAGCGGGGCCTGAGCGAAAGAAACTACCTCTCACACGCTGGCTACTGCTGGCAGCTCTGGCGGTCTTTCTCATCGCCTTGTGGTTTCTGCTGACCGCCCGCTCCCTGGAGGTTGTGGTCGTCGCCGAGGAAGAAGCCCAGATCAGCATCTCCGGTTTCAGCCTACCTTTCGGCGAGCGCTACCTGCTGCGGCGAGGCCGTTACGAACTCACCGCAGAAGCGCCCGGGTATCACCCCTATAGCTCGGAACTGGTGGTTAACCGCGATGCTAGCCAGCGGGTGGAGGTCATTCTTCAACCCCTTCCCGGCCTTCTGACCCTGGAAACACAACCCGAGGGAGCCACGCTGTTTGTAGACGGTGAGGCGATCGGGCAAACGCCCTTGCTGGACCTCTCGATAGAGGCCGGGCTGCGGGAGTTGCGCATAGAAAAGAGCCGCTATAAGCCCTTGGCCCAGCCACTGGATGTGACGGGACGCAGCGTACAGCAGCGTTTGAGCCTCAGCCTCGATCCCGCCTGGGCAGACGTCTCTCTGGCGACAGAGCCCGCCGGCGCCACGCTGCTGGTAGACGGCGAGCCCCTGGGGACCACGCCGGGACTCTTTGAGATCCTCGAGGGAGAGCGGACGCTGGCCCTACAACTGCCCGGCTACGCCAACCTGGAACGGGACCTGACCGCAGAAGCCGGTGTGGCTCTGGATCTCGGCACCCTTACCCTGACGCCAGCAACGGGTGTCCTGTCTCTCAGCAGTGTTCCCAGCGGCGCAAACGTGAGTGTTAACGGAGAGTTCGCCGGGCAAACACCGCTGGAACTCGAGCTAAGCCCCGACAAGGACCATCGGATCAGCGTCTCCCGTGCCGGCTATCGTCGCGCCAGCACCACCGTGAGCATGGATGCCGGATCCACCGCCGCTCGAAGCATTTCCCTAAAGCCGCTTCTGGGGGATGTGGTAATTCGGGTCAGTCCACCCGATGCCGAATTGCTGGTCAATGGGGAAGTCGTTGGCCGAGGTAGTCAGACCCTGGCCCTCCCCGCCGTCCAACAACGCCTGGAATTCCGCCTCGAAGGCTATGAACCCCTGCGCCGTAGCGTAACGCCCCGGGCGGGACTGGAACAGCTGGTGGAAGTCACCCTACTCACGCCAGAAGAAGCCCGGCAGGCGCGGCTAAAGCCCACCATCACCACAGCCCTGGGACAAACCCTGCTCCTGATGAACCCGCTGGACTCCGTGCGCAACGAGTTTTCCATGGGTGCCTCGCGCAGGGACCCCGGAAGGCGAGCCAACGAAGTACTCCACCCTGTGCGCCTGGAGCGACCGTTCTACATTCAAACCCAGGAAGTCACCAACGCTCAGTTCCGACAATTTGAGTCAGAGCACAACTCCGGGCAGATCGAAGGCAATAGCCTGAACCGCGAACATCAACCCGCGGTGCAAATGAGCTGGCAACAGGCCGCATCCTTCTGCAACTGGCTCAGCCGCCGCGAGGGCCTCAAACCCTTCTATCTGGAACAGCAGGGCATCATCGTCGGCTTTGACCCTCGCGCTCTGGGCTATCGCTTACCCAGCGAAGCGGAATGGGCCTGGGTATCCCGTATCAACGGTGAAGAGCTCCAGCGTTTTACCTGGGGGGAGGAATTCCCACCCAGTACCGTGCAGGAAAACGTCGCCGACAACAGCTCCGCCTACGTCACGGGGAGAATTCTCAACGGCTACAATGACGGTTACGTGGTCAGCGCCCCCGTTGGCAGTTTCATCGCCAATCATCGGGGCATCTATGATCTCGGTGGCAATGTGTCCGAGTGGATCCACGATGTGTACACCATCCCCGCGTCAAGCGGTGTTGTGGTCACGGATCCCCTGGGTGGGCAGCGGGGCGACAACTACGTAATTCGCGGCGCAAGCTGGGCTCTCGGCCGCTTGCCCGAACTGCGACTATCCTATCGAGATTATGGGCAGGCCGGTCGCGATGACGTAGGATTTCGTATTGCCCGTTACGCGGAGTAAAGCATGAGACGAACTTCCATAGCGCTTCTGCTGGCCCCCCTCCTGGTCTTCACGGTCGGACTCTCGGCGCAGACAAGCTCCGAAGACGATGCCGCGCCGGAACCCAATGCGGTGCAGAGCGCAGCGCGAGAAGAGGTTGAGGATACGCCCGACCCCAGTCTCAGCGACCTTCCCCCAGACGATTACGAAGCCTCGGAGCAGATATCGGAAGATCTCTCTGTGTCCTTCCCCGTCGACATCTAGGATCAACGATGAAGAAAGGCCTTTCCTCCGAGTTTATGTTCCAACTCTTTGCCCTCCTAACGGCGGTGATCCTCGTGCACGCGGTTTACGTGGCGGTGATCAGACCCAGCGCCGACGCCCAGTTGGAAGCCGAGATGGCGGCCCAGGCGGCGGGGGAAGAGGTGGTGCCAAAACGAAGTCTCAGTGTGGTTATCCGCGATTTCGAGCAGGAAGCCTGTTTTATTCTGCTCCTGTGGGCCCTGTCGATCATGGGCTACAAGGGGCGTCACAATCTGCAGGAGCAACAGCTGTTAGAGGACGAGCTCCTGTCCATTCCCGAAGGCACCAGCGTTCTGCCCGAAGATGCTCGCCAGTACAGTCGCTCTGTGGAGGCCCTCCCCCCTCAGCAACAGGCTTTTCTGCTGCCGAGAACCCTCCTGTCAGCGCTCCAGCGTTTCGCCACCACGGGAAGCATCCCCGCGGTTTCCGACACGATCCGGGAGCAGTGCGACGTGGAATCCGATCGCCTGGACTCGGAACTGTCCATGGTCCGCTACATTGCCTGGGCCATCCCATCCATTGGGTTTATCGGTACCGTACGCGGTATCGGCGACGCCCTCGGGCAGGCCTACAAGGCCGTAGAAGGCGATATTTCCGGTGTGACCGTGAGCCTCGGCGTGGCATTTAACAGCACCTTTGTCGCCCTCGTACTGTCTATTGTGATTATGTTTTGCCTACACCAGCTGCAGCTCTCCCAGGAGCGATTAGTGCTGAACTGTCAGCGCTACGCCGACAGCCGGCTCCTGCGCTTTCTGGTGGCCAACGACTGATGGCCCTGCTCGATTGCCGAGATACCCGGATCAGCCTTTGGCAGGGCGCCGAGACGGTTCACAGCCCCGGTTTCGTGCTCTTCGATGGCGGTGAATACCGCTTTGGTCAGGCCGCTCGAGAACAGTCCCGCCTTCGCCCCAGAGACAGCAACAGCCGCTTTTGGTGGCAGTTAAGTACCCAACCTCTCAAGCCCGCCCTCGGCGCCGCGCGCCATACGGCGGACCTGGTTCATTCGCATCTTCGGGACATCCACCAGCGCGCTGGAGCGCCAGAGAAACTCACCCTCGCGGTGCCCGACTCCATGCCCAGGGAACAGCTTTCCCTGCTTCTGGGTGTGGCGCAGGCCTGTGATTTTGCCGTCTCCGGACTGGTTAGTCGCAGCGTACTCCTGGGTAGCGTTGCCGCTACGCCGAAAGACGTGAGCCGCGTTCTGCACCTCGAGACCCAGCTCAATCAAACCATCATCAACGAACTGCAGATCGCCGATGGGGTTCTATCCCTGGTGCGCAGCACTCCCCTGCCCGCCTGCGGTCTCCTCGCTCTTCTGGAGCGCTGCGTCTCGGCTATCGCCAGCGCGTTTATCCAGCAAACCCGCTACGACCCCCGGCGCAGCGCCGAGAGCGAGCAGACGCTATACAACAAACTCCCTTCGATCCTCGCCGACATCGATGCGCGGGGCGAAGTCAGTGTCGATATCGATGGCCATCGTTGCCGCGTTACCGCCACCTCCCTCGAAGGCATCAGTGAACGCCTGCGCGAGGGCATTGCCCAAACCCGGAACGGCGCTGGCGAGGCGATCATTGTCGATCCCGAGTTGGCGAGCCTTCCGGGCCTACAATCGCTCCGCGAAGAAGCGATAACGCTGGACGATGACGCCCTGTGGCGGGCGTGGCGGCACCACGGTGAGGTGCTGAGCCAGGGTGGCGACGACATCCACCTCATCGATCACTTACCGGTGATGGAGCCCCCCACGCAAGCGGCGCCCCCGGCTGGCGGCAGTGCACTCAACGGATCAGAAACCGCCGCGAGGGAAGAAACACCCAC
>DIYG01000030.1 GCA_002428935.1 Halieaceae bacterium UBA6060
ACCGTGAGTGACCTGCCGTGCCGCTCCGCCCGCCGCTGGCAGCACAAACAGCTGATATAAGGCTTCGGGCCGTTCACCAGCGCCATCGTTGCGATAGACAACGCGATCGATAACTTTGGGCGGATCGGCCCACTCCGCAGCCTTCGGCGCCTTCGGTAATTTGCCCATGGTCGGCGCCTCAACAGTTACCCGCATGGCAAAAGCCAACCAGCGGCCGTCGGGTGACCAGCTAAGACTTCGCGGAGTCTGATCGGCGCGCGTCAATTGCGCGGTCTCACCGCTATCGGTCCAGCGAAGAAAGATCTGCGAGCCAGCGTCGTCCTTGTCGACATAGGCAATACGATCACCCTTGGGCGAGAGCGCCAAGGAACTCAGGCTTCGCGCACCGGTGGTCAGGGGACGATGGCGGCTTCCATCGGCGTTGATCATCCACAGATTAGCGCGGCGACGATCCTTGAGGGGATCCATGCTGTGGCGAAGGTAGTAGATACGATCGCCGTCGGGAGCCACCACGGGAGAGGTTACCCAACGGAGGGAGAACACGTCCTCCAAAGCCATAGATGGGGCGTCGTCCGCAGCAGTTAGCGCCGATCCTCCCGCGACAAGGGTCATCACAACAGCCGCCACTCCGCGATGCAGTAGGGAGCTTGCCTGGGGCTGAGGACGAGTGGTCCCTTGCCGCGCCACACGATCATGCCTGGGGCCACAAACTACTTGTGGGTCGGATTGTTTTCCTGAAGCTGATCTTTGGATGAACGAAGAGGTAAAAAATTTGAGCATTGAAATCTCCTGATTGCGCACCTCCCTCGGCTAGCCATCGAGCGACAAAAGCCCGGGAATCGAGAGGGCAAAGCTAGGGGGCGGAGTATACCCCTGGGAATCAGGCAATGGCCTCTTCCATCGCCGTCCACCGCGCACAGGCTTTTTGTCCCGGGCCAGACGCCACACAGAGTTGCAACTCCGCCAACGCCTCTCCGGCAGAACGTTGCAAAAGACGGGTCAAGAGATATTGGGAGAACTCTTCAACGGTGGCGTTGCGGATCGGTAGGAGCAAGGTATCGGATCGGAGAAAGTGCATCTGTTCACCGTTAAACTCCACCCGGTAGTACCCATCGTCCTCAAACACCTGCTGATAGGGAGAATTAGCCGGGAGAATCATGTACTCATCCAGCTCATCGCAGAGGTATTTCAGACGCTGTTTATAGACGTTGTAATCTGCGGCAAATCCATTGTCGCCCATGGGGGCCGCGATCATCGCGGACACCGAGTAGTTATGCCCGTGTAAGCGCTCCCGTTCTGTGGCCGAAAAGATCGTGTAGTGAGCGGCAGAGAACTTATGACTCTCCTTGTCGATATACAGCGTCGCTAGCCTTTCCATCCGATTCCCTAAAGCCTTCGTAGATCTACACTGATACGTCTTGGCGACAGATCGCGGTTCACCCCGATTGCCTTTCCACAGGCTCTTCGGTGAAAGCTGTAGGGAACACCTCGAGGCCCCTGCGCGATTCTGTCCGGGCTGGTAGGATGCCGGCCTCGCGAGACTTTGTCATCGGTCCTTGAAAACGGGAACCGCACGAGGAGTAAAACATGACCATAGCGATCATCACCGGTGCCAGCGTAGGTATCGGAGAAGCCACGGCCCGCGCCTTTCAGGACGGCGGCTATGAAGTGGTCAACCTCTCACGCCGCAGTTGTCAGGTAGACGGTGTACACAATCTGCCCTGCGACCTTGCCGACCCGGACTCCATCAGCGACGCCAGCGATGCGCTCCTGAGCCATGTGCACGGTCTTTCGGAAATATGTCTCGTACATAACGCGAGCCAAATGCGCAAAGACAGCGCCGACAACTGTGAAGATGGCAGCCTGCGCGCGGTTATGGAAACCAACGTTATTGCGGTGAATCGCCTCACGCGAACCCTATTGCCTGGCATGGGACCAGGCAGTAGCGTGCTGTTCGTCGGTTCCACCCTGTCGGAAAAAGCCGTGCCCAACACGTTCAGCTATGTGGTCTCGAAACATGCGCAGCTGGGAATGATGCGCTCGACCTGCCAGGACCTTATGGGTTCGGGTATCCATACCGCCATGGTCTGCCCCGGCTTCACGGATACGGAAATGCTGCGCAACCACCTGGGCAACGACGAGAATCTGTTACAGCAAATCAGTGCGATGAATAGTTTCGGCCGACTCATCGAACCCGAAGAGATCGCCAGTGTTCTGTACTGGGCCCATCGCAATCCCGTGGTTAACGGTGCCGTGCTCCACGCCAACCTCGGTCAACGAGAAAGCTAATGAGCCCCGCTTCGCTGCAGGAGCGCCGCGAACGTGTGTTTCTCGTCCTGGCGGGCACCTTCCTCTGCGCCATGACGCTGCTCAACGTCATCGGGATCACACGCTTTGTACAGCTCGGCCCCATGGCTCTGGCCGTGGGGGTTTTACCCTATCCCTTGACCTTTCTGTGCACGGACCTGGTGTGCGAGCTCTACGGTAAAGCCCGGGCTAATTTTCTCGTCAGCGTTGGCTTGGGTCTGAACTTTCTTATTCTGTTCGTACTGTTCCTTGGAAACAGTATCCCGTCCGTACCCACGGAGGCCATGCCTCCCTGGCAGATCATTCAGCTCGCCGCTCCCGTGGCCCTGCCTAATGGCGATATCGTGGAAAACCGTATCGGTCTCTATCAGTTGATCTATGCGACAACTTCCGGCGCCGTGTTTGCATCGATGCTGGCGTACATCGCTGCCCAATACTGCGATGTGCAGCTGTTCCACTTCTGGAAGCGAGTCACAAAGGGACGCTATCTATGGGTGCGCAACAATTTCAGCACCCTCATGAGCCAAATGGTGGATTCCCTGATGGTGGTCACCGTAACCTTTGGTGCGGCTTACCTGCGCGGCGACATCACCACCAAGGCACTGGCTATCCTGGTGGGAAGCAATTACCTGTTCAAAGCCTGCGTGGCGCTCCTGGACACCGGCCCCTTCTATCTGGCGGTGCATTACCTTCGCCACTATCTGCGCCTCGAGCCGGGCGCCTATGCCGCCGTGGCCCACGCCCCGGAGTATCGCGACAGCGACTGATCAGGCAACCAGACGTTTATCAGCGCCTACCCGTGATCGGTGATTCAGGAGTTCTCGAGCTAACGCCTCGGCAATGGACTGTGTGGGGCTGTGACAACCATCGGCCCGACGCAACACTTCAAGGAGGCGATCACCAATACCCTCGATATGGGTCGTCAGGTCTGCGCGATCGAGGCCCATACGCTGATAATGCACATCAATGATTCCACCGGCATTGATCAGAAAATCCGGGCAGTAGAGGATGCCTCGGTCCACCAGTCTGGCGCCATCACCTGGCTCCCGTAGCTGGTTGTTTGCCGCCCCGGCGACGATCCCAGCGCGGAGGCGGGGAATGGTCTCGCTATTCAAAGCGCCACCCAGGGCGCAGGGCGCCAGCACATCAACATCGGCGAACAGAATTTCATCCTGGCTCACGGGCTCCACGCCGAGTTCCTGAACGGCCCGCTCGAGGTTCCCCTCATTGATATCCGCCGCCAACACGCGAGCACCCTCGCCTCGCAGCAGGGAGGCCAGGTGGAAGCCCACATGACCCAAGCCCTGCACCGCGACGCGAATACCTTTAAGTTCGTCACCACCCAGGCGATGGGAAAGCGCCGCTTTGATCGCAACAAACACGCCCAGAGCCGTGTTGGGCGATGGATCTCCACCATGCTCCGTGGTGCCGATACCCGTTACGTGATCCGTAGCCGCAGCCATGAGGTGCAGGTCCGCAACGGAAGTACCCGAGTCCTCCGCTGCCACGTACCTTCCCCCCAGGGAGTCAACAAAACGCCCCATGGCCTGGAACAGGGCGGGACTCTTATCTGTCGCGGGATTGCCGATGATTACAGACTTACCGCCGCCCAGGGGCAAACCCGCCAGAGCAGATTTGTAGGTCATGCCTCGCGATAAACGCAGCACGTCATCAAGAGCCTCTTCATCGGAACCATAAGGATACATGCGGCATCCACCGACGGCGGGGCCGAGGGTAGTGTCATGCACCGCGATGATGGCGCGCAGACCGGTATCGTGGTCACAGCCAAAGACCAGATGCTCGTGCTCATCAAAAGCTAAAGCGTTGAAAACTCCCATGGAGTACTCCTTTTATCCTTATGCTCAATGGGTAGCCCGGGATCAGGCCGCCTCGACGATCTGTACCGGTTCCGCCTGTCCCGCGAGGCGTGCCTTTAGGGCGTCTCTGCGCACCGCAAGTTGCGCTCGATTTCGATCTTTTACGTGTCCAAAACCCCGGAGCTGCAGCGGCAAGGTGAAAAGCTCCTGCAAAAGCGCTGTGTCGGCTTCGTTCGCATCTTTCGCCCGGGGCAGGAACTCCGCCAGGAGGGCCTCATAGTCAGCAATATCCTGTCGTTCCTGACGGCGCTCGGCGGTATAACCGAAGACATCCAAGGCCGTACCGCGCAATCGCTTGAGCGGCGCGAGCAAGCGAAAGGCCGTCAGCATCCAGGCACCAAACTCCTGCTTCCGCGGAACCCCGGTTTCGGGGTCGCGTTTGCTCCACAGGGGTGGCGCGAGGTTGAAGCGCAGGCTGTAGTCCCCCTCGAATTGGTCCTCGATAGCCGCGAGAAAATTCGGGCTGCTGTAGAGCCGGGCTACTTCGTACTCATCTTTGTAAGCCATGAGTTTGTAAAGAGCCCGAGCGACAGATGCGGTCAACGACTCGGCCTCGTCCGCTCTGGGATCGGCGTCGCGGACCATAGTCGCGACGCGGCGATAGCGGTCAGCGTAGGCCTCATCCTGATACTCCACCAAACGTCCCGCTCGATCCTCGATGAGCTCATCAGTGCTCAGCAGCGGCAAGCGCTTGGCCTCCGGCAACAGGGCCAGTACCTGGGCTGGGTTATGGGCATATCGCCGGCCGTAGAGGAACGCCTTTTTGTTGAACTCTGCGGCCACCCCATTGAGTTCGATGGCCTGTTCAAGGGCGGTCGAGGACACGGGTACCAAACCGCGCTGCCAGGCATAGCCCAAGAGGAACAGATTGCTGGCAATGGAATCACCGAGCAGAGCGGTGGCAATGCGCGTGGAGTCCAGGAAATGGCAATCGCTATCGCCTACTTCACTCAGCACCCGGTCTTTCATGGCCCCCGTGGGGAACTTCGCATCGGGGTTCAAGATAAAGCTCGCCGTGGGTACTTCGGCGTCATTGATCACCGCATGGGTGCGACCATGGGCCGCTTTACCCATGGCTTCATAGGTCGTGGTAACAACAAGATCGCAACCCAAAAGTAAGTCAGCTTCACCAGCCGGGATACGCACCGCCAGGATGTCGTCCTGCTGATGACCCACGCGAACATGGGACACCACAGCACCAAACTTTTGCGCCAAACCGGTTTGGTTCATGGTCGCGCAGCCCTTGCCTTCGATATGCGCAGCCATGGCCACCAGGGCCGTAATGGTGAGGACTCCTGTGCCACCTACACCGGTCACCACGGTGTTCCAGGGTCGCTGGCTGATGTCCGGTAAGCTGGGTTCCGGCAAGGGATCAAACACCACCTGCGTGGCATCCGCCGCCTTGGGTTTGCGCAGCCCACCGCCGAGCACGGTGACAAAGCTGGGGCAAAAGCCACGATTGCAACTGTAGTCTTTGTTGCATGCGCTCTGATCTATCTGGCGCTTGCGACCCAGAATCGTTTCCTTGGGCACGATGGACAGGCAGTTGGACTGCACGGAGCAATCACCACAACCTTCGCAAACCGCGTCATTGATAAACAGGCGCTTCGCTGGATCGACCAGGGAACCTTTCTTCCGTCGTCGGCGCTTCTCCGCCGCGCAGGTCTGCTGATAAACGATAACGGAGGTACCGCGATAGGCCCGGAGCTCCTTCTGCAAGCTGTCCATATCGTCCCGGTGATGGAGGCTCAATCCACCGATGGCCGGCAGATGCCCCCGCCATTCACCGGGCTCGTCGCTGACCAACGCAATACGTCGCACGCCCTCCCCGTCGAGTTGCCGCAAAAGATCGGGGACCGACAGGGAGCCATCGATGGGCTGACCGCCGGTCATGGCTACCGCGTCGTTGTACAAAATCTTGTAGGTGATATTGACACCCGAGGCGATGGCGGCGCGGACCGCGAGAATACCGGAGTGGAAATAGGTACCGTCGCCCAAGTTCTGAAACACATGCTCCGTGGTCGTAAAAGGCGCCTGTCCGATCCAGGTGACTCCTTCACCGCCCATCTGCGTAAAGGTCAACGTGGGACGGTCGGGCATCCAGGTCGCCATGTAGTGGCAACCGATACCACCCATGGCGTGACTGCCCTCGGGAAGCTTTGTGGAAGTGTTGTGGGGACAACCCGAGCAAAAGTGCGGCACCCGCTCGGCCACATCCGCGGGTCGCGCGAGGGACTGCTCCTTCTCTTCGATCCAGCGAACCCGGGCATCCATGGTTTCTGAACGGAAGAAACGCTGGATCCGTGCGGCAACGGCCAGGGCGACGATGGCCGGCGTCAGCTCGCCGAGGTTGGGCAGCAGGTCCCGTCCATCTTCATCAAATTCACCGACAACCCGAGGACGTGCGGCAACGGGATAGTTGTACAGCTGCCCCGTGAGCTGATCCTCAATGATGGAGCGCTTCTCCTCGACGACCAGGATCTCTTCCAGACCGTCCGCGAAGTCGTGGGTAGCCTGGGGCTCCAGAGGCCAGGGCATACCCACCTTGTAGACCCGCAGACCGATTTCCGCGGCCACCGCGGGGGTAATTCCCATATCATCCAGGGCCTGCATCACATCGAGGTAGGCTTTACCGGAAGTGATGATGCCAAAGCGAGCCTTGGGGCTATCGACAACCACCCGGTTCAAGCCATTCACCCGGGCAAACTCCCGGGCCGCATAGATCTTGTACCGATTTAGACGCTCTTCCTGCTCCATGGGCTTGTCGGGCCAACGGGCATGAACACCATCGGCGGGAAGCTCAAAGCCCTCGGGGATCGTAATCTGGATACGCGCGGGATCGATGTCGGCGGAAATCGCCGAATCCATGTTTTCCGTGATGGCCTTCAACGCCACCCAGCATCCGGAATAGCGAGACAGCTCCCAACCGAAAATACCCAGGTCCAGCACTTCCTGCACATTGGCCGGGCTGAGCACGGGTATGGAAGCGGCAACGAAGTTGTGCTCGGACTGATGGGGTAGGGTTGACGATTTACAGGCGTGGTCGTCGCCCGCTACGGCGAGAACACCGCCATAGCGCGAAGTGCCAAAAGCGTTGGCGTGTTTGAAAACATCCATGGCGCGGTCGACACCGGGGCCCTTGCCGTACCACATACCAAAGACGCCGTCATACCGGGCATCGCCAAACAAATTGGTCTGCTGACTACCCCAGACGGCCGTGGCGGCCAATTCCTCATTGAGCCCCGCCTGGAAATGGACGTTGTGCTTGTCCGTCCAGGGCTTGGCCTTCCAGAACGCCTGATCGACGCCACCCAGAGGAGATCCCCGGTAACCCGATACGAAAGCCGCAGTGTTCAATCCCCGCTGCTGGTCGCGCTGGTGTTGGAGCATGGGCAGGCGCACCAGCGCCTCTATGCCCGTCATGTACGCCCGGGTGGCGTCGAGGGCGTATTTATCGTCCAGGGATATGTTTCTTATCCCGCGCGCTGCCTTACCGGACATGGTCAATCCTCGCGAGTTTATAAGCGACAGTTTATGGTCTTGGGGCGGTTTTGCTATGCAATCTTGCTTGAATTACGGCTTAGTATTAGATAAATAATCTAACTATATCGATCTACGCGAATATTTATGTCTGAAAATCTCGACAATACCGATATCGCTATCCTTCAACTCCTGCAGAAGGACAGTAGTTTGAGTACCGCGAGCATCGCGGAGCAGGTCAATCTGTCGCAGTCGCCCTGCTGGCGGCGAATCAGTCGCCTGGAAGAACAGGGGCTGCTTCGAGAGCGCGTGGCGATTTTGGATCGCCACAAGTTGGGGATGGATGTGGTTGTGTTCGCCACGGTGAACCTGACGGCGACGGGACGACAAAACCTGCTGCGCTTCGAGGAAGAAATCGTCCGTTATCCCGAAGTGCTGGAGTGCTACACCATGACCGGCATATGGGACTATCTTTTGAAAATTGTCACCCGGGACGTTCGCCACTATGAGCGCTTTGTCCGCGAGACCCTAAGCGCTAGCCCCGATGTGCGAGAATTGCACTCCCATATGGCGGTGACGGAAATCAAGAACAGCACCGCCCTACCGCTGGAAACCCAGGGTTAAAACCCGACTCGGGAAATCACAAACCGCTTGTCACCAACAGGGTTTTACCAACCCATGACCTCGCGCACCAGGGGTACGGTAATGGGCCGCTGTCGCTGCAGGGACACCTCATCAAGGCGATCAAGACAGGCCAAGAGATCACCGAGACTCCGGCTACCGTGACGGCAAAGATAGACCGCCACCGCCTCGGGCAGGCTTAGCCCGCGACGGTCTGCACGCAGTACCAAGAGCTCTACCTTCTCCTCATCGCTCACCCTGGGTAATGCCCAGGTCACGCCACCCGCAAGACGAGATTGTAAATCCGCGAGACGAAGGGCCAGGTCTGACGGTGGTCGCTGCGCCGCGAACCAAAGGGGGCAATCGCTTTGGCGCGCGCGATTGATCAGATGAAACAGGGCCTCCTCCCAATCGGGTCTCCCGGCGACGCGGTGTAGATCATCGATGGCGACCAGAGGAGACTCTTCAAGACCGGCCAAGAGATCCGCCGCCGGCAAGTCTGCAAGTTCTCCCAACGGTAGATAAACCGCGCCCTGGTGCTCATGGCAAAGCGCCTGCAACAAATGACTTTTGCCCCCTTCCGTCGGGCCATGGAGGAAATTCAACGGTTCCCCCAGCCCCTCGGAGAGCTTGAGGGCATGTAATAAGGGCTTTAACGCCGCTCTTGGCGCCAGGTTGTGAAAGGTCGTCTCATCGGCGAGTCGCACCGGTAGGGCTAGCTGCCCACCGAGCATCGCTTCCGATTGGGGCGCCTGGGCCAAGTTCATGATCCTATGCTGTCGCTGGGAACCTCTGAGCCCCCTTCGGGGACGGGCTGCGCCGCTTCTTCTGGGAGGCCTAAAGCAGAAGAACCCTCGTCCAGGCCATAAAGGTCACTGCTTCGGTACCGATCCACCGCGTGACGGGCGAAAACCATGATCACCGCAGCTACGGGCAGCGCTACTACAACTCCCACAAAGCCCGCCAACTGACCGCCGGCCATCAAGGCAAAAATAACCGCCACGGGATGCAAGCCAATACGATCCCCTACCAGCACCGGGGTAAGCACCATGCTTTCGATCATTTGCCCGACGCCGAACACCAGACCCACGTAAACCAACGGTACCCAGTCGTAGAACTGTAACCACGCCGCAAGCAGCGAAGCGCTTATGCCAACGATAAAGCCCAGGTAGGGAACGATACTCGCCAAGCCCGCAATTACACCGAGCAACAGGGCGAGTTCTACACCGACCATCCACAAGCCCAGGCCATAGAGCACGCCGAGCGCGCACATGACGATGAACTGCCCGCGCAAAAACGCTCCCACCACTTCGTCCGCTTCCCGGGTCATCTGCTGGGTCTGGGGCTGCCAGTCCCGGGGCAACAGACGTAGCGCCTTTTCCGCGATGTCATCCCAGTCCCGCATCAGGTAGAAAGCGACCACGGGTACGAGGGCCATATTGGCCATCCAGCCCAGCAGACCAAAGCCCGATCCGGTGATTTGGGTGATGGTTTTAGCCGTGACTTTGCCCAGGGACTGCCAGTTACTCATGAGCTCTGCGGACCAGTCGATGGGTGGCAACATGGCCCCGGTGACCATGGTGCGAGATTGAAACCAGGGGATGGCCACATCCCGCAGCCAGGCGTAGAGCAGTGGGATTCGTCCGATAAGAGCGTCAAGTTGCTGCACCAGAAGGGGTACTGCGAAAAACAGGGCCAGCACATACAAACTGCCGAACACCAGAAACACCAGGGCCACACCCAAGGTGCGACTGCCCCCGCGCGCCTCGACGCGATCGACCAGGGGGTCACCCAGATAACCGATGAGACCGCCGAGGACAAACGGGAGAAGCACCGGCTGGAGCAACCAGAAAAGAACACCAAAGGCCGCAAAAACGCCGAGCACCAGCGGCCAACGATTCACTGGAATGTCGGCGGCATACGCCGTCGCAGGATCACGCTCAGTCATTGAATCCACTCATAAAAAAGGCCTTCGTCTCCGCCAGGCTCACCGCTGGGCACAAAACGGCTATCCAACTCGATGATCCGAGCCAGTTGCACCAGGTCCGCGTCAGCCTCCACGCGCAGACTGACCTGGTCTCCCAACAAACGTTCCGGCACAACGCGGCGTACGGCCTCTAGAGACGCCAGGGCCGATTGCGCAGCCTGATAGTCACCGTAGGAACGAATGCCCCGGAGGGTGACTCGATGACGGCGGTCCACGGCATCCAGCAGGGTCACGGCATAGCGCTTGGCCAGGGTTTCCGCAGCCAGCGCCGCGCCCGCGTCGGTGAACTGCGCAAGAGTTACACCACTCACAGAACGATTGATCCAACGACCCTCGTAAAGCATCTTCCAGTCACCGGTCCAACGGCCATCAGACATGCGCGCCACGCGACCGGCGAGCAGTTCCGTGTCGCGGTAGCGCTGCGAGGCCTCCAATAAGGCGGTGGACGATTGACGCCAGGCTTCGCCCGGCGACAGTCTCGCTGTGTCTTCAAGATCCAGTAAGGGCGTCTGCAGGGGCACGCCTCGGAGGCCAAAACTGGCCCGTAGGGCTTCTTCGGCCACGGGAGGATCGGCGGCACCGGCAAAGCGTCGACGCCCACCGTCGTTAAGCACCAACCACGTCAAGACCGTCGGTCGATTCGCCGTCCACAGAGGGAGTCCCGCATCGCGCAACAAACTCTGCACGGCCAGCTCATCGTAGCTCAGTCGTAAGCTCAGCCCGCCATCATCCGCAGATTCGTAGGAATAGCTACGCAGGAACCGCTCCGCGTCCCCCAGGGCCTTGTTTAGCTGTTCGTCCTCAAGCAGCGTGTCGCTACCGGAAACCTTCACCAGCACCTGAGCTAGACCATTGCGGCGAGCATTGCGCAGCGTGCGCTGACCTCGATCAGGTACCTCAAGGGACGCGGTATACAGGTCAACCACCACCTCGGCATAAGCCAGGCCACCCACCAAAGAGCAGAAAAGCGGCGCAACGAGCATGAGGAACCTGAGGAGCATAGAGCCATTGTACCAGTGGCCCCCGCAAGCTCACCCTTTACTGAAGCAACCTGGACGCTAAACTGCGCCCTCTCGTGACCCGCTTCCCTGGATATTCCCTTGGCCGACCAACCTACCCCTCTGAGTTACCGCGATGCCGGTGTCGATATCGCTGCGGGCAATACCCTGGTGGAACGCATTCGCGACGCCGTGGGACGTACCCGGCGCCCCGAAGTTCAGGGAGGCCTGGGTGGATTTGGTGCGCTGTGTGCGATTCCTGCAGGCTACCGAGAGCCCATCCTAGTTTCTGGAACCGACGGCGTGGGCACCAAGTTACGTCTGGCCATGGATCTGGATCGCCACGACACTATCGGCATTGACCTGGTAGCCATGTGCGCCAACGATATTGCGGTCAGCGGTGCTGAACCGCTGTTTTTCCTCGACTACTACGCCACCGGCAAGCTTGATGTCGATACCGCCGCCCGGGTGGTCACGGGCATCGCCCAAGGCTGTGAATTGGCCGGCTGCGCCCTTGTGGGTGGAGAAACGGCAGAAATGCCCGGCATGTATTCGGGCTCCGATTACGATTTAGCCGGCTTTTGCGTGGGCGTGGTCGAGCGCGAGGCGATCATTGATGGTCAGGCGGTCAGGGCCGGCGACGCCTTGATCGCTATCGCCAGCAGCGGCCCTCATTCCAACGGTTACTCTTTGATCCGTCGAATTATCGAGCGCAGCGACCCTGATCTCTCGGTGCCCCTGGAGGCCGGTGGTGCGCCTTTGGCCGATCTACTGCTTGCGCCAACCATCCTATATTGCAAAGCCCTGCGGGCTTTGAACGATCAACTGCCTATCCATGCGGCAGCCCATATCACCGGTGGCGGAATCACAGAAAACCTACCGCGGGTTTTACCGGAAGGTCATACGGCGGAGATCGATAGCCATAGTTGGCAATGGCCTGCGGTGTTTCGCTGGCTCCAGGAAGAAGGCGCCGTAGAAATCGCCGAGATGTATCGCACCTTTAACTGCGGCGTGGGCATGCTGGTTTGTCTGGCCCAAGCCGACGCCGATCAGGCGGTGGCGATATTGCAAGAGCTAGGGCTTGAGGCCTGGGTTGCTGGCCGCGTGGTTGCCGGCGGCGGCGAACCACGTATCTGCTGATGCCCTCGGGCCCACGCATTGCGGTACTGGCTTCGGGCAATGGCTCCAATATGCAGGCCATCGCCGAAGCCTGTACCACCGGAAACATCCCGGCGGAGATAGCGCTGGTGCTGGCGAACGTCGAAGAAGCCGGCGTACTCAAACGAGCCGCCACCCTGGGCATACCCCATACCTGCCTTCCCCACGGGGCCTTTTCGAGCCGCGGCGCCTTCGATCAAGCCCTAGGCGAAAAAATCCGTCAGGCAGACTGCGATCTTGTGGTTTTAGCCGGCTTCATGCGTATTTTGACCGCCGACTTTGTTCGGCAATATTGCGGATCTCTATTGAACATTCACCCATCTCTGTTGCCTAAATACCCGGGGCTCAATACGCACCAACGAGCCATCGACGCGGGCGACAGCCACGCCGGGGCATCGGTACATTTTGTTATCCCCGAATTGGACGCAGGCCCGGTGATTATCCAAGCCGCCGTGGCCATCGACGAGAGCGACGACGCCACGCGGCTGGCTCAGAAGGTGGCGCAGCGAGAACATGAAATATACCCCCGCGCCGTGCGCTGGTGGGTGGAAGGACGACTGGAGTTGCGCGAAGGAATCGCCTGGAAAGATGGACGCCCCATTGACGACAACCGCCTTACGGAGCCCACGGATGCTGAAGGACAGCGGCGGAATACCGTGGCGTCCTAATCGTCACACCAGGGCAGAAACCATCGTGACCCCCATCAGCAGCTTTTTGGCAACCTTAAGCGCTGCGTATCTGCTGGTATTCAGCCTGGGTTTATCTGCCGACAGCGATCCCTCGCCGGACGCCACCACCGAGTATCACTCGCTCACCCCCTATGAAGCCGTGTACAAGACCTCCACTTCGGGCTTATCCATAAAGCTGCGACGCAGTTTAAGCATGGACGCCAATGGTGACTGCCGCCTGACCAGCGAGGGCAAGCTGCTGGTGGCGGGGATCAGCGAGGTTAGCGTGTTTGCCGTCGAGGGCGAGCAGGTACAACCCAAGTCTTACGTCTACCAACTCAGCGGCCCAGTCAGCCGGCGTCGCGAGGTGCACTTTGACGACGGCTCAGACATCATCCGAAGCCTATACAAGAAAGAGTGGTATGAGTTGCCGAAAACCGCCGACACGCTGGACCGAATGAGTCAGCAAGAGCAGCTCAGACTCCTATTGCTTAACGACCCCACACCCCGGGAGGACATACGGTTTCGCGTTGCCGACGGGCGCAAGGTTAAGGATTACCGCCTGCACTACCGAGGAGAGGAGCGCCTGGAAACCCCCATGGGTTGGGTGGACACCCTACATTTTGAAAGGGAACACGACGATCCGGAGCGCCAGTCAGACGTGTGGATTGCCCCGGCCTGGGACTATCTCATGGTGCGTACGATCCACACGGACGATGGTAAAACCACCGAGGCTAACCTCATCAGCGCATCCATCGAAGGCACCGTGGTGAGTGGCAGTGGTAGCTAGGACCGCACCCAGAGCAGCGCCCTTAACGCCCTGATCAGCCCTTAGGCTCGCGGCAGGGTCACGCCGGTCTGACCCTGATACTTGCCGCCTCGGTCCTTATAACTCACCTCACAGACTTCATCCGACTCAAAAAACAGCATCTGTGCCACACCCTCATTGGCGTAGATCTTTGCCGGTAGCGTCGTCGTGTTGGAGAACTCCAGGGTTACATGGCCCTCCCACTCGGGTTCCAGGGGCGTAACGTTGACAATGATCCCACAGCGGGCATAGGTGGATTTACCAAGACAAATGGTGAGCACATTCCTAGGAATACGGAAGTACTCTACCGTGCGAGCCAGGGCAAAGGAGTTTGGCGGAATGACACAGACGTCACCCTTGACGCTGACAAAGCTGTCTTCGTCAAACGCCTTCGGATCCACGGTGGCCGAATGGATATTCGTAAACACGCGAAACTCGTCGGCACAACGCACGTCGTACCCATAGCTGGAGGTACCGTAGGAAATCACCCGTCCGGTTTCGGGAACACTGCGCACCTGACCGGCCTCAAAGGGCTCGATCATGCTGTGTTCCTGCGCCATGCGGCGAATCCACTTATCTGCTTTGATGCTCATAGGGTGTTTGTCCGAATCAGAGGCCGGTAAAAAGATCGATTGATAGGTCGGTGAACGGGGTAGACGGCAGCAACAATCAGTCGTCACTAATACTGATATTGGGAAAAGCCTCTTCTCCGTAGCCTTCGAGAGCCTCCAGCAAGGCATCGGCCGCGCGGAGGTAAGCCAGGGATGGTGCCGATTCGGGCTCTCGAACCACCACTGGCGTACCGGCGTCGGTCAACTCCCGAATGCGTCGCTCCAGCGGTAGGCTGGCCAACACGGGAACCTGATAGTCCGCCGCGATGCGCTCGCCTCCATCGGCACCAAAAATGTGGTCTTCGTGGCCGCACTGGCTGCAAATGTGGGTTGCCATGTTCTCGATAATGCCCAGGACAGGCACCTGAACCTTGGCGAACATCTCAACGCCCTTACGGGCGTCGAGGAGAGCGATATTCTGAGGGGTGGTGACGATCACTGCACCGGCCAGGGAGGCTTTTTGCGACAGGGTGAGCTGGATGTCCCCGGTCCCCGGTGGCATATCGATGACCAACACATCCAGGTCGCCCCAGGCGGTTTGCTCCAGCATTTGCACCAAAGCACCTCCCGCCATGGGACCACGCCAAACCATGGGCGTACGCTCACTGGCCAGGTAAGCCATGGACATGCTGGGCAGACCATGGGCCGTTACGGGCACAAGTAGCTTTCCGTCCCGGGTATCGGGGCGAGTGCCGTCGGCGACCCCGAGCATCAGAGCGACGCTCGGACCGTAAATGTCGGCATCCAAAAGTCCGGCCTTCTTACCCCGCGCCTGAAGCGCCAGGGCCAGATTTACCGCGGTGGTGGATTTACCAACCCCGCCCTTGCCGGAAGCGACGGCGATAATGTGTTTGATCGTTTGCATGGAGAGCCGAAGGAGACCGCAATAAGGCGCTCAGTATAGGTAGGCCCCAGCGCCGACTCAATTCGAGTGGCGAAAAAGCCTGAAACCCGCGTTCCTAGTGAAATCCGGGGGGCCAATCGCTATCATGGCGCGCCCTCACCCAGCGGATTTCAGCACCATGACGCAAGCACGGCGGCGCATTCTGGTAACCAGCGCCCTGCCCTACGCCAACGGCCCCCTGCACCTTGGACACATGCTCGAACAGGTGCAAACCGATATCTGGGTGCGCTTCCAGCGCTCCCGAGGCCACGAGTGCTACTACGTGTGCGCCGACGACGCTCACGGCACGGCGATCATGCTTACCGCCGAAAGACTGGGTATCACGCCCGAAGAGCAAATTGATCGTATCCGCGTTGAGCACGCCAAGGACTCGGCGGACTTTGCCATCAGCTTCGATAACTTCCACAGCACACACTCGGAAGAGACACGCCGCTGGAGCGAAGTCATCTACGAGCGTCTTAAAGCCAATGAACACATTGCGGCACGGGATATCACTCAGGCTTACGACCCGGAGAAAGGGCTTTTCCTGGCGGATCGCTTTATCAAAGGCACCTGCCCCAACTGCAAGACCCCAGACCAGTACGGCGACAACTGTGAAGCCTGTGGGGCCACCTATTCACCCGCTGAACTTATCGACGCGGTTTCTGCGCTATCTGGTGCGAAACCGGTGGAGCGGGAGTCGCGGCATCTGTTCTTTCGCCTACCGCTCTTCGCAGACATGCTCCGCGAATGGATTGATTCAGGTTCTCTCCAGGGGCCCGTGGCCAACAAACTCCGAGAGTGGACCGACTCAGAACTCCAGGAATGGGACATCAGCCGAGACGCACCCTACTTTGGCTTCGAGATTCCCGGTGAGCCAGACAAGTACTTTTATGTCTGGCTAGACGCTCCCGTGGGATACATGGGCAGCTTTGAAGACTTCTGTTCGCGCAGTGGCGTGAATTTCGATGACTTCTGGCAGATTGGCCAAGACACGGAGTTGTATCACTTCATCGGCAAAGACATCATAAATTTCCACGGTCTGTTCTGGCCGGCGATACTCCATTCTGCAGGGCTACGAACCCCCACCGGTGTCTTTGTCCACGGGTTCCTAACGGTGAACGGCACGAAGATGTCCAAAAGCCGGGGCACCTTCGTCAACGCGCGGCATTACCTGGAACACCTGGACCCCGAATATCTGCGCTATTACTTCGCTGCCAAACTCGGTGCCGGCGTCGATGATATCGACCTAAATCTCGAAGACTTCGTACAACGGGTTAACTCAGATGTTGTCGGCAAGGTGGTCAATATCGCCAGTCGCTGCTCAGGTTTTCTGCGCAAGGGTTTTGACAACCGCACATCGGCCACCGTTTCGGAACCCGCCCTCTATGAACGGTTTGTCGTCACCTCAGACGACATCGCCAAAGCCTATGAAGGGCGAGAATTCAGCCGCGCCGTACGCCTGATCATGGAACTGGCAGACCTGGCAAACCAATACATCGATGAACACAAACCCTGGCAACTGGTAAAAGATCCCGAGCAGAGTCAGCAGGTTCAGGATGTCTGCAGCACAGGCATCAACTGCTTCCGTATGCTGATGATCTACCTGCAACCGATCTTGCCTAGCATGGCCGAGCGGGCCGCTGTATACCTGAACTCCACGCTGACTTGGGAAGAGCTACCCCGGCAACTGCTCAATCACAACCTCGCCAAGTTCAAACCCCTGATGCAGCGGGTGGACCCCAAAGCCGTTAAAGCGATGATCGAAAGCAATCAGGTCGCGGAAAAGACTACGGCCATCGACCCTCCCGCGGGTAAAGCGGCGAAGACCGGTAAGTCTTCAGAAGCTGCATCCATCAGCATCGATGACTTCCAGAAGGTGGATCTACGAGTTGCGCGTATTGACGCTGCCGCAGCCGTCGAAGGGGCCGACAAATTGCTCGCTCTGCAGCTGGATCTGGGTGACCTGGGCAAACGTCAGGTTTTCTCCGGCATCAAGAGCGCCTACGACCCGGAGTCCCTGGTCGGTCGCTTGACCGTTGTGGTCGCCAATTTGGCACCGCGCAAAATGCGCTTTGGCGTATCCGAGGGCATGGTGTTGGCTGCGGGCGAAGGCGATACAGATATCTTCCTGCTGTCACCCGACAGTGGCGCCCAACCCGGCATGCGCGTGACTTGACCTCTATCAAACATCGCGTTCATCGGTGCTAGGAACACATTGTTGAAACGCTACAATCTGCCTACCATGCAGTTTCGGAGTCCGGCCCTGGGGTCGGGCCACGGAAAAGGTGGGCGCAACGCCGCGCTCGAGGTACACCAGGTAGATTCCCCCAGTTTTTCTAGGGGTTTCCCGCACTGCGATTGAGTCTATGTTGGCGGATTACTCACTGCTGTTGATTGGCGCCATCCTGGTCAACAATTTTGTCCTGGTACAGTTTTTGGGTCTGTGCCCGTTCATGGGTGTGTCCAACAAGCTGGAAACCGCCATGGGCATGTCCATGGCCACCACCTTCGTTCTTACCCTCGCTTCGGCCTGTAGCCACCTTACCTACCAGTATCTGCTCTTACCCCTGGGGCTTGGTTACCTGAAGACCATTGCCTTTATTCTGGTGATCGCTGTTGTAGTGCAGTTCACGGAAATGGTCGTGCGCAAAAGCAGCCCGCTTCTGCACCGGGTCCTTGGGGTGTACCTACCGCTGATTACTACAAACTGCGCGGTGCTCGGTGTCGCCCTGCTCAATCTCAACAAGAGCCACAGTTTTATGGAGGCGCTCCTGTATGGCTTCGGCGCAGCCCTGGGGTTTTCGCTGGTGCTTGTATTGTTCGCCGCCATGCGCGAGCGCATCGCCGCCGCCGATGTACCCACACCCTTTTCCGGGGCAGCGATAGGTATGGTTACGGCGGGGCTCATGTCCCTGGCCTTTATGGGCTTCGCCGGGCTGGTGTGACGTGGTCGCTGAGCTGATTGCCAATCACCCCATGCTCGCTGCCACGGCCGCGATGCTGGGCCTGGGCGCGGCCTTTGGTAGCCTCCTCGGATTTGCTTCCATCCGCTTTCGCGCCGATGGCAATCCCATCGCCGATCAGGTCAATGCCATTTTGCCCCAGACCCAATGTGGCCAGTGTGGCTATCCAGGGTGTCGTCCCTACGCGGAAGCTATCGCCGAGGGTGAGGCCATCAACAAATGCCCCCCCGGCGGCGAAGCGGGCATCCAGGCCCTGGCGGATCTCCTTGATGTGGAGCCCTTACCCCTGGATGCGGAGCACGGTGAAGAGTCCGTAAAGGCCGTAGCTTTTATCGTCGAAGACGACTGCATCGGCTGCACAAAGTGTATCCAGGCTTGCCCGGTCGATGCCATTGTGGGCGCAGCCAAACAAATGCACACGGTCATAGAAGCCGAATGTACCGGCTGCGATCTCTGCGTAGACCCCTGCCCCGTGGATTGCATTGAAATGCATCCCAGGGATCACGGCCTCGCCGATTGGCACTGGCAATTGCCCGCGGCAAACGTTGGCCCTGTGATCATCGCCAGCGACCGCGGCCAGGCCGCATGAGACGCGTCCATGACTTTCACGGCGGCGTGTTTCCGCCGGAGCGCAAGACCCTGTCCAATGGCAGTCCCATCCGGCGCGCGGCGATTGCCGAGGAGTTGGTCATTCCCCTGGCCCAGCACATCGGCCCACCTGCTAAAGCGATCGTCGAGGCCGGCGATATGGTCCTTGGCGGGCAGCGCTTGACGGACCTTTCCGGTCTTCCGGTTCACGCCCCAACCTCCGGTAGCATCGTTGCCTGTGAAGACCGGGTACTGCCCCACGCATCGGGGCTCTCAGGACCGTGCATTGTCCTGCGCAGCGACGGGGAAGATCGCTGGCAAACCCTGGAGCCCATTGAGGACTACACGGCGGTACCGGCAGACACGCTGATCGATCACTTGTTCGCCGCAGGCATTGCCGGTTTGGGCGGCGCCGGTTTTCCCACCGCCCGCAAACTTCCTCGAGGCGGCAGCCACCCCATAGAGACGCTGATCATCAATGGCACCGAGTGCGAGCCCTACATCACGGCGGACGATGTGCTGATGCGGGAACGGGCCGTGGAGATCATCTCTGGGGTTGAAATCCTGATGCACCTCACGAACCCCAGGGAAATCCTTATTGGGGTGGAGGACAACAAACCCGAGGCCATTGCCGCTTTGCGCTCGGCCGTCGAAACCCATGGCGAGAAAGTCGATGGGAACACGCCGGAAATAACAGTGGTGGTGTTTCCCACGAAGTATCCCTCCGGCGGGGAAAAACAACTCATTGAAATTTTGACGGGGAAACAAGTACCCAGCGGTGGACTCCCGGCCCAGATCGGTATCCTCTGCCAAAACGTTGGAACCGCCGTGGCCATTCACGACGCGGTAAAACGAGGCCGCCCCCTGGTGAGCCGAATCACCACCGTTACGGGAGAGGCCGTCGCGCAACCGGGCAATTTCGAAGTGCTCTTGGGAACGCCCATGGGCGATCTCCTGAACGAAGCGGGATGCTCCATCAATACAACGGAGTCTTCCGAGTCCACCGAGGCCATGCGCCTTATTATGGGCGGCCCCATGATGGGCGTTACCCTACCCGACGCGGCCAGCCCAGTGGTAAAGACCACCAACTGCCTGCTGGTTCCTGGGGTCGGAGAATTAGCCGAACCGTCGGCTGCGCAGGCCTGTATCCGCTGTGGTCTTTGCGCCGAAGCCTGCCCCGCCCGGCTTTTACCTCAACAGCTGTACTGGTTCGCCCGTGCCCAGGATCACGAGCGTCTCGAAGAGCACCATCTCTTTGACTGCATCGAGTGCGGCGCCTGCTCCTATGTGTGCCCCAGTCATATTCCCCTCGTGCAGTACTACCGAGCGTCGAAAGCTGCTGTGCTTCAACAGCGTGCGGAGAATGCGAAGTCTGACCACGCGCGAGACCGTTTTGAGGCGCGTCAGGAACGTCTGGAGCGGCAGGCCGCAGCCAAGGAAGCCAAACGAGCCGCGCGGAAGCGGGCC
>DIYG01000110.1:0-30003 GCA_002428935.1 Halieaceae bacterium UBA6060
GTCGACGGGGTGGTTGAGTTGTCGGAGAGCGGGCGGGCGCGAATGGACATAGATCAGGTTGCCGAACCCCTGCAACGTTCTGCGAGCCGCTTGCGCCGGTATCTTCAGGGCACCCGCTTCCGGCCACGGATCGTCGCTGGCGAAGTAGTGGACAGCCGCCCTGCGAGTACGCGCTGGATCGTGTTTGACAATTAACTGGCGGAGCAAGCCCCGTTACAGGGATCGACTACCTGATCCTCGTAACGTGCTGCCTTAGCGGGACGTTGCTCAGTAGTTGTTGATCACCAGGAGTGCGCCGGAGGCCGCCAGTGCACCCCGTGTCCGCCAGGGTAGGAGCTCACCGCCGTGTCGGTCCAGACAGCGCTCCGCCATGGTGTGGAAGGTTGGGCGCTCGGGATCGGCGATGATGATACGTTTGACACCCGCTTTCACAGCGCGATTAACCAGGTTGCACAGCGGTGCAACCAGTTCGTCCCAAAAGCACACGTCGGCAGCGATCAGGGTGTCATAGTTGGCCAACTCACGGCCCGATACCTTCTCGAAACGTCGGGCCGTAGGCGTGGTAGTGACCCCATTGAGCTCCGCCGTGACCTCCAGGAAAGGAAAAACCGCAGGGTCCGCATCCAGGGAAGTTACCGCGGCGCCAAACTCCCGTGCACACCAGATACCACCGATACCCCAGCCACAGCCCGCATCCAACACCCGCTGAGGTTTTGGGGTGGGATGTTTATGGAGATAGTCGATAATCAGACAGCTCGATTTCCACAGCTTGTTGCCGTGGATCTCCGGGGCTTCGTGAGCGCGTTTCGCGCGGCGTATGGCCGGATGTCGGGACGTGGGAAAAATCGCACCGCGAAAGCGGTGCTCTGTTGTGCCCGTCACGCCGGTTCCACGTCTTCAGCCTGCGGGCCTTTATCCGTAGTCACCACGCGGTAGCGCACAGCGGCACCATCCTTGAGGCTGCGACGCCCCTCACCGACGATGGAGCGGTGATGGACGAAGATCTCATCACCGTTGTCTCGAATGATGAAGCCAAACCCTTTGGTGCCGTTGAACCATTTCACTGTTCCAGACTCCTGCGCGCCGCCTTTCGCGGCCTTAGCGGGTTTGCCGGAGTTTGTGTTGCTTTTCCCTTTGGGCTTCGGGCTCTTGTTGGTTTTCGCTTGCGCTCGGTTGTTTGATTTTTCTCGTGATTCCGACGCCGAGAGAGCGGCGGGCACCGGTAGGGCCCGATGGCTAAGAAGAACAGCGAGTAAAGATGCCGTGGCGGTCATTGCCAGGGCCTGTACAAACGAAGTGGTGGGAACAACTGCGGCCGCTATGGCGGCAACGCCGCAGGCAACCAGCAATGCAATAAGCACCTTGCCTGGTATGGACATGGATTTCCTTAAGTAGTGACTGGGACTCTGACCCCACGGGGCCAGAGTCGGTCGGTTAGCAGTGTGTCGGGGCGGACCGACGCACTCAGATTTTTGCGACGTCTTCCGCCTGTAAGCCCTTGGGGCCCTCTATCAACGTAAACTCCACAGCCTGCCCCTCGTTGAGCGTACGGTAGCCGTCGCCCTGAATGGAGCGGAAGTGCACGAATACATCTCCGTCAAATGTTTCTCCGGTTATGAAGCCGAAGCCCTTGGCATTATTGAACCACTTTACGGTCCCATTCACGCGCTCGCTCATAGGATATCCCTCGGTAATACTTTTTGTACGCCGACTCTTTGGTCGGTCGTTACGACCTGCCTATCGCTTCACCGGGTTGCCCCGGATTCACGTCGTTACCACGCCCTGGTCATCGGTCTTGGGCCTTTGCCAGGGTATCTCGCTGCTGCTGAAGCTTTTCCAGGCTAATCTGGAGGTCCTTCAGCTTTGCCCGCTCCTTATTTACTACCGCTTCAGGGGCTTTTGCAACGAAGTTCTCATTATTAAGTTTGCCGCCTATGCGCTGCAACTCGCTGTGCCGCTTTTGTATCTCTTTATCGAGGCGAGCCAGCTCCGCGTCACGATCGATAAAATCGGCCAGCGGGACAAGAATCTCCAACTTACCGCACAATCCCGTCGCGCTTGTCGGGGCTTCGCCCGATAGCCAGTCTATCGCGTTCAGTCCAGTCACCGCTTGTAGCGCCACCCCGAGCTCGGCCAGTCGACGTTTATCGTCTTCGTCTCCTGCTCGCAACAGCACATTGAGTTTCTTACCCGGGGGGATACTCATTTCACCACGAATGTTGCGCACGGCCAGAGCAAAGGTTTTCAACCAGTGGATATCGGCGGAGGACGCCTCGTCACAGCGCTGCTCCTCAGCGCGGGGATAGGCTTGGAGCATGATGGTTTCACCGCTAACACCGGCCAGGGGGGCCACGCTTTGCCATATTTCTTCCGTGATAAATGGCATGAGCGGGTGGAGCGCCCGGAGGCTGCGCTCTAGAACACTGATCAAAGTGCGTCGCACGCCCCGTTGGACGGCGGGGTCGTCGCTGTTGCGGAGGGTCACTTTGGAGAGTTCCAGGTACCAATCGCAGTATTCGTTCCAGATGAAGTCGTAAAGCAGCTGGGAGGCCAGATCGAAGCGATAGTCCTTTATCGCCTCAGCGACACCCCCCAATACTGTCTGTAGCTCTGTCTCGATCCAGTGCTCGGCGGTGCCCAGGCTCAGTGTGGCCCCGACATCGGTACCGCAGTCCTGGCCCTCACAATTCATCAACACATAGCGGGCGGCATTCCAAATCTTGTTGCAGAAATTGCGGAAGCCTTCGATGCGGCCAATATCAAACTTAATGTCACGACCGGTGGCGGCGAGGGAGTAGTAGGTGAAGCGCAGGGCGTCGGTGCCGTAGGCATTGATGCCCTCGGGGAACTGGCGTTTTGTGGCTTTGCGAATGCGCTCCGCGTGCTGGGGCTGCATCAGACCCTGGGTACGCTTGTCGATCAGGGCGTCGAGGTCGATACCATCGATAAGGTCAATGGGGTCGAGCACGTTGCCCTTTGACTTGGACATCTTCTGACCTTCGGCGTCACGTACAAGCCCGTGCACATAGACCTGACGGAAGGGGACCTCACCACGGAGATGAAGGGTCAGCATGATCATCCGTGCGACCCAGAAGAAGATGATGTCAAAACCCGTAACCAATACATTGCTAGGGTGGAAGCGTGCTAGACGCTCGGTCTCCCCGGGCCAGCCAAGGGTGCTGAAGGTCCACAGCCCGGAGGAGAACCAGGTATCCAGGACGTCTTCGTCCTGGTGCAGAGGAAGATGGTCATCCAATTGGTGGTCCCGTCGCACACTGGCTTCATCGGTGCCCACGTAGATGTTGCCTTCCGGGTCGTACCAGGCGGGGATGCGATGCCCCCACCACAATTGCCGGCTGATACACCAGTCCTGGATATCCCGCATCCAGGAGAAATAGGTGTTTTCCCACTGCTTGGGTACAAACTCGATCTGCCCGCTTTCTACCGCATGGATAGCTGGTCCCGCTAGGGTCTTTGCATCCACGTACCACTGTTGCGTCAAGAACGGTTCGATGACAACGCCACTGCGATCACCGCGGGGCACTTTAAGACGGTGGTCATCGATGCCCTCCAGAAATCCCAGGTGACGCATGTCTTCGACGACTTTTTCTCGTGCTGTGTAGCGATCCAGGCCGCGATAGAACTCCGGGGCATGCTCGTTAATGGCGGCGTCGGCATCAAAAATGCTGATCAGTGGTAGATCGTGGCGTTGCCCCACTTCATAGTCATTGAAATCGTGTGCCGGGGTGATTTTTACGCAGCCAGAACCAAACTCCGGGTCCACGTAGGTATCGGCGATCACGGGGATACGACGATTACACAGGGGCAGCTCGACTTCCTGACCGATGAGATGTCGATAGCGTTCATCGTCCGGGTGGACGGCGACGGCGCTATCACCGAGCATGGTTTCCGGTCGCGTGGTTGCCACCGTGAGGTGCCCCGAACCGTCGGCCAAGGGGTAGCGGAAGTGCCACAGGTGACCCTGTTCTTCTTCGGAAACCACCTCCAGGTCAGAAATGGCCGTGTGCAGTTGCGGGTCCCAGTTGACGAGGCGTTGACCACGATAGATCAGGCCTTCGCGGTACAAGCGGATAAACGTTTCCTGTACCGCTTTGGACAAACCTTCGTCCATGGTGAAACGTTCCGTGGACCAGTCCGGAGAGGCTCCCAGGCGGCGTAATTGACGGGTAATGGTGCCCCCAGAACTTTCCTTCCACTCCCAGACTTTCTCGGTGAAAGCATCACGCCCGATCTCGTGCCGATCCGTGCCCTGGGCGCTGAGCTGTCGTTCCACCACCATCTGCGTTGCGATACCCGCGTGGTCGGTGCCCACCTGCCAAAGGGTGTCGTAGCCCGCCATGCGGTGATAACGAATCAGCGCGTCAATGATCGTTTCTTGGAACCCGTGGCCCATGTGCAAGCTACCGGTGACATTGGGCGGTGGGATCATGATGCTGTAGGGCTCGTCGCCGCCCTGGGGCTGGAAGTAGCCCGCGTTTTCCCAGCGCTCATACCAGCGCGTCTCGATATCCGAGGGTTGAAAGGTTTTGTCCATGGGGCTTGGTGTTGGTCTCTAGTGGGGGTGCCGACCGGGGCGGCGGATTATACGCTTGCGAGACGGTGCTCTTCCAACGCGTAGCCTCGCTCCCGGTAGTGTCGCCAGGAGGCTCGAAGGGCTTCGAGGCGGGCCGGTTCTTGATTCACCAGTTCGGCCACCCGTTTGAAGCGGCCAAAAAACGGAGGCACCTGGGTTTGTAGGTTGATGAGAAGGTCCGTATGACCTTCCGGGTCCTGCCCCCAGCCGATGCAGATCTGTTCTTCTGGGTCTTCATGGAACAGCGCGTGGGGCAGGAAGCTCGCTGGACGAAAGGTCCAGAGAAGTTCATCCAGGGATCGCGCCTGGGCTTCGTCCTCGCAGTTGAGAAATACCCGATGCCCTTGGCCGTGAGCTTTGTCCGTAAGCCTTAGGGCCAGACGCCGACGGCTGTCGGCGTCCGTGTTTTCAATGATGTAGAAGCCGACGCGAGTCAAGCCTTGGCCTGATCGCAAAGGTATTGGGTGAGCAATCCTACGGGTCGGCCCGTGGCTCCTTTGGGACTTGAATTCCAGGCTGAGCCGGCGATGTCCAGGTGCGCCCAGCGATAATCCTTGGTAAAGCGGGCGAGAAAGCAAGCGGCGGTAACGCTGCCAGCACCGGGACCACCGATATTGGCCACGTCGGCAAAATTGCTATCAAGCTGCTTCTGGTAGTCATCCCAGAGGGGCATACGCCAGGCCCGATCGTGACTTTCCGTACCCGCCGCCAACAAATCCTTGGCGAGGGCATCATCGTTGGCATATAGACCGGAGGCGTGGCTGCCCAGGGCGACGACGCAGGCACCCGTGAGGGTGGCGATGTCGACGACGCTGGCGGGCTTGAAGCGGGCCGCATAGGTCAGGGCATCGCAGAGCACCAGACGCCCTTCGGCGTCGGTGTTGAGAATTTCAATGGTGATGCCCGCCATGGATGTGACCACATCGCCGGGCTTGGTGGCCGTGCCGCTGGGCATGTTCTCCGCCGCCGCGATGATGCCCACAACGTTTATCGGTAGCTTCATGTCGACTATGGCTCGGAGGGTGCCGAGCACGCTGGCTGCGCCGCCCATGTCGTACTTCATCTCATCCATTTTTGCGCCGGGCTTGAGAGAGATTCCGCCGCTGTCGAAGGTGATGCCTTTACCTACCAGTACATGGGGCGCGTCAGTACGCTTACTGCCCTTGTATTCCAAGACTATAAGCCGCGCCGGGGTTACGGTTCCCGCGGTCACGGACAGGAGCGAGTGCATTCCCAGATCGGCCATGGCTTTTTCATTAAGTACCTTACAGCTCGTTTTATCGCTGGTTCGAGCGAGCTTGCGCGCTTCCCGGGCCAGGTACTCCGGCGTGCAGTGGTTGCCCGGTAGATTGGCCAACTCTCGGGCCAGGTTGATACCGGTGCCGGTGCGGCCACCGCGCTCCAGAGCCGCCTTGATCTGTCGGCTGTTAGCGCTTTCCGTGACACTTACGGAGAACTTGCGCAGCGTTGGCTCTGGCTTGGGCGCTGATAGCGTTGCGTCGTAGCGGTAGCTGTGAAACACGAGATCGCGACCCAGGGTTTGAAAAAACCACTCCCCGTCTGCCTTGGCGAGCTTCAAGGGGCTTGCGAGAAAATGCGCGTCTTTGGCTTTAGAGGCGAGGAGGGCTCGCGCGGTCGCGGCGCTGATACGCAACAGCGCTGCGCGATCCCCACGTCCTTCGCCGATTCCGACGAGGATCACCCGTTCTGGCGCACTCGCGCTGTGTACAAGTTCGGTCTCACCGATCTTGCCCGAGAACTCGCCGCTGGCGATGGCGGCGTTGATAACGCCACCGCACTGACGGTTAAGGGCTTTACCGTCGTTGTCCAGGCGTCCTGAGGAGGAGACCGGGAGGATGACGCAGGGAGTTTTGAGATCCGTGGCTTTGGAGGTGTTCTGAACGCTAAACCGCAGGGCAGGCATGGGGCACTACTCATTATTGGGACAATCGCCTAGTGTAAGATGAACGCACGGCAAACTGAACTCCAGGACCACAGGAGCTTTCCCCTGAGACTGCGCAATTATCTTGCCAGCGACGTACTAGGTCATACGGTGGCCGTCAGCTCGGTGCTTTTAGCCATCATCCTTACGGGCCGATTCGTCAAGTACCTGGCGGAAGCGGCTTCGGGCAAGCTGGCGGCGGAAATCCTCCTCCCCGTCATGTTTTACCGTTTGCCGGGCTTTCTTGAACTCCTCATACCCCTGGGTCTGTTCATTGGCATTCTGATGGCCTACGGGCGGCTGTACGTCGAGAGTGAAATGGTGATTCTGAGCGCCTGTGGCACCGGGCCCGCACGGCTCGCTCGTTTTACCCTGGCGCCGGCACTTATAGTCACGCTCATCGTGGCGGGCTTGACCCTGTATCTCACGCCCCAGGGAGCGGCGCGTTCCGAGGCATTGCTCAACAGTCCTCGGGCGTTGCAAGGACTGCAACTTCTCGCCGCGGGTCGTTTTCAGCCCCAGGGTAAGGATGGGGCCATATCCTACGCGGCAGGCATTGATTCCGACGCGGGTACTTTGCGTCAGGTGTTTCTTTACGAGCCGGGCGAGGAAGACGAGCCGCCCCGCGTAACCACGGCTCGCCGAGGCGAGGTGGTTCGCGATGGGGAAACCGGTGCGCGCTACCTTGAACTCCGCGACGGCCATCGCTTTGCGGGTTCCCCCGGTGCCGTGGACTTTCAGATCGCCAGCTTTGAACGGTACGGGCAACGCCTACCGGATGACCCCAGTCTCGGGCGCAGTGAGCCGGTGGATGCGAGGTCAACGCAGACGCTTCTGTTATCGACGGATCCGGAGGACCGGGCCGCGCTGCACTGGCGTTTTTCCCTGGTGGTAATGGTGCCCATCGTGGCCTTGCTTGCGCTGGCTTTGTCAAAAACCAATCACCGCCGGGGTCGTTACATAAAACTTGCCCCGGCACTGTTGTTGCACCTCAGTTATCTCATGTCCCTCGCCAGCATGCGTACGGCAATGGCGGAAGAGACCGCGACGGCGGGACAGGTGTGGTCTATTCATGGGGGATTTTTTTTGCTCGCGTTGATCCTCCTCTTTGGGCCCGATCGCTGGCGTCGATGGCGTAAACGCTGATGCAGTTGGTAGATCGCTATATTGCTCGCACCGTGTGGATGTCTATCCTCCTTGTGCTGTTGGTGATTGTGGGTATTGATGCCTTGTCGGCGTTTATCGATGAGGCGGACAGTCGCAGCGCCGCTTACGGTTTTGCCCAGATCAGCCAGTATGTGCTGTTGACCCTGCCGGGCCGCTGCTACGAGTTCATTCCCTTCGCGGCTCTCATCGGGGCCCTCATCGGCCTTGGCCAGCTGGCTAGCTCTAGCGAGCTGGTGGTGATGCGCGCTGCCGGGATTTCCAATCTCCGTTTGGCCTGGATTGTTCTCCAGCACGCTTTGCTCATTGCCATGCTGGGATTTTTGATCGGTGAGTACGTGGCTCCCCAGGCCGAACAAAAGGCCCAGAGTGGTCGGGCGCTGGCCCTTTATGCGGACCGTCAATTAAGCTCGGAGCAGGGCATATGGCGGCGTGACGGACGTTTGTTCTTGCATGTTCAGGCGGTGGCGCCGGACGAGCGAATCTACGGCGTGACGGCTTACGACTTCGATGAGGAAGGCTGGCTTGAGCGGGTCATATTCGCCGATCGTGGTCGTTATCAGCGCGATGGCTGGAGTCTGAGTGATGTGGAACTCACGGTGCTGGAGCTTGGCGGCTTGCGCCGCGACCGGCAGGATGCCTTGCGCTTGCAGAGCAATATCACGCCGCAGATTCTTTCTCTGGAAAATGTTTCTCCGACACAGCTTTCCCTTAACGATTTGGTGGACTACGCCGAGTTTCTGAGGCGGCAGGGCGAGGACACGGCGGACTTTGAGCTGGCTACCTGGCGAAAAGTGCTGCAGCCCGCTGCCGTGGCCGCTCTGGTGTTGGTGGCTATTTCCTTTGTCTTCGGCCCCCTGCGTGATGGCACTCTTGGCTTTCGTATCTTTGCCGGGGTAATGGTGGGGATACTGTTTCGCCTGAGCCAGGATCTGTTGGGGCCTGCGAGCCTGGTGTTTGGCTTTCCGCCGGTATATGCGGCGCTGCTTCCCGTGGTGCTTTGCCTGATCGTCGGGCTGTGGCTGCTGCGGCGTTCGTGACCGAGCGTCGTCGAGGTGGAAGTCTGAAGCGCTACTCTCCCATCAGCCTCGAGGTTTTACTTGGATTTTTTTGGCAGCAGCACGAGCTCTGTACCCGAGAGATAGTCGTGCCAGGTGCGTTTTTTACGATCTACCAGGCACCACAGATACCCCAGGCCCAGACAGCAGGCGGACAAAAGAGCGGAACCGCAGCGTGTTACCGCGCGGCCAAAGGTGAGTTCGTTGCCGGGTATGGGTTGAAGCTTAATACGCCAGGCCTGCATACCCAGGGTCTGACCATTCTTGAGCCAGAAACCGGCAAAGAATCCCACGACACAGAGCACGGTAATGGTTTGTACGATCCAGCCCGCCACAAGGGCTTCCTGAGGCGTGCCCATCCAGCGTTGCACGGCCAGGGTGATGGCGACCACCACCATGATCAGCGGTATCACGAGAAGGGTGTCGTACACGATGGCGGCGAGACGCCGCAGCAACCCGGGTGGGGGAAGGGATTCCGTGGGGGTCATGAATTTGGCTTAGCTATCGTCCACGGACAAATGGCTGGTATCCGGAGCGGTCGCCTCCGTGCGCCGACGCTCTGACTCCTGCAGCAAATCGCTTCCTGCCTCCGCCAGGTCGAGATGACTGAGATCTACCGGGGTCACCTCTGGAGACGAGGGCGTGCAATCGCTCAAGTCACCGCCCTCGGGCGCGAGGCTGAGAGCCGATACGTCTGGAAGCTCCGGATCATCGGGCCGTTCGGCTGGGCCTAGATCGCTGCCAACCTCCGCCACTTCGAAGGAGGGTGGTTCCACCGTGGGCACGGTCTCCGCTGCAGTCGGGTTCAAAGGCTCGCCCTGTTCCGCCACGCTTAGGTGATCAAGACTTAGAGTCGCCCTCTCGGTGACCTGGCGCTCCTCTGGTCTGAGAACGTCGCTACCTGCGGGGGCCAGACTCATGGTCTGGGTAGGAGGCTCTTCGGCGAACGGCTTTGAATCAGCGCTGCCCTCAACCGCGGTATTCGGGGATGGGGCCTGGGATTGGGCTTGGGCTTGGGATGAGGCCTGTGATGGTACCTGGGGTACGGCCGCAGTATGGTCAGGGCTGGTTTGCCCGGGTGCGGAGGCCTCCGCAGCTACTTCGGGTTCAACCCTAACGACCGCCACTTTACCGCCCGCTGCGGTAATGGCTTTCTGATACTTCAGCGCCGTGGCGCTGTCACAATTGCCCTTGATGCGCTGGCGGCGTCCCGAGAAGAGCCTATCCAAGGTCGCATCATCGGCTTTGAAGAGTCGACCCAGGGCTTCTCGCACGGCCTGGGGGTCTTTGCCCTCAAGGCTTTCACCGGCGAAAAAGATGTCGTAGCGGTCGCTGTCGGTAGAAGACATGCCCGCAGTATAATCGCGCGCGCCCACGAGGAGGAAGTATGAGCGTAGAACAGCAAATGCGCGAACGGCTATCAGCGCACTTCACGCCTGAGTTCATGGAACTGGCCAACGAAAGCCACCAACACAGCGTGCCGGAAAACTCCGAAACCCATTTTCGCCTGGTGATGGTCGCCGAGGCTTTTTCCGGGCGTCGCGCCGTGGCGCGTCATCAGCAGGTTTACGGCCTTTTGGATGAATTCCTGGCGGGACCGGTTCATGCGCTGGCATTACACCTTTACGACCCCAAAGAGTGGGCACAGCGCAATGCCACGGCGCCGGCATCGCCCGACTGCCTTGGCGGCAGTAAGAATGACCCACAGGTGAGTCCCCAATGAATTACGTCGTAGCTGCCTTATACAAATTCGTTTCTCTCCCGGATTATCGGGAACTACGAGAGCCCTTATTGGACGTCTGTCGTGAGGCGGGGCTGCGCGGGACACTGCTCCTGGCTGCGGAAGGGATTAATGGCACTGTGTCGGGGAGCCGCGAGGGAATTGATCGGGTGTTGGCCTGGCTGCGAGAGGATGAGCGCTTGCAGGACCTGGAACACAAGGAGTCCCTTCACGAAACCCAGGCCTTCTTACGCATGAAGGTAAAACTCAAACGTGAAATTGTCACCATGGGGGTGCCTGCCGTAGACCCCAACCGCGTGGTAGGTACCTATGTGGAGGCGCAGGATTGGAACGCCCTATTGGCGGATCCGGAGTTGACGCTGGTAGATACCCGCAACGATTACGAATGTGCCATAGGCACTTTTGAAGGGGCGATCGATCCGGATATCACCACCTTTCGGGAGTTTCCTCAGTGGGTGAAAGAGCACCTCGATCCCCAGCAGAACCCAAAGGTGGCCATGTTTTGTACCGGGGGGATTCGTTGCGAGAAAGCAACCTCTTATCTATTGGAACAAGGTTTCGAAGAGGTCTATCACCTGCGGGGCGGTATTTTGAAGTACCTGGAAACCGTGCCGGAAGCAGACACGCGATGGAACGGAGAGTGTTTCGTATTCGATGAGCGTGTGGCGGTGAATCACGCCCTGGAGCGGGGCAGTTATGCCCAGTGTTTCGCCTGTCGACATCCCATCAGCGATGAGGATATGGCCTCGCCGGCCTATCAGAAAGGTGTCAGCTGCCCCCATTGCCTGGACCGACAAAGCGACGAGCAGCGCGCACGCTTTGCCGAACGTCAGCGACAGGTGGAGCTGGCCCGGGCTCGCGGTGAAGCTCACATTGGTGCGGAAGCTTCCGCGCCCAGCTCCCTTAGAGGCGATAAAAAGATCCGAGGAGGTCAGGCCTCTTGACGGGCATAAGCTGTGGTGAACGCCTGGTGCAGCTTCTGGAGCGTTACGGCATAGACACGGCGTTCGGTATTCCCGGTAACCATACGGTGCAGCTGTACCGTGGTCTCGAGCACAGCCGAATTCGCCACATCTCGCCTCGTCATGAACAGGGTGCGGCTTTTATGGCCGATGGCTATGCCCGGGCGACGGGCAAGCCCGCCGCGTGCTTTCTTATCTCCGGTCCCGGTCTTGGGAATGCCATAACGCCGATGATGCAGGCGTTGGCAGATTCGATACCCATGTTGGTAGTGACGGCGGTGGCGTCCCGGTCTCAGTTAGCCATGGGGGAGGGTCGCCTTCACGAATTACCCGATCAGCGGGCCCTGGCTCGTCAGTGCACGCGGTTCAGTCACACGCTAATGGACCCGCAAGAACTGCCCAAGGTGCTTGCCCGGGCCTTTGCGGTGTTCGACAGTGCTAGACCCGGCCCGGTGCATATCGAACTGCCTTTAGATGTTATTACCGCAAATGCTGAGGCCGTAGACGCTCAGCCATGGCCAAGGGTAAACCCTCCGGCGCCGGGAGAAGCTGCGCTCGCTACCCTTAGAGATCGTCTATTGGAGGCGGAACGACCCTGTGTGATCGCTGGAGGGGGCGCCGTAGGGGCGAGTGCCGCGGTGCGCCAGCTGGTGGAGCACCTTGATGTGCCGTTGGTGACTACGGTTAACGGTAAAGGACTGTTGCCTCCGGAGCATCCGTTACTCCTGGGTGGCTCGCCCAGTCTCGCGGCGGTTCGCAGCTTTCTTGCAGAGTCTGATCTGGTCCTTGCTCTGGGCACGGAGTTTGGCGAGACGGATTACGACATGCTGTTTCTCGGAGCCCTACCGGAATTGCCCTGGCTTGCCCGGGTCGATATCGACCCGGAACAGTTCAGTCGAAATCTGCGCGCGGATCTGGCGATATGCGCCGACACCGGAGAAACCATTGCGGCACTCTTGCGTCAGCTTCCCGACGGGGTGTCACGAGATGGTGCAGCTCGAGTCGAAGCCGGTCGAAAGGCAATCACCCAGGAGTCCCACTACCACGCTGACATGGATGCGTTTTTTGCTTGCGTGACTCAGGCCCTACCCGATGTTTGTTTGGTGGGAGACAGTACCCTGCCTACCTACTACGCCGTCTGGCAATACCTCGCGACTGGGCCGCGGCGGTACTTCCATTCCGCGACGGGCGCCGGAACCCTGGGTTATGCGATCCCTGCGGCCATGGGGGCCCGGCGCGGATTGGAAGCTGATACACCGGTGGTGGCGCTGATTGGTGATGGCGCCGCACAGTTCACGTTTATGGAGTTGGCGTCGGCGGTTCAAGAGAACCTGCCGGTGATCGTGCTGCTTTGGAACAACCACGGCTACCGGGAGATCAAAGCGGGCATGGTCGCCGCAGAGATTGAGCCCCTGGGTGTCGATATCGACGCGCCCGACTTTCTCGCGGCGGCTCGAGCCCTGGGTTGTGAAGCCCACTCAGCGTCAACCAGGGACGAACTAGACACGGCCCTACGGCAGGCCCACAGCACCCGCCAGGTCACGGTGATTGAGCTCCACGAGCCTGACTGGTTATCCACCCCTGGCGGACAGTGGTATTAGAGTCCTTGCATTTTTTCGGAGTGAACCGTGTTTATCGATGAAGATTCCGAGGCGGATACCCGTGTAAGTACCGGCACGGCGTTACGTCACGTGCTGGTCTTTCAGCTCAAACTGGCTGCCGACGCCCTGCGAGATTTTCTCCTCAGTCCTTTGAGTCTAGTGGCGTTCGCTATCGATGTGTTGCGCAAACCGAGAGTCAAAAACAGTCTCTACCTGCGTTTGATGTTGGTCGGTCGCCGTTCCGATCGCATGATCAATTTATTCGACGATTATCGCGACAGCGGAGAATTCACCATTGATCATGCGGTAGATGAACTGGAAGAACTGCTCAAACGGGCTGGCGAAAGTACGCGAAGTAACTCCGGTGCCGCAGCGGAAAGAGGCGAGGACTCGGCAGCGGTTTCTACCCGAACCGGTCCAACGGAATCTTCGCGGGATTAATCCGGGCGCTAAGGGTTTCGTGGGTCTCTATGCCCTTGCTAACACGGAGTGGTGATTAGCCGAAAGAGGTTGCGAGAAAGCCCCTACGATGGCGGTCGTTGTTTAGATCTTAGGAGCTTAGAAGTAGGGCTGAATGCGGTCGATGAATCGCTCCACGGGCACGAAAATACTTTGCGATTCACTGTCGCCGCGAGAAATAACACCAATAAATGTTCCCGCTCCGTCCGGGGCTATTACGGCTCCACCCGACGCGCCTTTCTTCAGCACGCAATTGCTTCTTAAGTCTCGCCCGTCGCGACCAATCAGCTCGCAATGGCGAACAAGGGCAGCTGTTTCTTCTCTGGGCATATCGTTCGGGAAGCCCGCCATGATCAAGGTATTCGGTGGCGAATTCGATGCGGCTCGCAGCGGTTGAAAATCGGCCTGGGGTTTGTCCAGGCGTAAAAGAGCCCAATCACTGTCCATGCTTCCGCCCGTGACTACCACGGATACGGGGTGCCCAGGGGCATTACCACGTTGAAAGAGCAACGGACGGCTCAGGTCTCGATAGTCTTCCAGGCAGTGCCAGGCACTGACTAATAGCTTAGAAGCGCGACTGGTGTCGGGGGCGACGAGGGTGGCTGAGCAGTGTTCGTCGTAGTGTCGAGGGTAGCCTTCTTCGTAGCGCACAGCGGGCACCAGGAGGCGACCGACGGCCGTGAAGGCGGGGACCTTATTACTATTTTCCTGGGCTACTGCCCCAGGCGCGAGAATTATTGCGAAGGTCGTCGCGAAGGTTATTGCGAATCTCATCACGAAGATCATCGCAAGAAGAACGGTTCTGATTCCTATCCGCATTTCGTGGTTCGCTTCAGGATGATTTCTTGGTTCTCGGGTACACCGCACAACGTTTTGCACTGCGGTGATCGCTGTTTATTCATTTATCGAGCGGCAGCGGCGACAGGTCTTTTCCGTGGAAAAGTACCAGGATTCTCGGCCCGATTGTACGCGGCTTCGCATTCGTCGCGGTCGATGGGACTGGGCTCTCGACTTTGGTCTAGGAGTATCCCGGCGCGAACCTTGATTGACATCAATGCCCGAGGACGACGCTCCTTCTAGTATTCGCTGCAACGATATCCCCTGGGTATCAAAAAGCCGAACAGAGGAGTGAAGGCATCATGAAGAAACAGCTGGTCATGGCCGTGGCAGCGGCAAGCGTAGCGCTTAGCGCGGCGAGTGTGCAGGCCTACGAGCAGGGAGACATCATCTTTCGCGCGGGCGTTGTGACGGTTGCACCTAACGACGACAGCGATCCCATTATCCTGCCAGGAATACCCGAGGACACCCTGCAAAACGGCGTCAGCGTGGATAATGGTACGGCGATCAGCTTGATCGGCGCGTATATGCTCAATGATAACTGGGGCCTTGAACTGTTGGCCGCGACCCCCTTTGAACACGATATCGATGTCAAAGATTTGGGTATCGCAGCCGGTTCAACAAAGCACCTACCGCCGACGCTGAGCTTGCAGTGGTACCCCCGCGGTGGGCAAGAAGGCTGGCAGCCTTATTTTGGTCTCGGCGTGAACTACACGACGTTCTTTGATGAAGAAGTTGATCCTGCTCTCGGTGGTGTATTGGGTGACCTCCTGGGCGTGACTTCTGCCAAGCTTTCCCTGGACGATTCCTTTGGTTGGGCAGCACAGGCCGGCGTTGATATACCTCTCAACGACAAATGGGCCTTCAACCTGGGTGTTTGGTACATCGACATCGGCACCACTGCAGATATCGACGTGAACCTGGAAGGTGGCGGCTCCGCCACTGTGAGCTTCGACGTAGACATCGATCCCTGGGTTTACAACGTTGGTGTGGCTTACAAGTTCTGAGAACTGCCTGGAGATGGTCCCCGCCATCTTCGTCTCAGTTACCCCGCCCTTTGGCGGGGTTTTTTTTGCCCGGGCATCGGTAAGCCACTTGCGTACCTCGGTATGATGCACCCTCAAGTTGCAGCCGAGTAGTGGCAAATGAGGTTCCGGAAGGGAGACGGTTTGGCCGAGACGGTTTATCTCGGTTTTGTGGTTGTATTGTGTTTGTTCGCACTCTACGGAAACAGAAGCGGCTTTGAACCCAGTCTCGATTGGGCGTATCTGACGGGCCGGTATTGTTGGATTCTCGGTGCAATCTTTTTCATTCCGGTCTTTCTTGATAGAAATCCACGGTACCGTTTGGATCGGAGTCCGGCGATTCTGTTTACCGCTGGTCCTCTTACCTATGGAGTTCTGGTGCTCTTCTCTTACCAGGTGATGAGTTACAGTTTTCCGGCGGTTCACGCGAAGCATTTTGGGGTTCCCTTTGAAGCATCAGTAAAGGTAGTGGACACGGAAAGAAGCGTGGGTCGGTACCGCAAATGCTCGTACATCATCGTCGCGGAAGACTCCTCCCTCCTGGGTGTGAACTACGAGCTCTGTGCCAAGCGACGACTCTGGGAAAAGGTGAAATCCGGCGATACCTTGCGGTTTTCTGGAAAGGAGACGCGTTTTGGTCGTCTTGTTACACACATGACTGCACCGGCTCCCATAGAACCTCAGCCCTGAAGCCTAGGGGAGGACGATGCTCTTCCTCGAGCCACGCGCCCAAAGCATCATGTCTTTTATTGGCGATTCACGCCCGCCGACGGACATCTTTCCCTGGTAATAGACAAAGCAAACACAACTTGCTTTCGCGCGCGGTAGCGCTCCCGGTGACAAGAATCAATCTTGAACCCTTGTGCCAATTAACATAGCATTGTCTTACATATTCAGTATGTAAGGGTTTGCTATGAACGTTGCCTTGGAGCCCTGGCACCTTTGGATCATTGCTGGGCTTTGCTTGTTTATCGGTGAGGTTTTTATTCCAGGCTTTATCCTGGCGAGCCTGGCGGTGGGTTGCCTTTTGGGCGGTGGCGCGCACTACCTTACGGACGATCTGGCGTTCGCCATCGGCGGTTTTATCCTTGGAGCTGGAGCGTCCCTGGCGCTGATTCGCCCTTATGTAGCCAAAGCATTGGGTCCCGAGGAAGAGTCTCGCTTCGGCGCCGATGCAATGATTGGAGACGTCGTTGTCGTTACGGATGCAAGTGATATCGGCGGTAGCCTAAAGGCCCGGTATCGCGACACCGTGTGGTCATTGCACTGTGAACAGGATTTGTTTGAGGGCGATAGGGCAGAAATCGTTGCGGTGAATGGCGGCACCCTTGTTGTAAAGCCGCTCTTACCGTAAGGCCACGCTAGTCATATCCCCACACCAGTAGCTGCCTAAAGAGACCACCTAAAGAGGACATTTACATGATTGATGCAATCACGATTATTTTTGCTTTCTTTGCCCTGTTTGTCATTGTCCTGACCGTGAAGGGTATACGGGTCGTTCCCGAGCGCTCCGTAATGATGATCGAACGTTTAGGTAAGTTCAGCCGCCAGCTCAACGCGGGCTTGAATTTGATCATCCCCATTATCGATTCACCGCGAAAGATTCCCGTTCGGGAGACGATCCGCGATACGGCGGGGAACAAATACCATCAGGTGTCCATGGAAACGAGCTTAGACCTTCGAGAGCAGGTCTATGACTTCCCTGCCCAGCAGGTGATTACCAAGGATAACGTCGGCATTTTAGTCGACGCGGTCGTGTACTTCGCGATCATGGAGCCGCAGAAGGCAACCTATGAGATAGCGAACCTGCCGTTGGCATTGGAGACCCTCACGCAGACAACGCTGCGGAACGTGATCGGTGAAATGGATCTCGATGACACGTTGTCGTCGCGGGACACCATCAACGCCAAACTCGTGGAAACCATCGACCAGGCCGCCAACGGCTGGGGCGTGAAGGTAAACCGTGTAGAAGTTCAAGACATCACGCCTCCGCAAGATGTTACCCAGGCGATGGAGCAGGTGATGAAGGCGGAGCGTGAGCGTCGTGCGAATGTCACCGAGGCCGAGGGCTTCAAGAAGGCAGAGGTGTTAAAGGCCGAGGGGCAGCGTGATGCGCGTATCGCGGAAGCTGAAGGTGAGAAGGTTGCGCAGCTCAAAGAGGCCGAAGGCGAGGCCGATGCGATCCGTGCCGTCGCCAAGGCAAAGGGCGAAGAGCTTCAGATCCTGGCGCAGCACCTTGGCCAGCAAGGTACCGCGGATTATCTGGTAGCGCTTCGCTATATGGAGACCCTGGATAATATGGCCAAGAACGACAACGTGGTGTGGATGCCTCATTCGGCGACGGAAGTAGGTTCCATGATTGGCGGGTTTAAAAAGCTCATCAACAGCGAGGCTGCGGTGAGCGGTGGGAATTCCGGTGCGAACTGATGAGACTGAGTCATCCGGGAAAGCTTATTAAGCCGCTGGTCCTCGACCCTTCCGGGATCTCCCAGTCGGAACTCTCGAGGCGGTTGGGGTTTAATCAACCCCAGCCGGTCAACGAATTGATCAACGGGAAGCGAGGCTTCACTCCGAAGATGGCGCTTCTCTTTGATCAGGTAACGAAAGGGGCCTTCCCCGCTGTGTTTTGGCTCACAGCTCAAACCCTCTACGATGCGCAAACAGCGAAAGAAGAGTTTGCTCCGGCTCGGCGTTTTGTCGTCGATCCGGTAACCATTCAACGCGACGCCACGGAACTTGCAAAGGACGCTGATTCCGACGAGTTGCTTAACCTCTCGTATCAACTGATCGGATTGTCGAAAGATGAGTGACCTTCCATTGTTTGTGATGGATGCGCCGCTTAGTCCTCCACCGAATCAATGATGCGCGTGAGGATTTCCTCCCGGGGCCGCGTGCTCGATGCTCCCTGCCGCTCCCGGTGTGGGTAGGGGCATCAACAGGTGATGGCGGTGACTTTGGGTGATATAGAGCGTCCAAAGGCCTGCGAAGATCAGCGCGATACCAATGAATAGTTTCAGACCCCGCCGACGTAGAAGCGTTTGAATGCGAGCGGCACCGAGGGACGTGGCGAGCATCGCGGGTAGGGTGCCGAGCCCGAAGAGCAGCATAAGCAGGGCGGACTCGGTCGCAGATTGTGCCGTGGCAGACCAGGCGAGGGCGCTGTAGATGAGACCGCAGGGCATAAGGCCCCAGCACAGCCCCAGGGCCAGTGCGTGGTGAGCCTGGCGTATGGGCAGAAAGCGACCAGAAAACTTTTGCACCGGTGCCCACAGATGGGCGCCCGCGCGTTCAAGAACACTTATCCCTCGCCACCAGTCGGTTATCGCCAGCCCCATGGCAATGAGCAGAACGCCGGCTAGATAGCGAAGACCCAGGGTCCAGGCGGCGAGGTTTATGCTTCCGGCGAGGAAACCCAGGGCGGCTCCCAAGGCCGTATAACTGCAAACACGTCCCAGATGGTAAGCAACAGTCGTCAGCGGTCGATTTCCGGCCCCGAGACTCAGGGCCGAGGCGATGCCTCCACACATACCGAGGCAGTGTCCCGCACCGGCGAGACCAATACCGAGCGCTGCAAGTCCGTCGGCGGTGCTGATCATGAATGTGGGGAACCTCTATGGTGTGCTGTCTTTGTTTTTGCGGATGAGGTCCGCGTCATCCTCGTCAGAGATGATGCGCCAACTCTCTTTGTCGAGATCGTCGTACTGCCCAGAATCAATGGCCCACAGCAAGAGCTTGATTACCAGGGCGCAGAATATCAGGGCCACGGGAATCAAAAGATAGAGGCTTTCCACCTAATTAATCTCCGGATTTGAAGACGAATGCAGGATGGTACCTCTGCGCAAGCGACTGGCGTTACCCACCACCAGCAACGAGCTAAGGGACATGCCGATGGCTGCGGCCCAGGGCGGAATCCAGCCCATCGCTGCCAGGGGTATGCCCAGCGCGTTATAGCCCAGGGCCCAGACGAAGTTTTGCTTGATGATCCCCTGGGTACGCTGCGCTATGGCTCGCAGGTGCAGGACCTGGCGCAAGTCTCCCGCGTCGATAACAAAGTCGGCCTGGGCACGGGCGAGGTCTGTGGCACCGGCAACGGCGACGGATACGTCGGCCTTTTTCAACACCGGTGCGTCGTTCAAACCGTCCCCTACCATCAGGACTTTTCCGCCGTTGCCCTGTAAAGCACTAACCCGGGCCATCTTTTGCTCTGGCATCAGTCCCGTGTGGACGGCTTCAAAACCCAGTTTCTCTCCTACCAGGCGAGCCCTTGGTGTGGCATCGCCGGTAAGCAGCTCACAGTGCAGACCGTCGTCTTGGAGTGTCGCGATGACCCCTTGGGCTTCATTACGAAGGGCATCTTCAAGTCCCAGCCAGGCTAAGGGTTGGTCTTCCTTCACCAGAGCGATCCAGTACAGGGGCTCCGCTGGGGCCTTTGGAAGGCCGGGAGCCAGTTCCCGACAGAACGAGTCAGAGCCCATGCGTAACCTTCCCTGCCCCCATTGAGCCTCTAGGCCTGCACCGACCACGGAACGGACATCGGTAACCGTGTCCGCGGTCGCAAGACCCTTGAAAGCGCTAGCGATAGGATGATTTGAATAGCGTTGAAGGGCTGTTGCTAATCCTTCTACCGCCGCTCTGTCATAGCTTGGGTCCAGCGTGGCAACCCGGGCAAGGGTGAAAGAGGCCGTGGTAAGCGTGCCGGTCTTGTCAAAGAGGGCGTGGCTGGTTGCTGCCAGGGTCTCCAGTGCGTTTTCGCCATTAACGATGATGCCTCGGCGTCGCAGGGCGGCAGCCGCGTTTGCCAGCGCCGATGGCGTTGCGAGGGATAGGGCGCAAGGGCAGCTGATAACCAATACGGATAGAGCAATCCAAAGCGCCCGCTCGCTGTCGACCTGCCACCAGATTAAGGCTGTAACAAGGGTCGCCAGCAGTACCCCGGCGATGAACCAACTTGCTAGACGATCTGCCATTTGAGCCAGCGCAGGTTTGCCCAGCTTCGCTCTGTCGATGGAACGTTGCAGCGCCGCGAGTCGTGAGTCCGCGTAGCTTCCCGCTGCGCGTACCTGCAAAGCCTCATCGGTGTTTACGGTGCCAGCGAACACGCTGTCGCCAGAGCCCACGGGCCGCGGTAGGGCTTCGCCATTGAACGTGTCTTCCCGTACCGCGCTGCTGCCGTCGACGACAATACCGTCGATAGGAATCATATCGCCGGCTCGGACTAAAACGCGGTCCTGATCCTTCAGAGCACTGCGCACGCTGGGTACCCAGTTTCCGTCTTTAAATACTTTCACGGCGTCGGGAAGGGCCTGCTCCGCATCCTGCCAGGCGAGGGTGTCGCGAAAACGTAGCCGTCGCTCGAGAAAGCGAGCGAGAAGCAGTAAAAAGGTGAACATCACCACCGAGTCGAAGTAGACGTCGCCCCCGCCGCGAAAGGTGGCGACGGCGCTGGCGGAAAACGCCAAACCTATGGCCAGGGCCACGGGCAGATCCATTACCAGGGCTCCGTGGCGAAGGTGTCGCCATGCGCTTTCGAAAAAACCTCGGGCGGAGAACAGCACGATAAAGGCTGTAACCAGGAGGCTTACCAGACGCAAAAGCTGTTGGTACTCGGCGCTGATACCCTGGATAGCGCCCGCGTGAAGAGCGATGGCAAACATGCCCACCTGCATCATGCCGATGCCTGCTACCGCTAGTCGTCGCAGATCTCGGCGGTACTCCCGTTCCGCTTCTTCGCGCTGGGTGTGGCGATGCCAGGGTTGGACCCGATAGCCCAGAGACGTAATAGTGCGAAAGACCTGACTGATCGGCGTCTCACGAGTATCCAAACGGATGTCGAGGCGTGCCTGACTGAGATTTAGCGTGGCCTCATGGACACCGGGGAGCTGACCCATAGTGTGTTCTATGAGCCAGCTACAGGCGGCGCAGCTCATCCCCCCTATGAGTAAGCGAGCATCGGTCAATCCGCCATCGGCGGTTTCCGTGAACTGTTCCGCAAGGCTTGGATCATCGTAGATCAAGAAGCTTGCGCCGTCGGTTTCGCCAACATCATCGGGGCGAGCCCCAAAGGCGGTTCGCTGTTCGTAGAAGCGCTCCAGGCCCTGGCCTGCAATGAGTCCGGCGACGGCCAGGCAGCCGGCACAACACATGGGACGTTGTTGTCCGGCAATTTCCAGAGAAAAGTTCGTACCAGGAGGCACGCCTTCTCCGCAGTGAAAACACTGAGCGTCGTTCAGGACCGCATTGGGTAGGGCACTGTTCACTCTCAACTCCCGTGGGCCGACAGGGGGTTCATGGCGAGCGTGGGGAGGCCTGTTCCAGGGCCAGTAGATTAGTTACGAGCTTGCGCATTGTTCAGGGCAAGGCTTCCGGTTCCGATGGGCCTGGCCCACCGCCCAAGAAGCTCTGGGCGACCAGGGAACCATCCAGACGCCAGTTCCCCTGTGGATCTTCAAGGGTCCAGTGCCAATTGGGCGCTACCGAGGCGGGCATGGTGCCATCGAAAAGCCCAGGGGCAACGCGCTGCAATTCCAGGCGAAAATCCCGATCTGCTTCCAGGGGATGGGAAAGTTGCAGGTTCAGACTGGGTTCATAAGCGACCGTATTGTCGTCCCCGTAGAGTCGGACCTGGATGCGCGAATCTAGAATCTGCAGGCTTGCCCTCAGGCCACGGTCCGCGGCGACCGACTGCTTTTCCAACTGCGCGTTGATGGCCAAACCGTCTTTGTAGTAGTCATCGGCGACAAGATCGTCCGCGTGACGGTTGGCTATGTACAAGGTGCTGAGGCCGGCGATGACAACGGAGCCCGGTAAGGCAATAAGAAACCAGGGCCAGAACTGTCGGTACCAGGGGACTGTGCCGGTTGTTTGCCCCGGCCCCGGTGATTCGCCTATTGCCATCGTCATACCATCCTCGACCTGTTCAACGTCGATTATAGAGGTTTCATAAACCGCGACTCGCTAACGGCTCTCAGGGAAGGCATGTCCTCAGCCACGATCTCAAACTGCAGTTCGGTGCTCGGCGAGTTCAGGGCATCGGCATCGGCGCGGATTCGCAGATTTACTTCTCGATCATCGCTGGCCCCAAGCTGATAACGGGTTTCGCCCTGAATGGTCGCACCGTCTAAGCCCTCTATGGAGAGCACGAATTCGTGGGGTTTACGGTCCATGTTAACGATGTGCAAACGGTAGATGTTTTCTACGCCGCCATCAGCCGTCTCCACGAACAAGGTGTTGCGGTCGCGGATCACTGTCAACTCCAGAGGTACACGAGTTGCCACGTTGTAGGTAAACACGCTCACCATAAGCCCGAGCATGACTATGTAGCCAATGATGCGTGGGCGCAGCCAATGGGTTTTTCCGCCTTCGAGTTCCCGTTCGCTGGTGTAACGAATTAAGCCCGGTTCGTAGTCCATCTTACGCATTACGGAGTTGCAGGCGTCGACGCACAGGGCACAGCCAATGCACTCGTATTGGAGACCATCCCGTATATCGATCCCCGTAGGACAAACCTGAACACAGAGTTCGCAGTCGATGCAGTCTCCGAGACCTTCGCTGCGAGGGTCTTCCACGCTGCGCTTTCGGGATCCCCGGGGTTCCCCACGGTGATGGTCGTAGGAAACGATAAGCGTGTCCGGATCAAACATGACGGACTGAAATCGTGCATAGGGACACATGTATTTGCAGACCTGTTCACGCATCCATCCGGCGTTGATGTAGGTCGCGAGGGTAAAAAACACCGTCCAGAGGATTTGCCATTTGCCCGTTGAGAAGGTGACCAACTCGTAGACAAGATCTCGCACGGGATAGAAGTAACCGACGAAAGTCATCCCGGTCATGAAGGCGATGAACAGCCAGGTGCCGTGTTTGCCGAGCTTCCGCCATGCCTTATTGAAGGACCAGGGTTGTTTATCGAGCTTGATGCGCTGATTGCGGGTGCCTTCAAATTTCTGCTCTACCCACATGAAAATACTTGTCCACACAGTTTGGGGGCAGGTGTAGCCACACCAAACTCGACCTGCGGAAACTGTCACCGCGAACAAAGAATAAGCAGCGATGATCAGCAGAAATGCCAGCAGAGGAAAGTCCTGGGGCCAGAAGGTCAAACCGAAGATATGAAACTCCCTTTGGGGAAGATCAAACCATACAGCTTGACGACCATTGATACTCAGCCAGGGTAGGCAGTAGTAACCCAGGAGTAGGGGCCAGCCGGTGAAGATGCGTACGCGCTGATAAAAGCCCTCGATTTTGCGCGTATAGATTTTCTCACGGCGTTGATACAGGTCGAGTTCCGCGACCTCCGCCGGAGCTACCTCCTGGACATCGATCAGATCTGCGTCAGACATGGGATACCGTATTGAAGCGCCCTAGGGGGGCAGTGTTGGGTCTTGATCGAGCCGATTACCGGCTTTGCCGGGGCTCGAAGGTTCGACGGCGGACCGGGTGCGATACACCCGCGCCCACCGTAGTGATCGTCGCTAGTTGCTCAGACCGTAGATATAAGCGGAGACGAGGTGGATCTTGTCTTCGCTCAGAGTGTTGCCAAAGGCAGGCATCACACCATTGCGGCCAATGCGTAGGGAATGGGCGATCTGTTCGGCGTTTCCGCCATACAGCCAAATGCCATTGGTGAGGTTAGGCGCTCCCAATGCCGGGTTGCCTTTTCCTTCCGCACCGTGGCAAGCCACGCAGTAGGTCTGGTAGTGCTTTTCACCGGCCTTGACCTGGGTCGGGTCGGCGTCACGGCTGTTCAGCGACAACACGTAGGCAGTGGCTTCAGCAATGCCGTCTTCGCCGAGAATAGCTTCCCAGGCGGGCATGGCAGCGCGGCGCCCCGCGGTAATCGTGTGCTTGATCTGGTCCGGCGTGCCACCGAAGATCCAGTCGCCGTCAGCGAGATTGGGGAAGCCCAGGGCGCCCGCCGCATCCAGACCGTGGCACTGGGAGCAGTTATTGCCGTAGATGCGCATGCCCATTTTGCGAGCTTTCGGATCTTGATAAATCTCTTCGATGGGCAGGGCCAGGTACTTGTCCCGCATGGCGCGATAGGTCTCATCGGCCTTGGCGACCTCCTGCTCGTGCTGCTCAAGGGAGGTCCAACCCAACACGCCGGGGAAGTTTCCAAAACCCGGGTAGGCAATCAAGTAAAGAAAGCCCCACACGATGGTGATCATGAACATGGCGAACCACCAGCCGGGGAGAGGGTTGTCCCACTCTTCAATCCCGTCGTAGTTGTGGCCAGTAGTTTTCTGGTCTACGGGTGTGCGCTTGCGGTTCGCAAGCAGTATCCAGGTTATGAGTACAAAGGTGACGACCGTCAGTACGATCACCCAGCCACTCCAAAAGCTACTCATTTCAGCTCCCCCTTGTTGCTGCCACTTACCATGTCGTCATCGGCGAAAGGTAGGTTGGCAGCCTCATCAAATGATTTTTTCTGCTTACCGCTGTAGGCCCAGATGCATAGGGCGATGAACGCCACCATAAGGAAGGCCGTGCTTATCCCGCGCAGGTCGTTGATGTCCATATCAGCGCCGCGTCTGGATCAAGGTACCCAGTCCTTGTAGGTAGGCGACGAGGGCGTCAATTTCTTTCTTGCCCTCCAGGGATGCCGCCGCACCGGCGATATCATCATCCGAGTAGGGCACACCCAGAATCCGCAAGGTTTGCATTTTCTTGGCCGTGTACTTGCCCGTCAGCTCGTTATCGAACAACCAGGGATAGGCCGGCATGTTGGACTCTGGTACTACATCCCGCGGGTTATACAGGTGGGCTCGGTGCCAGTCGTCCGAGTAGCGCTCACCAACTCGTGCCAGATCAGGCCCCGTGCGCTTGGAACCCCATTGGAAGGGGTGGTCGTAGACGAACTCGCCGGCTACGGAGTAGTGACCGTAACGCTCTGTTTCCGCGCGCAAGGGTCGGACCATCTGCGAGTGGCAGTTGTAGCAGCCCTCGCGAATGTAGATGTCGCGACCTTCGAGCTCGAGGGCGGAGTAGGGCTCCAGCCCAGCCACGGGTTCGGCCATTTTCTTGGAGAAGATCAGAGGTACAAGCTCAACCAGGGTACCGAAGCTGATGGCTACAATTACCAGCACTATCAGCAGCGGTACGTTCTTCTCGATTCTTTCGTGGGTTGATTCAGCCATTGTTTCTGCTCCTTATGCGGCGGCGGGGGCCGGTGCTTCCGCCGGCTCGTCGCTTCGGATGGTCATGAATACGTTGTAGGCCATGAGCAGCATGCCACCGAGGAAGATGGCGCCGCCGAGGACCCGAACGATCCAACCCGGGTAGCTAGCAACTACAGACTCCACGAAGGCGTAGGTGAGCGTTCCGTCTTGGTTATAGGCGCGCCACATGAGGCCTTGCATGATGCCGTTGACCCACAGAGCAGCGATGTAAAGCACGGTGCCAATGGTGGACATCCAGAAGTGCACGTTGATGAGGTCGGTGCTGTACATCTTCTCTTTGCCAAACACTTTGGGAATGAGGTGATACATACAGCCGATGGAAATCATTGCCACCCAGCCCAGGGCGCCCGAGTGCACGTGACCAATCGTCCAGTCCGTGTAGTGGGACAGGGCGTTAACGGTCTTGATGGACATCATCGGACCTTCAAAGGTGGACATACCGTAGAACGACAGACTCACCACCATGAATCGCAAGATCGGATCGTTGCGCAATTTGTCCCAGGCACCGGACAGGGTCATGATGCCGTTGATCATGCCGCCCCAGGAAGGCGCGAGAAGAATGATGCTCATTACCATGCCCAGGCTTTGAGCCCAGTCGGGGAGAGCTGTGTAGTGCAGGTGGTGGGGCCCCGCCCAGATATAGACCGCGACCAAAGCCCAGAAGTGAACGATGGACAGGCGGTAGGAATAGACCGGACGTTCAGCCTGCTTGGGTACGAAGTAGTACATCATGCCCAGGAAGCCCGCGGTGAGGAAAAAGCCCACGGCATTATGTCCGTACCACCACTGGACCATGGCGTCCACGGTGCCCGCGTAGGCGGAATAGGATTTCATTGGGCTCCAGGGCAGCTCTGCACTATTGAGCAGGTGGAGCACGGCAACCGTGACGATGAAGGCGCCGAAGAACCAGTTGGCCACGTAAATGTGGCTGGTCTTCCGCTTGATCAGCGTGCCGAAGAACACCACGGCGTAGGTGACCCAAACTACGGTAATGAGAATATCAATGGGCCATTCGAGTTCCGCATATTCCTTACCGGAGGTGAAACCCAGAGGAAGGGAAACCGCTGCGGCGAGAATGACCAACTGCCATCCCCAGAAGGTGAATGCCGCCAGTCCGTCCGATAGCAGCCGGGCCTGGCAGGTACGCTGGACGATGTAATAGCTGGTAGCAAAGAGCGCGCTACCTCCAAAGGCAAAAATCACTGCATTCGTATGCAGGGGGCGCAGGCGTCCGTAGCTGAGCCACGGTATATCGAAGTTGAGAGCCGGCCAGACCAGCTGGGCAGCGATAATGACGCCGACCAGCATGCCCACGATCCCCCAGACCACCGTCATTACGGCAAACTGCCGCACAACTTTGTAGTTGTAGACGGGGTGTTCCAATTCTGCGTTGAGTTCGCTCATGGTTGTTACCCGTAGTTTGATTTGAATTCTAGAGAGCCCTTGGCTCGATCTGTGTTAAGGCGCTGCGTATCCAGGCGTTAGCCGTCCGTAAAGGCAGGCGCGGCGCCGTAATCCCACGCGAGAATCGACACAACCATGATGCAGACGAGGATTACCAGAGAGATGGCCAGGATGGCGCTGGAAAACAAGAAACCACGCTCCTGGGGAATGTTCATGACGATGGGGATTCCCAGATACATGAGATAGACGGACCAGCTCACAGCGACGACACCGATGAGCAGGTCGATCCACAGTACGGGGTAGAAACCTACGAGCCCTGCGACGAACAGTGGAGTGGCGGTTAGGCCGGCGATCATAATGCCTTTGGCCAGACTCGAATGCTCCGCGCCGTAAGTGCTCGACATCCAGTGGATGAAGTAGCCAATGGTGGCAACGGCGCCGACCATCACGCAGTAAAAGAGAATGTTGACCTGAAGGGCGCTGGCCTCGGTGAGTTTGATCACCTCGTTGTAGGTCCCGACGGTCCAGCCCACCTGACTCGTACCCCAGTACCAGGCGATGGCAGGCAGAATGGCAAAGATAAATGGATAGAGGACCAGCATATTCTGAGAGCTCTCCGGCAGCTCCGAGATGGTTTTCCATTGCTGGCCCGGTTTGAACAGAAGCCCGAAGGTGTGTTGGATCATCTTGTTGTTAACCCCTGCTGGTCGGTTTTCAGCGGGGATTCTAATCCTCTGAACGCAGGGAATGTTGACTTGAGTCAATAAGGGGAGGAAGTCTAGAGCGACAGGCCCTGGGCAGCTTCGACTAAGGTCGAAAGCAATACCGACTTTGGTCTAAATGTGTCGGGATTTTGCTGTGAATGTGTGGTGAAAGTGCGAGCGATTCGCATTTCACGAGCCTTCTTAATCGTCAGCTTAAAAGCCGTTTGAGCTGCCGTTTGTGGAGGGTGCGCGCTGAACGGCAGTTTATGATCTGCACGGGAAGACGATGGCCCAGTGGGCGGTGGTGGGTATTAGCGGGCGTTAGTGGGCGTCGGCCATTTTCATCAATGCGTCCGTGTCGAGAATTTCGATCTCTTTGTTTTCTACACGCAAGACCCCCAGTTTTTGCATGCGGCTAAATACCCGACTGACGGTTTCGACGGTGAGGCCGAGATAGTTGCCGATATCGACGCGCGACATACTCAAGCGGAAGTTCGTAGGGCTGAGCTTGCGACGGGCGTTACGCGTCGAAATACTCAGGAGAAGGGCGGCGACCCGTTCGTCCGCCGAGCTTTTAGACAATAGAGTGATGAGTTGCTGATCCTCGGCGATCTCTCGGCTCATGAGCTGAAAGAAATGCCGTTGGAGGTGCGGCATGCTCGCACTGAGCTTTTCCAAAGAGGTGAAGGGAATCTCACAAACCGCGGCGGTTTCCAGGGCTTTTGCGGAAGAGGCGTGGCTGTTATTGCTGATGCCGTCCATACCGAGGATTTCGCCGGGGAAGTAAAACCCCGTGACCTGCTCTCGTCCATCATCCGTCGTGCGATAGGCCTTCATGGTGCCGGAGCGCACGGCGAAGACGGATTGAAAGTCGTCGCTCTCGCGATATAGGTGCTGGCCTTTCTGCAGGGGTTTGCTTCGTTGGACGATGTTATCCAACTGGTCGATTTCCGACGCCTCAAGGGCGAAGGGCAAACAAATAGAACTCAACCGGCAATTATTACAGCTTGCCTGGTATTCGTGAGAACAAGGCTGTACCGGCAGATCTTCGTTGAGATCAATTAGCTGCGTGTTCATCGTGAGTTCCTTACCTCGACTCAGACGCCAAGTTAATGCGCCTTTGGTGGAGTGTCAACTTGGTCGTACACGTAGCTTCCGTAAGGGTATTGGTGCATTTATAGCGCTTTTTGCAGCTTCGTCAGGTCTTGCGCAACGGGCTTAGATGGTCGCGGAAAAACGTGTTTCCTTCGACGCTTTGCCCTTGCCCAGGTGTTCGTCAAAGGGCATGCACAAGTTACGTAAAAACGCGCGACCAGCTGCGGAAACCTCCAGGCGATCATCGTCGATGGAGATCAATCCATCGCTTACGGCAGGGGCAAGTTCTTTAAGGGCGTCGGCAAAATGCTCGTGGAACGTAATGCCAAAGTCTCGCTCGCATTCTCGGATGTCCAGGTAGAGATCGCAGATAAGAGACATGATGATCCGCCGCCGGAGCTTGTCTTCTTGGTTACTCAGATATCCGCGGGTTATTGGCGATTGTTCGTCAGCCAGGAGCGCGTAGTAGTCATCTAGGCCGCGGGCGTTCTGCAGATAAAAATCGCCGATTTGACTGATGGATGAAACGCCAATGCCCAACAGGTCTTCGGCCAATTGTAGGGAGTAGCCCTGAAAGTTGCGTTGCAGTCGACCTTCGCCCTGGGCTACGGCCAGGTCGTCCTGGGGCAGCACATAGTGGTCCATGCCGATGAAGCGGTAGCCCGCGTCCTGAAGGGTCGCGCTGATCATTTGCGCGAGCAATAGTTTTTCTTCAGGTTCGGGAAGGGTTAGGCGATCAATGGAACGCTGAGGTGCAAAGCGCTCGGGCAAATGGGCGTAGTTGTAGCAAGCGATGCGGTCCGGGCGCAGGCTAATGACCTGGCGCAGCGTCTCCGCCATGCTGTTGTGATCCTGATAGGGCAATCCGTAAATGAGGTCAAAACTCAGGGAGCGGAATCCGTAGGTTCGCACCGCTTCCACGAGTTCGGCCACGCTGGCGTAGCTCTGGCGTCGGTTGATGGCGGCCTGCACGCGCTCGTCGAAATCCTGGATGCCCAAGCTGATACGATTAAAACCAACTCCCTTGAGCAGGGCAATGGTTGCAGCTCCCACAGTGCGTGGATCGATTTCGATGGAGTACTCCCGGTACTCTTTGTCCAGGAGCCGAAAGTGGCTCGCCAGACCGTGCATGAGTTCCGTGATCTCGCCGTCATCCAGGTAGGTGGGTGTGCCGCCGCCCCAGTGCATCTGAGTGACCGGCCGCTCCCGGCCCACGAGGTCGCTTTGGAGTCGTAGCTC
>DIYG01000110.1:30076-37364 GCA_002428935.1 Halieaceae bacterium UBA6060
GTCGCTTTGGAGTCGTAGCTCCGTCGACAAGTGTTTTAGGTAACGGCTGGCGACACCGTCTTTGCGGGTGACAACCTTATTACAGGCACAGTAATAGCAAATGTCATGACAGAAGGGCAGGTGCACGTAGAGGGAAAGGGGCTCCGTGTGTCGCTCCCGCCTCGCCTGCCAATTTACGTAACGCTGCAGATTGAAGTTTTCGCTGAACTGCGGTGCGGTGGGGTAAGAAGTGTATCGCGGTCCGTTTGTGGCATAGCGCCTGGCCAGCTCCATGCCCGCCTGCCATTCTGCTGGCAAGCGTCGCCCCGCATCACCGGATGTACCGAGTATCTTGTTCATTGCAACCGGTCGAACCCCAAATTACGCGTAGATGACGGTAACAGCGGTCCTTCGCCATCGCGTTGATCCACGTCAAGGTAGCCGCTCAGGCGCTTGTAGAGTTGGACAAAACAGAGTCTTGAGCGTTGCTCAATAAGCGGGAGATCAGGTTTCGAGATTAGCCAGATCCTCGGCGATCTCGTGGAGTTCACGGGGATGGCCGATGCCCCAGCCCTGGAGATAGTCGATACCGATCTCCCGCAACGCGGGCACGATATCCAGGTTTTCCACGCACTCAGCGATGGTTTTCTGACCGAGGAAGTGGGCCAGGTCATTGATGGACTTGGCCATGGCGAAGTCCGTGGGATTGTTGTGTACCTCGGTGATAAACGTGCCATCGATTTTGACGTAGTCGACGGGCAGTTCCTTAAGGTACTTGTGGCTAGCGAGACCGGTACCAAAGTCGTCCAGGGAAAACTTACAACCAATGTTCTTCAGGGTGCGAACAAAATCGGCGGCGCGCGGTAGGTTGTCGATGGCCCCGGTTTCGGTAATTTCAAAGCACAGCTTGCTCGTGCCCACGCCGTACTCGGAAATCTGCTCAAGGACGTAATCGAGGAAATCGTTATCGGTGATGCTGGTGCCCGACAGATTGATGGACAGCTCTGGTACCTCTTTCTGCGCGTCCATGAGCTGTGAAATCCAGGCGAAGGTCTCCTTCAGAACCCAGCGGTCTACCAGGGTCACATAGCCGAATCGCTCGGCGGACATAATGAATTCCTGGGGCGATTGTAGATTCCCGTCTTCATCACGAAGGGACAGAAGTACCTCGAAGTGGTGGGTTGCTCCCTCGCTGCCGTCAACGGCGGACTTGGCGATGGGTTGAGCGCGCAGTACCAGGCCATCGGTAGACATGGCCTCTTCGAGCTGACGGCGAGATTCCGCCCGGGCACTGCGGTATTCATGGACCTCTTGCTGATCGATATCGAAGACCACCACCTGATCACGGCCCTGATCCTTGGCGATCTTTAGAGCGCTGCGGGCCTGCTTTAGCACCGCTTCGGCGCTTGCACTGGCCTGAGCCACGGCGGCTATGCCTATGGAAACAGTGAACGACACAGGTTCTTGAGCAATGCTCAGGCTGCCCTGGGAAATATCCTGGCGAATTTTATCGGCGACCTGCCGAGCTTCTTCGGTGTTTCGGTAGGTGAGAAGGATGCCAAATTCATCCTCCTCCATCCGCGCGGTTAGGGCTCTTCTATCATTCAGTTGCCCCAGGAGCTTGGCGAACTCGCTGAGCACCTCATCGCCGCTGGTTTCGTCAAATACCTCATTGACCAGGGCGAAGTTGTCGATATCCAGCAGCATAAAGGCGTGCTCGCTGCCCCGGGTTTGCGCGTGACGGAGGCTGCGTCGCAATTGGAACAGGAGTGACTCGCCGTTGATAAGCTGCGTGAGACTGTCCCGATTGCGATCAAAGCTTAAGGTCTTCTGTGCCTCCTCGAGGGTTTCATACATGCTCTGATTGAGCACAGACATGTTGTCTACGGGGGTCGGAGGCTGGGCGCCGCGACTGAGTTGACGGGCGAGTTGAACCGCCGTGAGTTCGGCGATTTTCTGTCCACGCTCATTCACAAAGGCATAGCGGTCTCGATCATCACTGACCCAAACCAGACGCATATGCCGCCGTCGCCCGTCTTTGTCGCGATAGCGTAGGCGAGCGCCGGGTTCCAGGGCTTGTACGCGCTGCATCCAGCGGCGTAGACGGGGAAGTTGTTCTACCCGCTGCGCCTGGGGCAGGCCACCCGTGGGCACCGGTGACTGATAGACGCCGGTGGCCAGGGGAGCCTGCCCCGCAAGCACCGCATTCACCTGGTTTAGGGCCGCTTCGTGGGCTACGGAGCCAGGATTAGACTGCTGAAGTCGACTGTTGAGAGCGCGGAGGCGAAGCTGCATTTCCCGCAGTTCGCGGTTGTCCAGATCGCCGGTGGTGGACTTCTTAACATCCGATAACAGCGATTCGAGGAGCGCGGCTTCCTCTCGCCAGGCAACGCTGTCTTCCCCTTCGCGCAAAGCCAGCTGCACCAGGGCGGAACGCCAGCCGCCTTTTTCCAAAAGGTCCAGGACCGCAGCCGGCGCGTTGTCGCGATCCATATGGGTTTCGAGAAGCTGCTCTACCCGGCGCTGGGCGCGGATAAGGCGTTCCTGTCCTTCCAGGCCACTGATAACTCTTTCGATATTTCGGTTGAGCAGGCGGTCCTTTTGGCTGACCAGCTTATCGAGATCATCTTGCGCCGTGGCAAAGACGCTGTTGTCGTCTTGGTAATCGTCAGCAATGCGCTCGACAATCTTCGCGACCTTGCTCTGCAGGGCCTTGTTGACCGTGTGATCCGTGCTGGCCAATAGGGATAGCTTGTCGAGGACCTGATGCGCCGGGTGTTCCGGTTGCGTGAAGAAGCGTGGCTCCTGTAAAGACAGACGCGCCAGGGGCACGCGCAGTTTTGCCAGGCTCGGCGCCATGTCGGAGCTAACTTCAAAGTTGTTATGCAGGGTCCGAAAGACGTTGTCGACAAAGCCAAGACGGTTGGCTCCCTCTCGATCCAACGTCGATTCTCCGTCGGGAGATGCCTGGGCTTGAACCAGAGATTCCAGGGATGGCAGATCTCCCAGGGATGTTGCTTTGGGCTGTTGCGTTTGGAGGGCGAGGAGAGCGCTGAGCAACTGTTCCTGATTGATGACTGTGGGCGAAGGACCAGTGGCCGTCGTCGCGCCTCCGGTGTCGCCGATGCTCGTTGCGGCTGTGGCGGCCGTCTCAGCTCGCGGGGTGATTTCTTGTTCGGCGCTGTCATCGGTGCTGGTTTGCTCGCTCTCCGGGAGCACGCCTCGACTGGTATCCAGGGCACTGATGACCGCGTCGTACATGGCGTCGTGCTTATCGCGACTTTGACCGGGCTGCGCGCCGGGCCCGCGACCATTACTCTTTTCCGCTCCTTGGCGCTCTCCTTCGGAGTGAGTTCCCGGGCTGCCAGCGGTTTCGGTCTCCCCGCGCTGCGCGTATCCTTCTTGAGAAGGACCGCTCACAGACGCATCCTGGTCACGGGTGCGCACGGCGGATTTGATGATGCGCTTTTCGATGGGGTTTAGCAGCGAGCCGTTTTCCCGGATGTCGTCTTCTAGACCGGGCTCTATGCCGGCGTCGACAAATATCTTGTTCAACCGTGGATAAAGCTTATCCAAGGTGGGGATGAACTGGTCGCGGAAGAAACGCAATGCATCTTGGAGCACGTCACCGTGGTCGCTTATGGGGGTAAACGCATCGGTAAAGGCCTGAACGATGTAGGCGGGGTGGAAGGGGGTCCTGGCCCGTCGGGGCTCCAAGTCGGCCACTAGTGCCGCACGGATAGTCAGGCACTCCAACTCGATGCGATGCACCTCGATTTGCGTTGTCACGATCTTGTCGATGGCCAGCTTCTGGTCCATCTCATCCAGGGCTACCAGATCCAGGTTTCGTGCTGAGGCCGCTTCCAAGTCGGCGAAGCTTTGCCCATCACCATCTTTTTCTGTTTTTTGCAGGTTCTCATGCAGCGTCTTGGCGAACGCCTCGACGAATTCTTCGCTACCTCTCTTCAGGGCGTTCAAGGCGTCGTAGTGCGCATGCTGGCCCGAGATGCCGTAGCGCGACGAAGTGGAGAGATCGAAGAGTTGATCGCCGAGCTCAATGAGGAAGCGACGCATGCCTTTGGTGAGGCTGCTCAGACCTTGATCTCGCATTTCTTCGAGAAGCTTGTTCGCCTCTTCCGCCGAGGGCAACCAGACGATGGAGCCCGGGTCCATCACCTCGATAAGGTCGTCGGGCAGATCTCGGTCCGGAAGTATTTCCAGGTTTCGGGCGGTGACGTGCTCGATGCTTCCTTCAATGCCCACCTGAGCGTCTTCGTCTTCTGATACCCCGGCAATGGTCAGTTGGACCGGCAGCCCTTCTGGTGGCAAGGGCGAGATAGCTTGCTTGGGATTAAAAACCAGGTGGCCGCGGTCATTGACCTGGGCGGAGCCGGCGAGGCGCAGACCGTCGGGCAACCTTACATAGGCGGGTAGCTCGGGCCGTTTTGCGCTCATAGATCTGCCGTCTTGCGGATAAGGTCTGCACTCCCGCGTGCAAACGAGAAGATGAGGACGAGTATACGTAAGAACTGGATGACTCAAAACCGTTGTGGTTGAGCCACTGCGCGCCATTAGTCCCGTGAGCGCGCGCTGCTAGTGCCATTAAGAGTGCCTTGCGATAGTTCGTCGGTCATTTCTATTATCGAGGCTTCGTTTCCGCTGTTGGATTAATTGATCATGGAAGGTGCTCGACCAGTGCGTTTGCAAGCCGATTGGCTTGCCCTCCTAGGGGATGAGGTTGAACAGGATTATATGCGTCAGCTTTCGAGCTTTCTCCGCCAGCGTCGAACCGAAGGGGCTGTTATTTATCCCCCAGCGAAAGACATCTTCCAGGCATTTTGGGCGACGCCGCCGGATCAGGTGAAAGTGGTAGTTCTGGGCCAAGATCCTTACCACAGTCCGGGTCAGGCCCACGGGTTGAGTTTTTCCGTCCAGCCGGGTGTTCCCATACCGCCGTCCCTGGGAAACATCTACCGCGAGCTCGCCTCGGACCTGGGTGTTGTTCCTCCCGACCACGGCTACTTACTGGCCTGGGCCAAACAGGGCGTGCTGTTGCTGAACAGCGTGTTGACCGTCGAGCACAAGCAACCGGGCTCCCATCAGGGTAAGGGATGGGAGCGCTTCACAGACCGAGTAGTGGAGTTGCTATCGAGTCAGGGAGAGCCGAAGGTGTTCTTCCTCTGGGGATCCCATGCTCAGAAGAAAGGGCGTGCTATCGACCGGAGCCGACACTGTGTGCTCAGTTCCCCCCATCCATCTCCCTTGAGCGCTCACCGCGGTTTCCTCGGTTGTAAGCACTTTAGTCAGGGCAACGCATTTCTCGAAGCGAAAGGCCGAGGAGCCATCGATTGGCAGCTTCCGCCCCGGGCAAGTTTGCGTACCCTCAGGCTTGAGGAAGGGGAGTGAGTTGCGCTTGCGACGATAGGATGAGCGCCTTGTGGCGAAGTTCGTTGGTAACCTCTGCCGCGAGCAAACACTGATCGTCAAAGGTTTGCTCAAGTCTTAGGCAGGCGCCGACGCGAGTGCCATGTTCGTCCATTAGCGGTGCGCCGGTATCCGCCGGTGCCGCGTCGCCTTCGCAGCGGTAAACCTGTAGGCGTCGTTTGCTTTTACCCTTGTAGTGGAGCCGAGCCACGACCTCCTGGCCGGTGTAGCAGCCCTTATCGAAGGCAACGAGCCCCCGTTCGTCATAATTGAGGGCCTGGGGAGTGTAGGTTTCCGAGTCTGAAGCTTCTACGGCGTAGTGGCCGTCGCGGAGAGTTTCCGCCTGCCAATGGGCACTGTCACCCGGAGAGGCCATAACCCCCAGGGCTTCCAGCGCGGTGTCCGGGTCTATGTCCGGGTATGTGTCCAACAGAATGATCTCTCCCTGGCTAATGCTCGAGCGCAACGCCAGAAGACCGTCTTGACGAGAAACATGGCCATTGGCCAGCTCTGTGAATAATCCACTAGCCGGGCCAGCCTCCGTTAGATCTCCGTAAATCCCAAGTATTTGCGGCCCCGAGGGCTCGTAGGTCACCGTGATACGGGAAAACTGTGCGTAGCGTTGCAGGGTTTGAGCAAACTCCGGGGCCAGGGAACGGCGTAGGCGCAGGAGAACCTCTTCGTCGTTAAGCCAAAGCACCCGAACATCACTGATCACTCTGCCTTTAACGTTGCACAGGGCGCCTCGGAGGCTTTCCTCGGGAGTGAGTCGTCGCAGGTCACAGGTGAGTTGTCCCTGGAGAAACGTCGGGATATCGCCGCCGCGTAAGCGAATGACCGCCTCCCCGGGTAAGGGACTAGTAAATATGCTCAAAATCAATCCTTTGTCTTCAAACCGCTGGCCCTGGGAGGGGGAGACCTCTGGGCTTCGTTATACTCCGCGAATGAGAAGTTGGATTGTAGCCGGGTAAGAGTGTCGGTGGAGTCGTTGATGACAGAAGCGATAGATAAAGAGGCGGCGTTGCCGAAGGTTGATGCGGCGGAAGAGCATCGCCGCATGCGCTGGGCGAGTCGTCGAGGCATGCTCGAGTTGGATTTGATCCTCGGGCCGTTTGTGGATCGACACTACGCAAACCTTGGTGCGGATGATCGCAGGTGTTTTCGTCTGCTGATGGAGTGCCAGGATCAGGAGCTCTTCGGTTGGTTCCTGGGTAAAGAGCAACCGCAAGACCCGGATTTACGGAAGATTGTGGATCGGGTCCTGGATGCGCAACGGGCAGCCGTTTCAGATCGGTGAATCGCGACGCTATCGTGTACTGGCGAATTCTCTCTCCCTAGGACTGGCGACCCTGGGGGTTTGCCTATTGTGGGGGGGAGGCGCGATGGGTCTGGCCGTGATTTTGGCGTCCGGGCTACTGTGGCAAGCTTTTCGTCGTTCCGACCCCTCCGGTACTAGCCTGTGGTTACCCGCCGATAAGACCTTCCCACCCCGTGAGCAAGATGTTACCCATTGGTGTTTACGTTCCGATGTTGCGCAACGGCCGATGCTTGTAACTCTCAACGTTCGTGGCGCTTTTCGCGTTTTCCTGTGGTTGGAAGTCTCCGGTCCCAACTTCGGTGCCCGTCGAGGGTCTCGGCTCCGCCCAAAGCTAATGCCGCTATTGCTGTTTGACGACGCCATGGAGCAGGCCGATTGGCGAAGTCTACGTCGAGCCCTCAAAATGCAGGGCCCTGCGTTACGATGATTGAGAGACGTCTGCGGGCGTGAGTGTGGGCGTGAGTGAGGGCGCGAGAATGGTGTCTTTGGCCTCGGCTGAGGTATCGGGATAATCCAGGGTGTAGTGCAAGCCTCGGCTTTCACGGCGGGCCATGGCACAGCGAATCA
>DIYG01000102.1 GCA_002428935.1 Halieaceae bacterium UBA6060
CCCCAGCGGTAGCCTTGCTGGTCTGCGGCGCTGCGAATACCCCAGCGGTAGCCTTGCTGGTCTGCCGCGCTACGAATGCCCCAGCGGTAGCCTTGCTGGTCTGCCGCGCTACGAATGCCCCAGCGATAGCCTTGTTGGTCTGCAGAACTACGAATGCCCCAGCGGTAGCCTTGCTGATCTGCGGCGCTGCGAATACCCCAGCGGTATCCATTAAGCTTCACATTTCCAGAAGCGGCTAAAGTCGGCAGTTCTGTGTTGCCCGCGGACTCCGCTTCCCAGCGAAAACTGTTTGTTGAGCTACTTTGGGTATTAGATGATATCTGGCTTGATGAACTTGTATCGGCGCTACGTCCCCAAACAAAGCCACTGGATTGCGTGCTCGGCTCGACCAAATTCTTTGCCACAATACGTTTGACTGTTACTCCAGAGCGAATCTCAATGGCGTTACTAGGTTCGCCAAAAGCGAGTCCGCTTCCAGTCAGAGTGACGACTGCTGCTAAAACTAAGTTTCCTGCTTTTACTGATTTCATTGCACCACGCCTGCCTTCGTAGTTGCTTAACACGTATGCGAGAAGAGGTTTCCTCGCTGAATGACATTGGTCTCATTACCGATGTCTTCGGTGCGTACGTTAGGCGTGGTCGGTTTTGATGAGGAGGGGTTTTGCTGCCCCGTTTGGGGCAGCAAATTTGCTAGGGTGAGCCTTCTGCCATGTCGCGAAAACGCTGTTGTTCGCGGGCGTGAATCCCGAGCCAATCTATCGGGCCATCTTGCGGTGCTTGGTCGAGGCGTTGCAAGTGGGCGGCGGCTCCCCATCGTAGCGTTGGCGATGGACCTTCCTCGTCCGGTGGCTCACTTATTAGAGCTTCTTCCCCCGGCAATGAAGGTGGCGCAGTATCGGTAAAAATGGCGGGCCCTTGAAAATGATCCAGGCCGGCGACTTCAGCGTTTAGGTCCAGCGCTTGCTGGTCGCAGCTCGGTGTGCCAATCGTTAAGGCGCGCTGCACGCTCACCAATCCCTCACCTTGCGCAAAGGGCGAGTAGGCTAATCGTCCGTCGAGTTCAATGGCGGGTTCCGCGCTGGTTTTCAACAAGCACTTGATCGCATCGTTTGTCAGCTTTGGCTCCAGCTGCAGCATCAATGCGGCGAGCCCTGATACTAGTGCCGTAGCTTGCGAGGTACCGGTCATTACGAACTCGCCAGAGTGCAGTAGGTATTCTGGGAACTCTCGTTCGAGGGTTGAGCCCGGTCTCACGACGCCACTGATGTGACCGCCGGGGGCGACCACATCGGGTTTGATGTGACCGAGGGGCGTGGGCCCTCGCGACGAAAAATCCGGGATATAGTCGTCGTCGCGATTGTCTTCTGTCCATGAGTCGGTGATGGCACCAACGGTCAGCACATAGGGCAGGTTGCCAGGGGAACCGACGGTCATGGGGTCGGGGCCTTCGTTGCCCGCTGCGGCGCTTACAAATATGCCGTTTTGCCAGGCCCGCATGAGGGCCTGGTTCACTGGATCTTCCCAGTAGGGCCAACGGGGGCGGGCGGCAAAGGACAGATTCAGCACGCGGATGTTGTACTGTTCCCGGTGCTCAACAACCCACTGGATGCCGCGCACGATATCCAAAAAGCCAGCCTCGCCGCTCTCGCCAAAGGCTTTGATTGCCACAAGACTCACATCGGGTGCGATTCCGCGATAGCTAGGGCGCGTAGCCGCTTCGCGCGTGACCCTTCCGCTGCGGGCTATGACGCTGCTCATATGAGTGCCATGGCCGCTTTCGTCAAACGCTTCGCTGACTTCTTTCCCTTGAATGGCGTCGTAGCGGGCGATGATTCTCGGATTGCCTTGCGTGTCCATCGCGAGCTCTGGGTGATCCTCCCAGAGGCCCGAATCGAGAACCGCCACAGCGATTCCTTGCCCGGTAACGCCGTGCATATGCAACGAGGCCGCGCCACTCACCGATGGGTAGTAGCTGTCTTCTTCCGGATATCGGTAACTGGGTACTAGCTTGCTTTGGCAGTCGTCCCCGGCCTTTGCCTTGAGCACGAATTCGCTTTGTAGCGCAGCTGCAGCGTCTGGTGCTTCTTCGAAGGTCAAGGTCAGGGTTTGGTGGCTTTCGGCTGCTATTTCCGGTGCCGTGGTCTCATCCCAGGTCCAGGATGCGAGTGATTCGCTCTGCTCAAATTTAAGTGCTTGGTCGCCGCTCAGCTTTGCGTTGCGCAGGGCCCCCAGTACAGGAGGCCACGCGACTTCCAGGGCACTCAGCTTTATCGTCTCGGAGCCTTTGTTAAACAGTGCCCAGGTCGCCGACGAGCCGTCCCATTGTAGTTCAATGGCGCCCGCAAACTGGCATTCGTCGGCCTGGGGAATCTCGGGCTCTGGTTCCCAGGCCAGGTCGTCAATTACCCGGGTGATCTCCAAATCCGCAGCCTGAATGGCTTCCAACTGCGCTCGGCTCAGTCGTGCTCCGAGGGCGCTGATGATAGGTAGGTGATGGGTAATAACGCCCCTTTGTTGAACCACGGCGGCTTCGATGGCGCTCAGATCCGGGCCCTGGAGCATCACCAAGAGCTCCTCGCTGGTGTGAGCGTCGGATGCCAGCCAGAGGATGCCGGGCAATAGGCGCCGGGCGAGTTTACCGCTGCGATGGAGCACTAGCTTTCGCCAAAGGCTTGGCGGGCGGCCTTGATGTCTTCGGAGTAGTCTCGGAGCACGGCTTTAGGGACGTCCTCCGGGACCAGAGGGCGAGCGAAGTAGTAACCCTGCAGTAGGTCGCAACCCCGATCCGCCAGGTATGCGAGTTGTTCTTGGGTTTCGATACCTTCGGCAATAGAGCGCATGTTCAGCGCTTTTGCCAGGGCGATGATGGCGTCGACGATGGCCGCGCCATCAGCGCTGCGCATATCGGCTACGAAGCTCTGATCGATCTTCAGGGTGTTGATGGGGAAGCGCCGAAGGTAGCTTAGCGACGAGTAACCGGTGCCAAAATCATCTACTGCGAGATCCAGGCCCAGGGATTTAAGCTGCGAGAGCTTTTTAATATTGCTCTCACCATCGGTCATGATGGCGCTCTCCGTCAGCTCAAGCTCCAAACGCTCGGGATCCAGACCTGAGCGCGACAGAAAACCACTCATGTAGTGAAACAAATCGGGTTGATTGAACTGCAGCGGAGAGATGTTCACGCAAACGCGGAAGCAGGCCAGACCCATGTTGTCCCACTCAAGGCACTGGCGAGAGACTTCGGTGAGGACCCATTCGCCCAGTTCGATGATTTGTCCCGTTCTCTCGGCCACGGGAATGAATTCCCCTGGGGGGATCATGCCGCGCTCCGGGTGTTTCCAGCGAACCAGCGCCTCGAGACTGACCACGCTGCCAGTGAGGGTTTCTACCTGGGGCTGATAATGCATTTCCAGCTGGTCGCTGCGCATCGCTTCCCGCAGGTCTTCCTCAAGCTTGAGCTGCTCGACGGAGCGGGCGTTCATCTCTTCGTTGTAGAAGCGGAAACAGGCTCGCCCGTCACCCTTTGCCGCATACATGGCGGTATCGGCATTCCGAACCAGGCTGTCTGCGTCTTCCCCGTCCTGGGGATACATGGCGATGCCGATGCTGGGGGTAACCACGGGATTGTGGGTTTGCAGTGGTATCGGGTCCGATAGGGAATCAATGATACGCCGGGCGATCCGCTCCACATCGTCGGTGCTGTGCACGTCTGATACGACCACCGTGAATTCATCACCGCCCAGGCGAGCGATCTCTGTGCCGCCATCATCGGCAGCTTCGGCGCTGTTTTCTGTGAAGTAGCTAATAGCGTCGTCTTCACGAAGCTCACTAATCAAGCGCTTGGATATCTCTACGAGGAGGCGGTCTCCGCGCCCGTGGCCGATGGAGTCATTGATCCGTTTGAAGTTATCCAGATCGATAAACATCAGGGCCGCGTAGGTCCCCATACGCTGGGAGCGTTTTAGGATCCGGTGCAGCTGTTCGTTGAAGCTGCGCCGATTGGGTAGGCTGGTCAGAGGATCGTAGTAGGCAAGATACCGCAGGCGGTCTTCCTGGCGCTTCAGCACATTAAAGGCATTGCTGGCCCGCAACATGTACTGCACATCGCGACCCAGGAGGGACCAGTTCACGGGTTTGGTCTTGTACTGGGTGGCGCCGGCGTCGAAGCCTTCGTCAATAGACTCGCGATCATCGGAGCCCGTGACAATCATGATGGGGATGTTTTCGCCCTGGGGCATGCCGCGAATCCGCCGGCACACCTCAAGGCCCGTCATGCCAGGCATTTCTACATCCAGAAACACCAGATCGGGGCGCTCGCGAACAAACGCATCCAGCGCCGCGTGGCCGTCGGGGGCTTCGACGACAATCATGTCCTCAGCTTCCAGGCATTGCCGGGTTAGCAGACGCACATTCATATCGTCGTCGGCAACGAGGATCTTTGGTCGCTGCCGTGGATGATCTATGTGATCAGACATCAATTCGGAGAAAAGACTTAGTCATTGAAAGGCTATCACTGTGCTGTGCCTATGCCCAGCACGAAGCTCGCCGAAACCTGTAGAAAGTAGTGGGCTGTGCTAGACTTTTCGTCTCGTTATACCCACAGGTTCACCATGACTATTGCCTCCGATCGTCTGCAAGCGATCCGCGAGCAGGTCCAGTATCACCTCGATAAAGGCGCTCCCGAGGAACTCTCTGCGCAGCGCAAGGCCGAACTCGTGTCGTCCATCAAGGATCAGCTGGTCGCCCATAATGCGGTCATTGTGGCTCACTATTACACGGCGCCCGAGATCCAAGCACTCGCCGAGGAGACTGGCGGCTGCGTGTCAGATTCCCTGGAAATGGCGCGTTTCGGCCATGACCATGAAGCGGAGACCCTAATTGTTGCGGGTGTGCGGTTCATGGGCGAGACGGCGAAGATCCTGACCCCGGAAAAGCGGGTACTCATGCCGACCCTGGAAGCGACGTGTTCCCTCGATCTTGGCTGTCCTGCGGATGAGTTCTCGGCTTTCTGCGACGAGCACGCAGATCGCCAGGTCGTGGTGTATGCCAATACATCGGCGGCCGTGAAGGCCCGCGCTGACTGGGTGGTTACCTCCAGTATTGCTCTGGATGTGGCTGAGTATCTAACGGATCAGGGCGAGAAGATCCTCTGGGCCCCGGACCGGCACCTTGGTGACTATGTCCGCCGCGAAACCGGTGCCGACATGGTGATGTGGGACGGCGCCTGTATCGTGCACGAAGAATTCAAGGCTCGCTCCCTGCTGGATTTGCGGCAGGTCTATCCCGACGCGGCCGTATTGGTCCACCCGGAATCCCCGGCTAGTGTCATCGAGCTTGCCGACCGGGTGGGGTCCACCACCCAGATCATCAATGCCGCAAAAGAGATGGACAACCCGCAGTTTATCGTTGCTACGGATCAGGGCATTTTCTACAAACTGCAGCAGCAGGCGCCGGACAAACAGTTCATCATGGCGCCGACCGCCGGCAACGGCGCCACCTGTCGAAGCTGCGGTAACTGTCCGTGGATGGCCATGAACGAACTCGAAACCCTGGCACAGGTTTTTGATCGTGACGACAACGAGATTTTCGTGGATCGGGAGTTGGGCGAGCGGGCCATGCGCCCCCTACGGCGTATGTTGGACTTCAATGCTCGAAAGCAGGCGGCGTGAGTGGCTTAGCGCGATAGCGTTGCCCCGAGATTTGCTCGAGGTCCTACCAATCCGAGATTTAGCCTAAGATTCAAGCATCTCGCGCATATCGGCAACATCTCGCAATCGCTGATTGATCTTGGCGCCGGTCGTGTAATCGTCGGTAACCAGCTTCAGCGCGTAGCGCAGCTGCTTCTCCGCTTCATCAAGAATACCCTTCAATATGAAGTACTCGGCGCGGGACTGGTGCAAGCCGATGATATTTCCCGAGAGGCCCTGTACTTCGGCGAGGAGGTACCAGAGATAGGGGTCTCCAGGGCGCCGCTTGCTTTGCTCGACCAGCACTTCTTCAGCCACATGAGCCTGCTGGTCGTTCATCAGGGCTTCCGCATAGACCATGGTGAGTGGATGATTACCGGGCCGCAAGCGTAACCGAGCCGCCAGCTTTTCGGCCGCTTTATGGGGTTCGTTTCGCGCCATATCGATGCGTGCGTCGGCCACGATGTACTCAAGCTGATTGGGTTTAGCGGCCCAGATGGAGTCCAGTTCCAGGGCGGCTTCGTCGGCGCGGCCCGCATCGGTCAGAGCCAGGACCAGCCCATAGCGGGCCGCCGCTGTTGAGCGAGGAGAGCCACTTAATTCCTTGGTAAACAGTTCAACGGCTTCCTCCGGCGTGTCGGCCAAATGGTGGACGACTCGAGCACGCATCAGTTGATAGTCCAACTTGGCGGAGCGAATTTGCTTTGGATACTGGCGGGCACGATTCTGCGTATCGGCGATCCGGTTTTCCGAGAGCGGGTGCGTGCGCAAGAACTCCGGTATGCGACTGCCGGTGGCGTAGCGGGATGCTTGCAGCATACGTTCGAACATATCCGAGGCGGCGTGAGGGTCCAGGCCCGCATCAACGATGGTTTGCATGGCCACACGATCGGCCTCAGCTTCATTGCCTCTTGAGTATCGCAACGCCGAATCTTGGGCGGCGGCCTGGGCGGCGGTGATCGTTGCCAGACCCACGTCGCTGCCGGCGGTAGCCATCAGGACAAAGCCGGCCAACATGGCCGCCAGGGTGAGGGGTTGCTGCTTGCTGGCGAACTCCACGCGGCGGGAAAAGTGGCGCTGGCTGAGGTGGGCAATTTCGTGGGCGATCACCGTGGCTAGTTCGTCTTCTGTCTGCGCGTGAAGAAGTAGGCCGTTGTGGATGCCGATAACGCCGCCGGGTACGGCAAAGGCATTAATAGTGGGGTTGTCCACCACTACCAGATCGATGCGCCGATCCTGAAGCTCGCTGTGCGTGACCAGTTTGAAGATAAGATTTTCCAGATAATCAAATAGCAACGGGTCATCGACGGTCTCGACCTGACTGCGAAAAATACGCAGCCACGCGCGGCCCAACTGGTACTCATACTCCGCAGAAAAGAGGCTGCTGCTCGATGCGCCGAGATTGGGTATTTTGAGGTTTTCGTTGGCCCCATGGACGGGTAGCCCGCCCATGGCGAGAATCAGCGTTATCACAAAGGAGGCAAAACGCTGGCGCGACAACGGGCGGATAAAAGCCTGTGGCTTGGTCGGGGTCATGGGCATGCAGTATTCTACGCGAGTACGGCTGCGAAGGACCTGTGTCCCTCATGGGTAGTCTACCGTCTTGGACGCTAGATAGACGCTGAAGTTCGCCGCCGCGACCGACTAAGGACCCTATCGATTGACTGCTTCCCCTACGATGCCCAAGAACGACGTTGATCCGGTCGAGGTAGACCAGGAAGTTGATGCCCGAGGACACCGTTGCCCTATGCCCTTGCTGATGGCCAAGCGGGCACTGAATGGGCTTGAGGGCGGTCAGGTTTTGTCACTGTTGTCCACCGATGCGGGTTCGGTACGAGATTTTGAAGTGTTTTCCCGCCAGAGTGGTCACCAACTGCTGAGCGCCGTGGAGCGCGATGGCGAGTACCGTCTTCTTCTGAGAAAGATCGTGTGATGCTGGAAATCTTCAATAAGTGGTATGAACGCTATCTCTTTGAAGAAGAGTCGGTGCTCTTGCTGGTACTGGTGCTCCTTGCGCTGGTTTTGCTCGCAACCATTGGCGATATTCTCGCACCGCTGCTCACGGCCATTGTGATGGCGTATCTGGTGCAGGGCGTGGTGAACGTGCTCTGCCGTCTCGGGCTGCCGCCTTGGCTGGGCTTTTCTCTGGCCTTTACCGTGTTCGTGGGTTCGTTTTTTGCCGTGCTGTTGGGGCTACTGCCGTTGGTGTGGCGTCAGTCCCTGGCGCTGATCGCGGAAGTGCCGCGGATGGTCGAGCAGGGGCGTGATTTGTTGATCATCATCCCCGAGCGTTATCCAGAGGTGTTCAGTCAGGCCCAGGTCGATGAGATCAGCGTCACGGTGCAAAAAGAGATCGCTACTCTGGGTCAGACCGTGGTCACGAAAACCCTCACGGGAATTCCCGGGTTACTCACCGTGGCCGTATACGCCGTGCTGGTGCCGATCATCGTGTTTTTCCTGCTCAAAGATCGCCGCCAGATCAGTCAATGGCTGGCCGCGTTCCTTCCCGACAAGCGGCCCCTGCTCAATAAGATTTGGGACGAGATGAACGTCCAGTTCTCCAACTATGCCCGCGGGAAAATGGTCGAAATCATTATTGTCGGTGCGGTGAGCTATGTGAGTTTCACCTGGCTCGACCTACGCTACGCGGCTTTGCTGGGCTTGCTTGTCGGCCTCTCGGTGATCATTCCTTACATTGGTGCCTTCCTGGTAACCCTGCCCGTGGCGTCCGTAGCGCTCTTTCAATGGGGGGTGACTTCGGAATTCTATTGGGTGCTTGCGGTCTATATCGTTATCCAAACCCTGGACGGTAATGTGCTCGTACCCCTGTTGTTCTCAGAAGCCGTTAACCTTCACCCTGTAGCGATTATCGTTGCGGTGCTGTTTTTTGGTGGAATCTGGGGGCTCTGGGGCGTGTTTTTCGCCATTCCCCTGGCAACACTGATTAAGGCGGTAATTTACGCCTGGCCCAAGCGAGATCCGATCGCCGTTCCTGCTAACGCGGAGTAAAACTATGTGGATTCGTAACGCCGTGGACTCGTTTCTGCGCGCCTATCTTTTGCTATCTCTGGTCGTGCTGGCGTCCTGTGGGACCACGGAGCCGGGAGACTCCGACACAGCAACGGCAATCGCGCCGGTCCAGAGTCCCAATGACCGCTTTGCCTATCGGTTGGTAACCCTGGACAACGGGCTAAAGGCATTGCTCATTTCGAATCCGTCCACGCCCAAGGCGGCGGCATCCCTTGATGTTCATGTTGGCAGTGGTGACAACCCCGATGGACGGGGCGGCCTGGCGCACTTTCTCGAGCACATGCTGTTTCTAGGCACGGAAAAGTACCCCGATGCCGCGGAATACGAGCGGTTTATTACGGAGCACGGTGGCTCGCGAAATGCTTACACCAGCTTTGAGCATACGAACTACTTCTTTGATGTAGATGGGGCTCATCTTCCCGGTGCCCTGGATCGCTTTGCGCAGTTCTTTATCGCCCCAAATATGGACGCGGTCTACGTGGAGCGTGAGCGCAACGCCGTAGAGGCCGAATACCAGATGGGGCTCAAAAGTGATGGGCGGCGTGGTCTGGATGTTCTGCAGGTGAACATGAACCCAGCCCACCCGTTTAGTCAGTTTGCCGTGGGAAACCTCGAGAGCCTTGCTGATCTCGAGGACGCTCCGGTACGAGAAGACTTGCTGAAGTTCTACGAGACTCACTACTCCGCCAATCTCATGCGCCTGGTTGTCTTGGGCCGCGAATCTCTTGATGAGCTTGAGGATCTGGTGACAGACATGTTCAGCGCGGTGCCCAACGCTGAAACCACCCTGGAGCCCTTTGAGGAGCCGCTGTTTGCCGATGCGCAACTACCGATGCTGGTGCGCGTGAAACCGCTGGGTACCTCGCGGCAACTTCAGGTGAACTTCCAGGTTCCGGAATTTCGCGATGCCTACCGCTCCAAGCCCATGGCCTACATATCCAACCTTGTGGGACACGAGGGTGAGGGCAGTCTATTGTCGGCGCTCAAGCGTGAGGGGCTTGCCGATGCCCTGTCTTCGGGAACGGGGCTCTATTGGCGCGGCGGGGCCTTGTTCTCCGTAACGGTATCTCTGACCGAGCAGGGGGTTGCCGAGTACGAACGGGTGTTACAGGAAGTGTTCGCGTATTTGGCCATGCTCCGGGAAACGGGACCGCGAGAGCGGATCTATCAGGAGCAGTCCTCTCTGGCGAAGCTCGCCTTTCGCTTCCGTGAGCCAACGGCCCCCATCAGTTATGTCAGCAGTCTCAGTAACTCCATGCATTACTACGCCGACGAGGACATCCTTCAGGGACCGTATCTTATGGCCGACTACGACGGGGCTATGATCGAAGATGCCCTGGCATGGTTGACGCCAGACCGGGCTCAGGTGGTCCTCACGGCTCCGGAAGTGAGCACCGATCAGGAGAGCCCTTACTACGAAGTGCCCTTTGCCCGGGTAGGGCCTGAGCGCATCATGCTCAGCCGCTGGACGAGCGATGGTAGCCCGGATCTGCATCTCCCCGCGCCGAATCCGTTCATTGCAGAAAACGTGGACTTACTGCCCATTGCCGAGGGCAATGGCGAGGTGCCTCAACTGCGCCTTGACGAATCCCGTAAGCGCATCTGGTACCGCCAGGCCGAACAGTTTCGTGTCCCCAAGGGGGCTCTCTACGTGAGTTTCCGGTCTCCGCTGGTTAGTGCCAGTGCCGAACAACGGGCCACAGCGTCGTTGTATACCCGTATGGTTACGGATTCCCTGAACGAATACACCTATCCCGCGTTGTTGGCGGGCCTTGGTTTTAATTTCTATCGCCACTCCCAGGGCATCAGCATGCGGGTCAGTGGTTACAACGATAAACAGCTTCTCCTTTTGGAGGACCTTCTGGCCTCAATAGCGGAGCAGGATTTCGACGAGGATCGCTTCGAGCGCATCCGGCGAGAGATGGTGCTGTCGTTGCAAAACACTGTGGCGCGGCGTCCCAGCTCTCAGCTCATGGACCAAATACGTCGGGCGGTGAATAGTGGCGAGTATGACGAAGCCGAGCTGATCTCGGCCCTGGAAACGATGACTCTGGACACGCTGCGTGACTACCGCGAGGCCTTTTGGCAATCGGCTCGCGTCGAGGCCCTCATTTACGGGAACTATCCGCAGACCGCCATCGGGGAGTTAGCGTCGGCTCTGGACGCGGTCCTCGGTGAGGGGCAGGGCAGTCCGGCCCTCGCGCCGAAGGTGCTGGCCGTTGATGCCGGAGAGTCCCTACAGCTTGAAGCATCTATCCAGCACGATGACGCGGTGGTGGCGTGGTATCTCCAGGGTGCGGGTCAAACATGGAAAGACCGAGCGAACGTCGCCTTGACGGCGCAAATCGTTCAGTCGGGATTCTTTCAACAGCTCCGCACGGAACAGCAACTGGGCTATATCGTGTCGAGCTTTGCCTGGCCCCAGTACGACGTGCCGGCCCTGATGTTACTGATCCAATCACCGTCCCATTCGGCGCCCGATGTGTTCGCGGCGATGGAGCGCTTCATGGACGAAACCCTCACGACGATCAGTGAAGAGCAGTATCTCCGTCACCGCGATGCCCTTGTGAATGACATCCTCAAACCTCACGAGAATCTGGGTGAGCGTGCGGAATCCTATTGGCAGTCCATAGCTTTTCGCGAGTGGGCTTTTGATGGCGCACAGCAAATGGCTGACGCGGTGTCTGCGGTGTCCTTTGCTGAGTGGCAAGCCGCTTATCAACAGGTATTTCTCGATAAACGGCGCTCTCTTCTGGGGGTGAGCCCCGGCGGTAGGGAAGTGCTTCCAGACACTGATGGCCGGGCATTCGATGACCCCCAAAAGCTACGAACGGATCATGCCTTATACCCCATAGATCTGGCGCCTCTTTGAGCTTGTTCCTCTTACCGCAGCGGATCTGATGCGATCCGCTGCGGGGTCTTCTCCTACCTGTAAGCACCGATACCCAGGCTTGTTGGCGCTGTCCACCGGCAGGGCTTCCCCGTTGCCTCAATAAGCATCATTTAAACTGAGTATAGTTCTAAAATAGAACCAATAAATCAACGACTTATGGGATTGTGGTGAAATATTAACCAGAGTATTATCGCCTCCGGCCAATAGAGAGCATCTGACGCTCTCTGATAATTCTAAAATAGAACTTATAGTGAACGCAGCGCATAGCAATGCGCGTAACCGGGGACAATGACCGATGATCGACGATTCCGATCCCATCGAAACTCGAGAGTGGCTAGATGCTTTTGATAGCGTGGTTAAGCACTCCGGGGAACAGCGCGCGCAGTATCTGATTCAACAGGTTGCGCAGTACGCCGTTCACAACGGGGTGCGACTGCCCACGGCAATCACCACACCCTTTCGCAACACCATTAGCCCCGCCGAGCAAAAACCGATGCCTGGCGACCTTTTCATGGAGCGACGCATTCGATCCCTCGTACGCTGGAACGCCATGGCTATGGTGATGCGAGCGAATGACAACGACGAGGGGCTCGGCGGTCACATCAGTAGCTTCTCGTCATCCGCTACCCTTTATGACATTGGCTGTAACTACTTCTTCCGCGGTACTGACGACGGTCACCCCGGCGATCTGGTTTTCTATCAGGGGCACAGTGCTCCGGGCATGTACGCCCGTTCATACCTCGAGGGGCGGCTCAACGAGGATCAACTGGACAATTTCCGTCGCGAAGTCGACGGTAATGGTTTGTCGTCCTATCCCCATCCCTGGTTGATGCCGAACTACTGGCAGTTCCCTACGGTATCCATGGGGCTGGGTCCTATTCAGGCGATCTACCAGGCCCGGGTGATGAAGTATCAGCAGGACCGGGGTCTGGTCGATCATAAGGACCGCAACGTCTGGTGTTTTATGGGCGACGGAGAATGCGATGAGCCGGAGTCCCTCGGCGCCATTTCTCTTGCCGGCCGAGAGAAGCTGGGCAACCTGGTGTTCGTGGTGAACTGCAATCTTCAGCGCCTCGATGGTCCTGTGCGTGGCAACGGCAAGATCATTCAGGAACTGGAGGGCGTGTTCCGCGGTGCGGGTTGGGACGTCATCAAGGTTATCTGGGGGCGGAAGTGGGACCCGCTGCTGGAGCGCGATGAAGCGGGCATGCTGCAAAAGCGCATGGACGAGGTCTGCGACGGAGAACTCCAGAACTACAAGTTTAACGGCGGCGCGTACACGCGAGAGCACTTCTTTGGGAAGTACCCAGAGTCCCTGGAGCTGGTTAAAGATCTTTCAGACGAAGAGATCATGTACCTCAACCGAGGTGGTCACGATCCATATAAAGTCTACGCCGCTTACGCTCGAGCCGCTGGGCAGTTCGAGCGTCCTACCGTGGTCCTGGCCATGACCGTTAAGGGCTACGGCACCGGTGAAGCCGGTGAGGCCAGCAACGAAACCCATTCCCTGAAGAAGCTCGACATCGATGCCCTGAAGGCCTTCCGTGACCGCTTTGGGATTCCCATCGACGACAAGGATCTGGCCAAGGTTCCCTACTACAAGCCGGATGAGAACAGCCCGGAAATGCGCTACATGCGCGAGCGACGCAAGGAGCTGGGGGGTTACATCCCGGCCCGCCGCAGCGAAGCGCAGGTCTTGCCGGTGCCAGGCATCGATGCCTTCAGTGCACAAACCAAAGGGAGCGGTGAGCGCAGTATTTCCACAACCATGGCCTTTGTGCGGATGCTGTCTACCCTGGCCAAGGACAAGGCCATTGGTCATCGCGTGGTACCGATCGTCCCCGATGAGGCGCGTACGTTCGGCATGGAGGGAATGTTCCGTCAGTTGGGCATCTATTCCTCCGTGGGCCAGCGGTATACCCCCCATGATGCGGACCAGATCATGTTCTACAAGGAAGACATCAAGGGGCAGATTCTCGAGGAGGGGATCAACGAAGCCGGTGCTACCTCGGCCTGGCTGGCGGCGGCCACCTCCTATAGCACCAGTGACTACCCCATGGTGCCCTTTTATATCTTCTACTCCATGTTTGGCTTCCAGCGAATCGGCGATCTGGCCTGGGCCGCCGGTGACAGTCAGGCCCGAGGTTTTCTTATCGGTGCTACCTCGGGGCGAACTACCCTGAATGGCGAGGGTCTGCAGCATCAGGACGGCCACAGCCATATTCTGGCTTCGACGATTCCCAACTGCGTCAGCTACGACCCGACCTATGCCTTCGAACTAGCGGTGATCATCCAGGACGGCCTGCGTCGTATGTATGCGGAGCGGGAGAATCGTTTCTACTACATCACCACCATGAACGAGAACTATCCCCAGCCGGCCATGCCGGAGGGTGTTAGCGATGACATCGTTCGCGGGATGTATCGCCTCCATGAAGCTGAGAGTGGCACGGCAAAGATTCGCCTGGGCGGCGCCGGAAGTATCCTTCGTGAAGTCGAGGCGGCCGCGGAAATACTGCGCGCCGATTACGGTGTAGATGCGGAGGTCTGGAGTCTCACCAGCATCAATGAGCTGGATCGCGATGGTAAGCGTGCCCAACGCTGGAACCTTCTGAATCCCGATGCGGAACCCCAGGTTCCCTTCTTCACGGAGAAGCTCCAGGGCAGCGATGCGCCGGTGGTGGTTGCCACGGATTACATGAAAAGCTTCTCGGAGCAGCTCCGTGGTCTGTGTCCTGCACCCTTCTATGTGCTGGGAACCGACGGATTTGGACGCAGCGATACACGATCGCAGTTGCGACACTTTTTTGAGGTGAGCCGCGAGTTCGTAGTGCTGGCCGCCCTAAAAGCTCTTGCCGACAAGGGGGAATTCACCTTGCAGCAGGTGGCTGAGGCCCGCGATAAGCTCGGTATCGACGCCAGTAAAGCCGACCCTACAACCGTCTAACCCGCGGTCTGTCCGCAGAATAAGGAGAGAACACGTGGCTAAGGAAACTGTTGTAGTACCGGACATCGGTGGATCGGATGCTGCCGAAGTCGTCGAAGTGCTCGTCGCTCCCGGTGACAACGTAGAGTTAGAACAGGGGCTGATCGTCCTGGAGTCTGACAAAGCATCCATGGAAATACCCTCCACGCTGGCAGGGACGGTGGTCGAGGTGGTCGCCAAAGAAGGCGATGAGCTTACGGAGGGTGCGCCGGTCGCGATTATCGAGATCGCCGGGGAAAGCGATGACTCGGTGAACGCCGGCGAGGGGGCAACTTCGCCGCCAGAAGAATCCGAGGAGAGCGCGCCAACGGCGACGCAGGCCGATCCGGAGCCCGCAGCGAAGGATGACGCTGCTTCTTCGGAGCACAAGGTTCCCGTCCCGGATATTGGCACCGACGAAGCTGTCGATCTTATAGAGATAGCGGTGGCGGTCGGCGATCGGGTTGCCGAGGGCGATACGCTGATCGTGCTGGAATCTGACAAGGCTTCCATGGAAGTGCCATCTCCCATGGCGGGGGAGGTTCTCGCGTTAAAAGTCGACGAGGGTCAGCAAATCCGCGAGGGAGATCCTATTCTTGTCCTCGCTGTTTCGGGCGCCGCGGCGCAGGTGGCTGAGAAACCTCAGGCCACGGAGCCCGCAAGCCCCGCTGAGCCTGGTGCTGGTGTTACTCCCGAGGCGGCCACCCCGTCCAGCGCGGGTGAGGCGACCGCAGCGAAAGCGTCTGCGGCGGCGCCTGCGAAAGCGGCTGCCGCCAGTGGGCTCTACGCCGGCCCTGCCGTGCGCCGTTTGGCACGGGAGTTCGGAGTGCCCCTGGAATCGGTTCGTGGTTCAGGCCCTCGAGGTCGAATCCTGAAAGAAGACTTACATAGCTATGTGCAGAAGGCTCTGGAGGCCGATAAGGCGCCGACGGCGGGAGCGGGCTTGCCAGTAGTTCCCGAGGTGGATTTCTCCGCTTTTGGTCCCGTGGATGTAGTAGAGCGGAGCAAAATCGACAAAGTCACCGCGGCGAATATGCAGCGTAGCTGGCTTAACGTTCCCCACGTCACGCAGTTTGATGATGCCGATATCACGGAACTCGAGGCGTTTCGCAAGTCCCTTAAAGGTGAGGCTGAGCGTCGCGGCACAAAGATGACCCCGATGCCTTTTCTTCTCAAGGCCTGTGCGGTGGCTCTCCTGCGGCACGAGAAGATCAATGCATCCCTGAGTGATGGCGGCAACAGCCTGACCTACAAGCGCTATGTGCACATCGGTATGGCCGTAGATACGCCGGCGGGGTTGGTGGTGCCCGTGCTTCGTGATGTAGACAAGAAGACCCTCTGGGAACTCGCAGAGGAGGTCCTTGAGCTGGCGGGGAAAGCCCGGGATCGCAAGCTCAAACCCGCTGATATGCAGGGAGCGGGTTTTACCATTTCAAGCCTGGGTTCCATTGGCGGTCGGGGGTTTACCCCCATCGTGAATACACCGGAAGTGGCTATTCTTGGCGTTGGTCGCGCCCAGACCCAGCCGGTTTGGGACGGGTCGAGCTTTCAGCCGCGCCTGCAAATGCCCCTGGCGTTGTCCTATGATCATCGCGTCGTCAACGGTGGTGACGCAGGGCGTTTCATGACGGAGTTGTGCCAGCTTCTGGGAGACCTACGACGCCTGCTTCTCTAGTTCTGGTGGATCCGTAATGAACAAGCGCAGCTGGCGAGGGGAGTTTCTGCAGGAGCAGCGGCTTCCGGAGGCCTATCTATCTACGGCCGAGCGTTACTTCGATCCGTTGGCGAAGCAAATTGCTCGTCGTGTCGAGGCGTCCAGGACTCTGATTGTTGGCGTCAATGGTAGCCAGGGTTCAGGAAAGAGCACGCTCTGCGACTATCTTTGTCAGGCGCTCGAGGCGGACTACGACCTCACATCGATCGCGCTTTCTTTGGACGATTTTTATTTAACGAGAGCTGAGCGCGAAGCTTTGGCGTCAGAGGTTCATCCTTTGTTTCTGACCCGGGGAGTGCCCGGAACTCACGATTTACCTTTACTCGCCGCCATCCTTGAAGCTCTGTCTCAAAGGGCGGAGGTCGAGGTCGCCGTACCTCGTTTCGATAAGGCAGCGGATGATCGCGCGCCGGTGGATCGCTGGACGATGATTCGCTCACCCGTGCAGGTTGTGATGGTGGAAGGCTGGTGCCTGGGTGCGCGAGCCGTACCCGACACAGAGCTGAATACACCTCTCAACACTTTAGAGGTCCAGGAGGATCCCCAAGGCATCTGGCGACGTTACAGTAACCAACAGCTTTTGGAGCACTACGAATCATTGTATCGACGTATCGACTACTGGGTGATGCTGGCTGCTCCAGGTTTTGAGCAGGTGCTGCAGTGGCGTAGCGAACAGGAAGCAAAGCTCCGGGACGCAGTTGCCGGCGCTGGTGCAGGCCTCATGGACGACGCGGCTCTGCAGCGATTTGTCGCCCATTTTGAGCGCCATACACGGCAATGTCTCAAATCCCTTCCTGAAAGCGTCGACGTGCTATTGCAGTTGAACGCCAAGCGCAACATTATCGAGGCTCGTGGACTGGAATCCTGAGCCTTTGAAAAACGCGGTTTACCTTGTCGTCACAGACCTTGACGGCTCCCTCCTGGATCATCACAGCTATCGCTACGATCCGGCCAAGCCCATGCTCGAGCTGCTCGAGGAAATGCGTATTCCCGTGATTCTTGCCTCGAGTAAGACCCGGGTAGAGATGTTGGCCCTGCGTGAGGAGATGGGTAACGAACATCCATTTATTGTCGAAAACGGCGCCGCCGTGCTCATACCAAAAGGCTATTTTCGGTCGCAGCCCCAGGGCTCGGAGGATCGTGATGGCTACTGGGTTCGGGAATTGGTGCCGCCACGAAGTCGCTGGACCGAGCCCTTGGAGGGTTTACGCCAGGCGTTACCCGGTGCGTTTCAAGATTTTGCCACCGCCGGCGTGGATGGCATCGTAGCGATGACCGGTTTGCGTTCCGAGGATGCGGCCCGGGCCAACCAGCGAGAATATACGGAGCCCGTGCAATGGCGAGGCTCCGAGGAAGATCTGGCGCACTTCATCGAAAAGCTGACCTCTTGTGGTGCACGAGTGCTCCGCGGTGGTCGTTTTTACAGCGTCGGCGGCGATAGCACCAAAGGTGATGCACTGAATTGGTTACGAAGGCAGTTCGCGCTGGCGGCGGGCGAGGCGGCTGTTTATGATCTGGCTATCGGTGACGGGCAAAACGACGTCCCGATGCTGGAAGTCGCCCACCACGCGCTTCTGATTCCCGCACCCGATCGCCCCTTGCCTGAGCTCGTTCGTAAGGCAAATGTCATCGTCGGTGTCGGAGAAGGGCCCGATGCCTGGGCCTGGGGAGTTCGCGAGTGGTTGCGTGGCTTGTATCAAGGGACTGAGCAAGCGCCTGAGGAGGTTTGAGCATGGCGGATTTTTATCAGAACGGCATCATCACAACGCTACACAACCTGTCCAACCGCCCCCTTAAAGAACTTGAGGCGGAGCTTGTCAGCTTTTCCCGCCAGCGACCCATGGGTCTCTTGCTTCCCTCCCTGTATTCCGAGTTGGAAGGTGAAGCTCTGCCGCGCATCGTCGATCATCTCACCCGGGTCCCATACCTCAGCCAAATCGTGATCGGCCTGGATCGGGCCACCAAAGATCAATACCGGGACGCGCTGAAGTTTTTCTCTCGCCTACCGCAGGAGTACCGGGTGCTGTGGAACGATGGTCCCCGGCTTCGGGCTTTGGACGCGGAGCTTCGCGAAATGGACCTCGCGCCCCGAGAAGAGGGTAAGGGTCGTAACGTCTGGTATTGCATGGGCTATATCTTGGCCGCTAACCGCGCAGAATCCATCGCCATTCACGACTGCGACATACTCACCTATGAGCGCTCTCTGCTTGCACGGCTTATCTATCCCGTCGCTAACCCTCGCTTTAACTACGAGTTTTGTAAGGGTTTCTACGCCCGGGTGGCGAACGGCAAGATCAATGGCCGGGTGAGCCGACTGCTGGTCACGCCGCTGCTGCGAGCGTTGAAGAAAACCATGGGCGATGTGGAATACATCGAGTACATGGACAGTTTTCGTTATCCCCTGGCGGGCGAATTCTCTTTTCGTCGCGATGTGCTCACGGATCTGCGGATTCCCAGTGATTGGGGTCTTGAGATCGGTGTGCTGTCCGAGATGTACCGAAACTACGCCAACAATCGCCTCTGTCAGGCTGATATAGCAGATCGCTACGACCACAAGCATCAGAAACTCTCGGCCGAGGATGCCTCCGCTGGGTTGTCGCGCATGTCGATCGATATCTGTAAGGCTCTGTTTCGCAAGCTCGCCACCCGCGGAGTAGTGATTAGCTCCGAGAGCTTCCGGTCCCTTAAAGCCAGCTATTACCGCATCGCCCTGGATTTCGTAGAGACCTACCACAACGATGCGGTGATGAATGGACTCGATTATGATCTACATGTAGAAGAGCGAGCGGTGGAGCTCTTCGCCGAAAACATTATGAAAGCCGGTGAGGCTTTCCTTGATCGACCCATGGAGCGCCCCTTTATCCCCAGCTGGTCTCGGGTGAGCAGTGCCATGCCCAGCGTGCTGGATCGGTTGCTTCAGGCAGTGGAAGAGGACACCGCGGAGTATGCCTCAAGCTGATTTTACCGCGAGCGGGGCCATCCCCGTTCCCGGTCTTCTGCGTCGCGTCGCCCAGCTATTGGCGGCGGTGTACACGGATGGCGACATCAATGATGAGATGCGTGATCTGGCGGCGGAGCTGCTGGACATCATGCGCCTTCAGCATTGGTTGCCTCAGCCCGAGGCCTATCTCAACCACTGGGACCAACGCGATGCGTTGATGATCGCTTACGCCGATAGCATTGTTCGCGATGGCGAGCGCCCGTTAAAGACCTTGAAGCGTTGGTTAGATAATCACGCCGATGGATTGCTCACGGGGGTGCATATCCTGCCATTTTATCCCTGGAGCTCCGACGACGGATTTGCCGTTGTCGACTACCTCAAAGTCAACGAGCCCCTTGGTGACTGGGACGACGTGCTGGCCATCGGCGCCAAGTACGATTTGATGGCGGATCTGGTGATCAATCACTGCTCGGGCTCCAGCGAGTGGTTCCACAATTTTCTCCGCGACGAAGAGCCCGGTCGAGATTACTTTGCCACCGCATCAGCGGACGATGATTTATCTCTAGTGGTGAGACCGCGAACCTCACCGTTGTTGCGGGAGGTTGAGGCCCACGACGGGACGCGACAGGTGTGGTGCACCTTCAGCCACGATCAGATTGATCTCAACTTCCGCAATCCCGAGGTGCTCAAACGGATGGTGGAAATCATCCGTCACTACCTGGACAACGGGGTGCGTATTTTCCGTCTGGATGCGGTCGCGTTTCTGTGGAAAACCCCGGGCACCAGCTGTCTGAATCTGCGCGAGACTCATGAAATCGTCCGCCTATTGCGGACGCTGATCGAGCATGCCCGTGGTGATGCGATGATCATCACGGAAACGAATATCCCCAATCAGGAAAACCTGTCGTATTTCGGTAATTCCAACGAAGCCCACTGCATTTACAACTTTTCCTTACCGCCGCTGCTAGTAAACACCCTCGTTACCGGTGACTGTTTTTACCTTAAGCAGTGGATGATGAGCATGCCGCCGCCTCAGCACGGCACGGCGTACTTCAACTTTATTGCCTCCCACGATGGGATTGGGTTGCGCCCGGCGGAAGGTCTGTTGTCCGACGAGGAGCTACAGACGCTTATCAATACCATGCGCCGCTTTGGCGGGCAGGTGTCTTACCGGGCCCTCGAAGGTGGGAAGAACAAGCCCTACGAAATCAATATCGCCCTCCTGGATGCCCTCCAGGGAACGGTCCATGGCGCCGATGACTTAGGGATAGATCGGTTTGTCTGTGCCCACAACATTATGCTCGGGTTAGAGGGCATACCCGGAATCTATATCCACAGTCTTTTGGGAACCCACAATGATCTTGAGCGTCTTGAGGTCACGGGACAAAAACGGGCGATCAATCGGCGTCAATGGGATGCGGATGAGCTGGCCGAGTTGCTGGCAGATACGGATTCGGAAAATGCACAGATCTTCCGGCGCATTATGGCCTTGCTGGCCATTCGTCAGCGCCAGGCGGCTTTCCATCCCAACGCGACACAGTTCACCCTGCATCTGGGGCAGGCTCTGTTCGGGTTCTGGCGCCAGAGCATGGACCGGCGCCAAAGCATCTTCTGCGTCAGTAACGTCAGTTGCGAGCCGAAGACCCTGCATCTGTCCGATATCAATCTCATAGAAGCTCAGCAGTGGTCAGACCTCATCAGCGGTAAAGACTGCGATACCAGTTCAATGCTTCTAGCACCGTATCAGACCGTTTGGATCAGTAACCTGCGGGATCATCGATGACCTTGTGATGCGATCCCTGTGCTAGTATCGGCGCCTCGCACAGGGTCCCAAAACCTCGGATAAAAAGGGCTTTCACCATGGTTATCAAACCGCGTGTGCGCGGGTTTCTCTGCACCACCACGCACCCCGTGGGTTGCGCCGAGAATGTCCGCCAGCAAATAGATTATGTTCGCCGCCAGGGCCCCATAGAAGATGGACCCAAGCGAGTCCTCGTCATCGGCTCGTCGACGGGTTACGGGCTGGCATCGCGCATCGTTGCGGCCTTCGGATCGGGCGCGGATACGCTGGGTGTTTTCTTTGAGAAAGAAGGCACGGAGCGCAAACCCGGAACCGCAGGCTGGTACAACTCTGCCGCATTCCATCAGCAGGCAGAAGCCGCTGGGCTTTACGCGCGAAGTATCAATGGCGATGCCTTTGGCGATGAAGTAAAAGAGCGGGCCATCGCCGAAATCAAAGCTCATATGGGGCAGGTGGATCTCGTGGTCTACAGTCTCGCGGCTCCTCGTCGTCAGCATCCGGTCACGGGCGAGCTCCACAGCTCAACGCTAAAGCCCATTGGCAAGCCGACTACCCAGAAAGGCATCAACACGGATAAAGGTGAAATACAGGAGTTTCATCTCGAACCGGCGAGTCAGGAGGAGATAGACAACACGGTCGCGGTCATGGGCGGCGAAGACTGGCAGTTTTGGATCGATGCGCTGGATCAAGCAGGGGCTCTCGCCGATGGCGCCAAGACCACGGCGTATACCTACATCGGTGAAAAGCTTACCTGGGACATTTACTGGCACGGCACTATTGGTGCGGCGAAACAAGACCTGGACCGTCGAGTGATCGACATTCGCGAGCGGCTCGCCGCCACCGGCGGTGATGCTCGGGTTTCCGTCCTAAAGGCCGTGGTTACCCAGGCCAGCGCAGCTATCCCGGCAATGCCCATCTATCTGGCGATCCTGTTCAAGGTCATGAAGGCCAAGGGAGTCCATGAAGGTTGCATCGAGCAGATTGATGGCTTGTTCCGTGAGTCGCTCTACGGCCGTGATCCTCATCGGGATGAGGAAGGTCGCTTGCGTGCCGATCGCAAAGAGCTGGACCCAGCGATTCAGACCGCCGTCGGTGAGCTTTGGGAGCAGATAGCCACGGACAATCTCCGTGAGCTGTCGGACTTTGACGGCTATCGACAGGAATTCCTGCAACTCTTTGGCTTTGAGGTACCGGGAGTGGATTACGACGCTGACGTCGATCCCGTGGTACCGATTGCCCAGTTGATTTGAGATGCTCGATCCTGGTGTGCCCTGGCGGCTGAGCCAGCGGGTTAGACGACTCGTTGCCCCTAACCCCGGGCCTATGACTGGGCCGGGGACAAACACCTATCTTTTGGGCGAAGAGGAGGTTGTTGTTCTAGATCCAGGGCCGGCCATTGATCGCCACGTCGACGCCATCCTCGCCGCCGGTGCGGGCCGCATTCGCTATATCGTTTGCACCCACACGCATCCAGATCACTCTCCCGCGTGGAAGGCTGTGGCGGAGGCCACGGACGCCACGGTAATTGGTGCGTTACCCGAGGGCGATGACCATCAGGACGAGACCTTTCGCCCTCACAGCACCTTACATCACGAATTTGAGCTGCGAACCCCCGAGCTGACGCTCATGGCCCTGCATACACCGGGACACGTCAGTAACCATTACTGCTTTCTCCTCGAAGAAGAGCGCATGTTGTTCGCCGGGGATCACATTATGAATGGCAGTACCGTGGTGATTATTCCCCCCGGTGGCGACATGCAGGCCTATATCGCCTCACTACAGCTCCTACTGCAGTACCCTATTGATAGTGTGGCACCCGGGCATGGGGAGCTCATTGAAGACAGTCGCAAGGAAGTAGAAAAGCTCGTGGATCACCGCCTGGGCCGAGAGCGTAAGGTCCTGGCTGGTCTTGAGCAGTTAGGCACGAGCGACATGGATGCGCTGGTGACCGTGGTCTACGACGATGTGGATCCGTCACTCCACCCCTGGGCAAAACTGTCCATGGAGGCGCATCTGATAAAACTTGAGCGGGAGGGTAGGGCGAAGCGCGCACAAAATACCTGGACTGCGTTGTGAGTTTCGCTCGCGTATACAGCAAGAAAATAAAACCACGCCATGGGTGGTGGGCGAAGGCGTATAGATTCCGCCGCGACCCTGGCATAACCGTTACCCGGCAGCATTAGAAAAAGGAGTTACCCATGAACGGCTTGATGATGGATGTCTCACTGACCATCACCTCGATCATGCAGCACGCGCAGCAGGTCCACGGCGATCAGGAGATCGTCTCTGTGACTCGCGATAATCCCCGGCATCGCTACACCTACCGCGAAGCTTTCAAACGGACCCGGCAGTTGGCAAATGCCATGGCCGCCTGGAAGTTACCGCGTGGCTCTCGTATCGCAACCCTGGCCTGGAACGATTACCGACACTTTGAAACCTATTACGCCACTGCCTGCAGCGGTTACGTGTGCCACACGATCAACCCCCGTCTGTTTCCCGAGCAAATTGTCTACATCATCAATCATGCTGATGATCAGGTGGTGTTTGTCGATCCGGATTTCATGCCGTTGATCGAAGCCGTGGCCGGCCAGTGTCCCAACGTGCGGGAGTGGGTGGTGTTGACCACGGAAGACCACATGCCCGATACCAAGCTGTCCAACGTGACCTGCTACGAGCGTTTGGTCCATGGCCACTCGGATCAATTCACCTGGCCTGATCTCGACGAGCGAGAAGCCTGTGCTCTGTGTTACACCTCGGGCACCACGGGCAACCCCAAGGGCGTGCTCTACTCGCACCGCTCCACCATGCTCCACGCCTACGCCACGTTGATGCCCGACGCCATGGGCCTTTCGGCGCGAGACGCCGTACTGCCCATCGTGCCCATGTTTCACGTCAATGCCTGGGGCACACCCTACGCCTGCCCCATGGTTGGCGCCAAGCTGGTGTATCCGGGGAACAAAATGGGTGATGGTGAGACGCTCAGTGCATTGATCAACGAAGAGGGAGTGACCATGTCCGCCGGCGTGCCGACCGTCTGGCTCGGCCTCCTCGCGTATCTCAAGGCTTCAGGGAATACGGTGGAGTCGTTGAAGCGCATTATCGTCGGTGGGGCGGCCTGTCCACTTTCCGTTATGGAGGACTTTGACCGCTACGGGGTAGAGACTCGCGTGGGTTGGGGTATGACGGAAATGAGTCCCCTGGGGTCCGTAAACGAAAGCACGGCGGCTCGCGACGAATACGGCGAAGAGGTGTTCGCCAAGCAGCGCCTCAAGGCCGGGCGGCCGATCTTTGGTGTTGAGATGAAGATCGTCGACGACGAAGGCAAGGAGCTGCCCTGGGATGGTGAGGCCTTTGGGTCCCTGAAAGTACGCGGGCCCTGGATTTGTTCGAACTACTACGAAATTGAAGGCGCCTCCGATGCCCACAGCGAAGAGGGCTGGTTTGAGACTGGAGATGTGGCCACCATCGATGCACAGGGTTACATGGCCATCACGGACCGGACGAAGGACGTAATCAAGTCTGGGGGTGAGTGGATCTCTTCTATCGATGTGGAGAACGTCGCTACGGACCATCCGAAGGTGGCGGAAGCGGCGGTGATAGGCCGCTATCATCCGAAATGGTCCGAGCGTCCTTTGCTGGTGGTGGTCCGTGCGCCCGATGGTCAAGATCTGAGCAGCGAAGAGATGCTGGCCTGGTTCGACGGCAAGATCGCCAAATGGTGGACACCCGATGCGGTGGAGTTTGTCGACGAGTTACCCCACGGGGCGACGGGAAAGATCCACAAAGTGGGTCTCCGCGACCAATTCAAGGACTATGCCTTCGAAGCCTGATCAGCGGCAAAGCCCCGGTCCTTCGCCCGGGGCTACAACCTCCCATGCTAAACTGCGCTGAATTTCTCGGCGTTTGAAACGTCAGATGAGGACGGAGTTCCGCGGGAATTTCGCATCTGGGATTTTCGGCCGGCGGGCCAAAATCATGGCATTGAGTTCAGTGGGGCCTGGCAAATAGTGACGACGGAGAAACTCGGCGAGCTTCTGCAAGCCGAGGGCAAGCTCAGCCCTCGCGATGTGGAGCGCGCTTTACTGGCGCAGGCCGAAATGGGTGACCTCTTCGGGAGGGTGTTGGTCAAGTTAGGACTGGTGTCGGAAACCGATGTCGCCCACGTCTTGGCCCGGCAGCTCGCTGTGCCGCTCCTCGCTGCCGGCGACTACCCTGAAACGCTGCCCAGTCTCAGCGGTGTTAGTCGAGAATTTCTTGTCAGCAACAATGTTGTCCCCATTGCCGTTACCGATAGCCTCGTGACCTTCGCTGCGGCGGTGCCCCAGGATCCCTATCTCCGTAAAGCGCTGGCCATGGCCGTTGAGCAAAACGTAGAGCTGAGCCTCGGGACAGATTCGGATATCTCGCGCGTTCTGGAGCAAATGCTTAGCGAAGAGTCAGCGGAGGAGGGTGCTGATGACGGCGCCTTCGATCAGTTTGCCGGACAGAGTGACGATGAGTTCATCGAGCATTTACGCGACTTGGCTAGCGAAGCACCGGTGATTCGTCTGGTCAATCAGCTTATTCATCGCGCCCTGGATCTGTCTGCGTCGGATATTCATATCGAGCCCTTTGAAGACGGTTTGCATCTGCGCTATCGCGTAGACGGTGTTTTGCAGGATATGCCCGATCCACCTTCCCCAAGCCTTGCGCCGGCTATCGCCTCGCGAATCAAGCTGCTGTCGCAGATGAATATTGCCGAGCGACGGCTCCCTCAGGACGGGCGTATCATGACCCGCGTAAAAGGTCATGAGTTGGATCTGCGCGTATCGACTATACCGACGGTCCACGGCGAGAGCATCGTTATGCGGGTGCTGGATCGAGAGAGCATTCGCTTGAGCCTCCCCGATATGGGGTTTTCCGAAGACACTCTGCAGCGGTTTCAGGAACTGCTCACCCGGCCCCATGGGGTGTTATTGGTAACCGGGCCCACGGGTTCCGGTAAGACCACAACGCTCTACGCTTCCCTGGCATCTATGGACGCGCACGATCGTAAGATCATTACCGTAGAGGATCCCGTGGAGTACCAGCTCCCGGGGGTCAATCAGATTCAGGTGCAGAGTCAGATAGAGCTGACCTTTGCCCGGGCGTTGCGGGCTATCCTCCGTCAGGATCCCGATATCATCATGATCGGCGAGATGCGCGATTCGGAAACGGCGCAAATTGGCGTGCAGTCCGCGCTCACCGGACACCTTGTACTGTCTACGCTCCATACCAATACGGCGGCGGGAGCAATTACTCGACTCGAGGACATGGGTATCGAGCGCTACCTCATCACCTCGTCGGTAAATGGGGTGCTTGCCCAGCGTTTGTTGCGAACGCTCTGTGAACACTGCAAAACGCCGGTTTCCCTTTCCGACGAGGCTATGACGCGCTACGGTATTCAGCGTTTTATGCCTGCGGGCAACCGCACGGTCTATGAGGCCGTGGGTTGCGAACACTGTCTCCACTCGGGCTATGCGGGCCGCACGGCGATCCACGAACTGTTTGCTCTTGATGACACGATTCGCGGAGTCGTCCAGTCTGGCGCTGATGCTACCCAATTACATGGGGCTGCCCGAGAGCAAGGCATGATCACGCTGTATGAGGATGGTCTGCGCAAAGTGGCTCGCGGCGTGACCTCTCTTGAGGAGGTGCTGCGGGTAACCCAGGACCAGTCCGAGGCGGACGCCGCGGAATACGACCAGGCAGGGATGGAAGTGAGTCCTCTGCAGTCCTTGCCGGCCTGAAACCGTGGCAACCTTCTACTATCGTGCCGTCGGACGAGACGGTAAGACCGTCGACGGAACCCTGGAAGCCGCTGGACAAGAGCTCGCCTCAAGACAGCTGCGTGCCCGTGGGCTCACCTTGCTCTCCCTTACGCTTGATACCGCTGGGAGCGCCGTTGGGCGAACGCAGGGGCGAACACCTTCCGCCCAAGATGTGCTGGCTATGACCACCGAGCTTGCGGTGCTGCTGCGCGCTGGGTTGCCCCTGGACCGTTCTCTCAAGGTGCTCATTGACATGGCCGCGTTACCGTCGATGAGTGCGCTGCTCCAAGACGTACTCAAGGCCGTGAAAGACGGCAAGGCCCTCAGCGTTGCCCTGGAGCCCTATGCGGATCTTTTCGGTCGTTTCTATCTCAGCATGGTTCGCAGTGGAGAGGCCAGCGGAGAGATGTCTGCGGTTCTCGACCGTCTGGTCGCTCACCTGGAAGAAGCGAAGGCGAATCGAGATAGTGTGGTCTCGGCATTGATTTATCCGGCGATCCTGCTGGTAGTGGCTGCGCTTTCGGTGGTTATCATGCTCGCCTTCGTGGTGCCGCAGTTCGAGACCCTGTTCAATGACATGGGTGATAACTTGCCGGTATTAACCCGCGCGGTTATTGCCTCGGCGGATTTCATCCAGGCCTGGTTTTGGATTCTGGCCCTGCTCATCGCTGGAACGGTTTTTTGGTTACGCAGCTGGTTGCGCAGCGAAGCGGGTCGACAACGCTGGCATCGTAGGCAACTCACCCTGCCACTTGTTGGCAATATTGTTTTTGAATTTGAGATGGCGCGTTTTGCTCGCACCCTGGGAACCCTTCTGGGCAATGGAGTGCCTTTGCTTCGGGCCATTGATATCGCCATTGAAACCGTAGGAAATACCGTTTTGCGTCAGGCCCTGGGTGCCTTGCCGCCTGCGGTTAAAGAAGGGCAGCGAATCTCCGTCGCGCTTGTGGAGACCAAGATGTTTACCCCGATGGTGATTCAGATGACCCGCGTTGGCGAAGAGTCTGGCGCCCTCGATACCATGATGTTGGAGCTGGCTAAGGTGTTTGACGATCATGTGAATGCCGGGGTGAAAAGAGGCCTGACGCTCCTTGAACCAGTGCTCATTCTGGCCATGGGCGCCATCATTGCCGTGATCATCATTGCGATACTCATGGGCATCTTGTCCGTGAACGATCTCGCTTTGTAGCTATCCAAAGGAATTCGTTTTGAAGAAAGAAAGAGCCATGAAACCAAGACTGTCATCTAAGAGTGCGGGTTTCACCCTGATGGAACTGCTCGTGGTGTTGGCCATATTGGGCTTGCTCATGAGTCTGGTGGGGCCGCAGGTACTGAATACCCTGGGCGGCGCCAAAACTAAAACTGCGCTGATCCAGATCCGTGACCTTGAGCAGGCCTTGGAGATGTATAAGCTGGATGTGGGTCGCTATCCCTCCACGGCCCAGGGGCTGGGAGCGCTGGTCACCAAGCCGGGAGGAACATCGGGATGGAACGGCCCCTACCTTAAGAACGACGTGCCGGATGATCCCTGGGGCAACGCTTACCACTATAAATACCCGGGTGAGCGTGGCGATATCGACATCTACACCTATGGGCAAAATGGTACCGCCGGTGGTGATGGCGAGGATGCCGACGTCGGCAACTGGCAATAACGGGGCCTACTCCCTGGCCGATCCGCGGGTGCCCATGCGCGGGTTTTCTCTTGTCGAACTGATGGTTGCTATGGCCATCGCTGGGTTGCTCCTGGCCGTTGCCGTTCCGGCGAGCGTACGGTTCTACGACGGTATGCAGGCTCGCGAAGCTGCTCGCACAACCATGGCTTTGCTTCAGGAAGCCCGGGAAAGAGCCTTATCAAGTGGGCGTATGCAGGATGTCATGGTGCGCCCGGCGATTCGACGAATTTGGTCGGAGAGCAGGGAGTACGAACTTCCCCGTAGCGTAAGCCTAACGGTTCATGGTGCCGCCGAACTTAATCATGCGGATACGGGGGTGATTCGTTTTTACCCTGAGGGTGGTTCCAGCGGGGGTGGCATTGATTTGCGCCGTAAAGATGGCAGTGGCACCGCCGTCAATGTGGACTGGCTCGTCGGGCGCGTGTCGCTCCAACCGCTGCAAACCGGATCGTAAGCTCAGTGCCTCGTCCAGTGCCGCGAAAAGGCCGCTCTAAAGGATTCTCGCTTCTTGAGATGGTCGTCACCATGGCCATCCTTGCCTTGGCTCTGGGAGCTCTCTACCAGGCGGCGAGTGGGGCGACGCGCAACGTGCGTACGGATCAGCGCTTTGCCTATGCCGTGGAGTTGGCTCGATCCCTGGTCGCCGACAATAGCGCTGTACCGTTCCAAGGTACGAGTAAACGTGGTGAAACCGCTGGCGGTTTTCGTTGGGAAGTCGTCGCCTCACCCGTTGCGCGGCCCGTAGGGTCCGCGTTGGATGGCGGACGCCTGCAGCAATTGGATGTGTCCGTAAGTTGGCCCGACGGTACCCGCTGGCGTGAAGTGCGACTCCACTCGGTAGTAGCCGGTGAGTCCGTAGGGGTTCGCCCGTGAATGCCGTGTCTCGCCAAAGTGCGGGCTTCACCCTCATCGAGATGATGGTGTCCCTGGTGATCCTGTCAATGATCATGCTCGCCACGGTCACCGCGTTGCGCACCCTGGGCAATACCCAGGGCTCCCTGGAGCGTCTCACCCTGCGCAATGATGAAATACGCTCCGTAAGCAGTTTTCTCCGTGACGCGATGGAATCCGCCATTGTCGGTGACGATTCGGGGGGGCTTTCCCTCGGGGGTGGTGGCGGAGGTCTGACCTTGTTTGAGGCTTCGCCAACCTCCTTGCTATGGAGCTCAGTAGTCCGCTTCGGAGAGAGCTCGGGAGGCAGTTATGCCGTTCGAGTGGCCCTCGAAGGCTCTGAGGTGGTGCTTCGCTGGCAGAAGCCGGACCGGGCGGGTCGTGTTGGCGACTGGAATAACGCGGCCTCGCGTACGTTAATTAGCGACGTGCAGCGTTTTGATGTGGCCTATCGTCGCGTCGTGGACGGGCCCTGGCAGCAACAGTGGGATGAGCGGGGTGCGCCGCGTTGGGTGCGTTTGCAGGTTCAGGCCGGGAAGCGTTTCTGGCCTGATATTGTTATGCAGGTAGCGCGATGAGCGCTCTTCCTGCGCGGAGAATGCTTATCTGCCGTGGTGCTCCTGGAATGCGCCAAAGGGGCGTGGCCTTGGCGGTTGTTGTCTGGTTTATCGCGGGCTTGTCGCTACTCGTTGCGGGCCTTGTCGTAACGGCGCGGACAGATACCCGGTTGGCGAGTGTGCATTTAAGTCGTGCTCAGGTAACTGCGGCCGGCGATGGCGCAATTCGCCTGCTCATGAGCGACCTGCTGGATGGCCGGTTTCGGGCCGGTGGTGGGGCGGGGAACCTATTACCCCAGGCTCAGTATCGAGTTGGGGACAAGGTGATCAGTGTTTTGGCAGTGCCTGAGCAAATGTTGGTGAATCTGAATTCGGCGACCCCCGCGGACCTGGCGGCCCTGGCAGAGCTGTCCGGTGTGGGCAGCTCGTCGTCCAGCCAAGCCGTGGCCAGGGCTGTTGTACAATATCGCAATCGTGGATCCGGCACGGCACTACAGTTGAATAGCTTGGAAGACCTCTTGAATGTTCCGGGTGTGAACCGCGTTACGCTGGAGGCGCTGCGGGACTTCGTGACGGTCACCGGCGGTGCAGGTTCCTCTCTCCGAGGGCCGTCGGCCGGGAACGGCCAGGCTCGTAACCTAGTGCAGCTACAGCAGCTCAGGCCGCGGTCTCGCGCCCGACAGGAAAACTTGCTCGCTCCGAATCCCGTTGGTCCCGCACAGGGCGTGGCTGGTGGTGCGTTTCGAGTAGATGCCCTGGTACGAGAGGATCGGGATGTTTGGCTGCGGCGCCGTTGGATACGTCTCGGTGGCGGCCGCGATGGCTTTCCCTGGGCTGTGCTTCGCACCGAGCCCGTACGCATGGTTCCCCGGGCCAAGTAGCATGTCGGACTCCTTGGCTAATCGAATGGACGACTCGCAATGGTCGCTGTTTGGTTACGATGTTCGATCTCTTGGTCGACTGTGGGTGTCAGCCTGGCGAGACTTTCTATTTTCTACGTCTTCGCCGATACGGGCGCGACTTGATGAGCCGGTGCGATTACACGGGGCCGATGAAACCCTGGTTTTTCAGGGTGGAGAACCGCTTGCGGACGCCCGGGACACAGATTGTCGTTGTCACGCCCTGGAGGTCCCCGAATCACTGTTCTTAGCCAGGACCTTAACGGTGCCAGCAGCTGCCGAGGCGGAGCTGGCTTCGGTGCTGGCAATGGAGATTGCCGCTAACTCCCCCTTTGCGGCAGAGGACACGGTGAGTGGCTGGCGAGAGCTTTCAAGAACACCGGAAACCTTGAGCATCACCTTCGCTGTGGCTTCGCGAAGTGCCCTGAGGCAATGGCTGTCCGACACCGATTTAGACATTGAATCGGCGCCTCCAGAGTTGTGGGTTACCCATGAAGGTGCGTGGATTACCTTGCAAGGCTACAGCGAGGTGGAGCGTGACAAACTGTATCGAGCCCGCTTACTGCGCGTTGGCGGTTTCTTTGCGGCGATGTTGATTGCTCTGTATGTCATCACCGGCCTTTATGTGGCTCAACAGCGTTTGGCTCTGGAACGTTTAGAAGGTCTTCAACGTTCGGTGACCGCCGAAGCTGCCCCGGCGGCGGCACACCGGGAATCCCTGCTGACAGCCAACGAGGCGATTGCTGCCGCCAATAAGCTGTTGCTAGGGTTTCCAAACCCCCATGTGGAGTTAGCACGGTTAACGCAACTTTTGGATGATGACGCCTACCTCGCGCACTTTTCTATGCGTGGACGAGCGCTGAGGCTGAGGGGGCGGGCCACCGATGCTGCTCTCGTGATGCAAGACCTTTCAGAGCAGTCCGCGTTCGCCAGTGTCACAGCACCTCAAGCCATCACCGCCGTTGGCAATACGGGCGTGGAACAGTTTTATCTGGATATCGAGCTTGCCGATGATTCGGTGGAGACTGAGCCTTGAGCTGGTTTCAAGGCCATCGACGCAATGCCGTCCTCGTGGGCCTGACGGTTCTCCTGCCGGCGTTGTTGGTGCTGAAGAGCCTCGGTGGGCTGGCTGCCGTAGGGATTGGTTACGCCCAGGATCGGGCGCGCATCGAACCTCGGGTTGCGCGTTTACAGGGACTTCTTGATCAGGCCAGCTTGTTGGAGGAGAGGAGTGCTGTCGCCGTAGCCCGATTGCGGGAGGTAGCTCATGGGCCGGAGCAAGACTCCTCGGCGCTGGCGGCTGCTTTGCAAGCGGATGTACGGCAGATCATGGATTCGGCAGGTCTTGACGTCACTAACAGTCAGGTAATGCCCGTGCGTAGGGATGAAAGCTTTGAGCATGTTGCCGTCAAGCTCACCATCAGCGGTTCTTTGCCCGCTCTGAACAGTGCGCTGATGGACATCGCCGCCTTTCGACCACTGCTCCTCGTGGAGTCTCTCGATGCGTTCCCGGCCCGCGGTCAGCGACGTGCTGGAGCAAAGGCAGCTAGCACACAAAATGTGACGGCTGTACTTCAGGTAATGACGCTTCGTCAGGTGCCCCTATGAACTTAGGCGCGATCAAACAACGCTATTCGGGACTATCTGAACCCCTGCGCTCTGAGCGTTTCGCTGAGTTGGCTGTGGTAGTGCTGGCCGTGGTCATAGTGCTACAGATATTGTTGTTTACCGCACGGTATCTGGGTGGTGTGGCGTCATCATCCATTGCTCCTGCGGCCGATAGTCTGTTGGTGGAGAGCGTGAAAGACGCTGGTTCTGTAACCAGTTCCCAGAGCCTGATGATGCAGGCGCGCCCCGTGTTTTGGGCTTCACGGAGGCCCCTTGAGGATGCTGTATTGACGGAGGAGCAGCTCGCTGAGGCAGGTGCAACTACCAGTGCACGATCGCTGAAAGGCTTTACGATAACTGGGGTTCTGGCGGCAGGGGAGCAGGGCCAGGCCATCGTGAACTACAAGGGGCAACGCCGCCGAGTCCCCGTGGGCGGGGACGTTGACGGCTGGACGTTGGTGGAACTCACCGCCAGCGAAGCGATTTTTGTCAGCGGGCCGGCTCGTGAAGTGTACGCTCTGGCTCGTGTTTCGGTGCCAGAGGGTGCCGTGGCGCAGGCGCCGCCACCGGAGCGTGACGAGCCTGTAGGCGACGATGCACAAGCTGCTGGTAGCCCATCGCGACCGCCCAGAGCACCGCGACGGGAAGCATCGATGCAGCAGCAGAACAACAACAGTAAGAACGATACTAGTGGCAGCCTCAGTCTGGGTGGCTGAGGTAGACCAGGACCAGGAAGAGAGCACATGAAAAAGCGCGAGGGCGGATTCGCTCTAAACGTAGATTCGAGGTTCGTGGGCGCCCGATGGATTGTCCCAAGTATTGCACCTCTGGTAGCAACTAGCCTTCTTTTGAGCGGCTGTTCGACGTCGGACTTTCAACAGATCCAAAAGTTTGAAACTGCGGATATGGGCCAGTCCTACGATAGGACCGGAGCTTCGGATGACAACGCATCTCCCGAAGATGAACCCCGGGAGTCCTCGAGCAATACCGCTGCGGACAGTGAGGAGCCGCCTCTTTCCTCCAGTGCCGCGGATCTCGCAAGAAAGGAACAGGAGAAGCGGCGCGCAGAGCCAGTTCTCTATCGCGGTACGGACAACCAGGTTGCCTTGCCGGCGGCCCAGGCACCGATCAAGTTCTTGGGTGATGACGTGAGCTTGAACTTCGAACAAGCGCCGTTGGAAGAAATTGTTCACGCCGTGATGAGCGACATACTTAACCTGGACTACGTTGTTGACAGACCGGTGAAGGGAAATGTCACGCTGCGTACGCGCACGCCCATACCCCGGGACGAACTACTCGTAGTTTTGGAATCCCTGTTGAAAGCCCATGATGCATTGCTGATTCGCGGTAAAGACGGGCGCTATATGGTGACGGGAGCGCAGCAGGCGATGCGGCTTCGACCTCAGGTCACCAGTGCCGAGGATGTCTTAGCAGGTTATTCGACGATGATCGTCCCTTTGCAGTACATCAGCGCCAGTGCCATGAGCAAGATTCTCCAGCCCCTGGCGGAGAAAAGTGCCTTCGTTCGTGTCGACGATACCCGCAACCTATTGGTGCTCGCGGGAACCCGGGCGCAACTCACAGGCTGGCTGGAAATCATCACAACCTTCGACGTCGACATGCTCGCGGGTATGTCCGTTGGATTCTTCCCCCTGGAGCACAGCAGCGTTGAAGAGGCGGTGACAGCCGTAAGGCAGCTGATTCGATCTGCGGAGGGGGAAGGTGGAGATATCAGCAATATCGTTCGCGTGCTGCCCATGGAACGATTGAACAGCGTCCTGGTAGTCACCCCAAGAGCTCATTACCTGGACCGGGTCGGCAGCTGGATCGAGCGTCTGGATGTCGAGCCCGATGCGCGCTTTGAAAAGCGTTTGTATGTCTACCCCGTGCAAAACACCACGGCGGCGCGACTGGCCGAACTGCTCAATCGTATTTATGCCAGTGGAGAAGGCGGCGTGGTGTCGCGAACCGCGACGTCTGCAGGCCGCGCTACGGCTCAGGATAGCAATGCCGTCGCACCTGGCATGCGTCGTGAGTCTATCGGTGGCGGTACGGGTGGCGGTGGCCTGGGAGGGCAAAGCGGTAATCAAAGTGGTGGAGCTGCTGGCGTTGGCGGAACGAGCTCATTTGGTGCTGGGGCAGCGAATCGGCTCGCAGGCGGTGGCATTACCGGTGTGACCATGACGGCGGCGGGGTTCCGTGATCTAAGTGATGTACGCGTGGTTGCGGATGACGAGAACAACGCATTGATGATTTATGCCGATGGCCGTCAATACGATCTCATCGTGGATGCGCTCGACGATCTGGATATCGTGGCTACACAGGTGATCATCGAAGCCAGCATTATGGAGGTGCAGCTCACTGATGAATTGCGCTACGGATTGGAATGGACCTTCAATAACTCCTTCAACAATGGCAATTACAACGGTGTTGGACAGCTCGCCAACACCGAATCTGGTATCGCGGCGTTGGTTCCCGGCTTCTCCTACACGGTCACCAATTCAACGGGGGATATCTCCGCGGTGCTGAATGCGCTGAGCGAAGAGTCATTGATCAACATTATTTCCACGCCATCGGTGATGGTGCTCGATAATCACACGGCCAGTATTTCCGTGGGGGACCAGGTGCCAGTCCTGGAGGGCAGTTCCCAGACCGTTGGAGGTAATGTCGTCCAGAACATTACCTACCGGGACACTGGCGTCCAATTGTCGGTGACCCCCTCGGTGAACGCGGGAGGCCTGGTGACCATGGATGTCCAGCAATCGGTAATCGATGTAGGCAATATCGATGCTGCCACCCGTCAACGGACGTTCCTTGATCGTACAATAAACAGTCGTGTAGCTGTACGCTCATCTGAGTCCGTTGTGCTCGGCGGATTGATTCGTGAAAACAGCAGCCTGGGCGATTCTGGGGTGCCGGTATTACACAAGATTCCCTTTGTGGGATCACTATTTGGCACGACCACGACGGAAAGTCGTCGCACGGAGTTGTTGGTTATTATCACGCCCCGGGCGCTCTACAACGAAGATGAGCTTCGCGACGTCAGTGAAGACATGCGTGAACAGGTCCGTTTTATGGAATTGCTCCAGAAACCACCCCTCACAGGGACTAAATCGGCAATAAAATGATGGTACTTTTGCGGCCTATATTAACGCGAAGTTTAGGGAATAAATGGGCCTCTAAAACGCCAATTAGCCTGGAAAGTGCGTCAAAATGGGCCGATTTTAGGGTGAAATAGCCAGAGACTTAGTTCTTGGCCAGCATCATTAAGTCGATCTCTCTTCAGTATCGTTTCATAAAGCACACTTCTTTGCGCTAAATCAGGCAGTGAGGGCGCTGCACAGAAATCAGTGTCTCAGGTCAAAGCCAGTAGAGCTTTTTTATTTTAAATCAAGGTGTTACCACATACATGAAGCAGTGTTTGTTGATCGCGTTGACGGTGATGGTTGCTCTTCTGGGCGGCTGCGCAACGCAAAAACGATTGAGCGAAGCTCAAGAAGCGGACTTGCTCGCGCGAGCAGAAGCCCGATGGCGGGCGCTGGAGGGGCGTGACTGGTCATCGGCGTATGACTTTACCTCTCCGGCGTATCGTGAGGTTTTTCCTAGAGAAATGTACGTAGGCAAGTTCTCCTACATGGTCGAATGGGAGTTGACTTCAATCGAAATCCTTAACTATGATGCCGGCGCAGCTGTAGCGAGTGTGGCAGCCCGGGTCATGTCCAGGCCTGTCAAACAAACTTCAGCCGCCTCAGCAGCAATTGGCTCAGTGCCTACATTTATGGTCGAACAGTGGATTCTGGTCGATGATCAGTGGTGGTTCAGCGCCAATTGCAGACGTGGCAGCAAGTTGACAGCTGGCTGCAGCTAGCAATAATAGCGCTAGCACAATCTTGTGGTTGTGATATTGGACACATTAGGAGTCTCCATTATGAAACAAGTTTTTAAGCCTCTTGGCATTGCCACGGCTGTTGCTGCTGCAACGGCAGGCTATGTCAACGTAGCAAACGCACAAACGGTGGCGAACAACGCGCTGGGTGACCTCGCACTTGTTCCTTACTACACAGTTAACGGCGAGTGGATTACGGGTATCCACATCGTTAACACCAGTGATAAGACGCAGGTCGTGAAGTTCCGCTTCCGCCGTGCGGCTGATTCACTCGACGCACTCGACTTTAACGTCGTGATGTCTCCTCAAGACGTTTACGCTGGTTTTCTGAGCGATGACGAAAACGGCGATATCTCTTGGTCTGCTGCAGATACGACTTGTACGGTACCTGGCACCACCAATGGCCGTCTGACAATGCCTGACATCTATCGCGAGGGCGCGGAAACTGGTTATGTTGAAATCATCGGCATGGGTGCCCCAGAGTTCGAGTCGTTGCCTATTGCGGTTGCGGCTAAGCACGGTACTTCTAGCCTAGAGCCTCTTGATTGTGCGGCTGTTCGCTCCAACTTCTTTGCCGACGGAACCTCTCCTGCAGACAACGGTGTCGAAGACATGGACACCACATGGCAGGCCCCGTCTGCCGAGAAAGCCATCCAGGCTGGTGGTGAGAACACGTACGAAGACACTAAGAACGTACTCAAGGTTTCTTACTTTATCCGCGATAATGCCACAGGCGTTGAGTTCGGCGACAATGCAGTTCACATCGCCGACTTCATGACTGAGCCCAGCCTGACCAACCAGCAGTTTGGTTGGCTCTCTGGCGATCTCGATGGCTTCGACTTCCCGGATCTTGATGGCACCAGCCCGAAAGACGACGGTGACACTCCCGTTCAACGTGGGCGCTTCGACGCTCTGCGTGATGGTGGTGTGCTGGGCGTAACCGCTTTGTACAACGAGTGGACTGCTAACCCCGCAAACGGTGCTGCTCTTGATTGGGTGGTTACGATGCCTGGTCAGTACACGCTCATGGATACCCCTCAATTTGTTCTGGCTCTCCGTGACGCGGAAGACGGTCCAGATATGAGCGATATCACTTGTACTCTGGCCAACGGCTGTGATTACCGCGACATCCCGGTTGAAGCCTCTATCGATGCTTATAACCGTGAAGAGCTGACTACCGTTACCGCTTCTGGTGACCTGACAGTATCTCCGGCGCTTCCTGGCGAGGAAACCAAGCTCCTGCTTGAGAAGGAAACCAACGTCATCACGTTCGGCGGCAACAGCGTCCTGGGCGTGACCGACGTTGATATCTCTGCTGATCTTCAGCAGCCCTTCGGTTGGTTGTCATTGTCTGTGGCCTCTCAAAGTGGCGCGTCAACTCCTGACGTTCGCGTTTGCCAGTGGAATTACAGCCAGGACGATACGGGTGGTGCTCAGGAATCCGATGCAGATCTCCTTCTGTTGATCGATGGATGCGATTCAGTTACCAATGCTGGTGTACCGATGATCGGTTTCGCAGCTTGGGCTCGAAACGTAGCAGCCAACCCCGATGCGAGCTACGGCCGTATTGTGGCTCACAGCTTCGCTAGCGGTTCCTAACCCCTAGTTAAGTTGGTATCGAAACCGGCACCTTCGGGTGCCGGTTTTTTTTTGTCAGTTGGGTGCCTTCCACCTGCTTGTCCGGCATAAGGATGATGTTTATTAAAGTTGTAGGCGATAGCTTTCCACTGACTATTCAGACGATTACAAGCTGGGAAATCGTATAAAGATGCTTAAAGTGTATAGAGTCTCGTGTGCAGCAGTTGCCATTTTTTGCGCCATGCTAATGGCGGAAGCTGTTGCGGCTGAAGTTGTGGTCGCGGACGGCGAAGTGACTATCACCAGGGATGAGTTTGAGGCCGCCCTAGCTTCCGCCCCGAGTAAGATCCAGGCCCTAGGTGCCACTGACGTAGGCGACAGACTCGAGTTCATATCGGGATTGGTTGAGGTTCGTAAGTTAGCGGCCGTTGCAGATACGCTAACCTCAGAGTCTCCCGGGTATTGGGACCTCTTCTTTGAGCTTTTGGCGGTGAAGAGACAGTTCGCTTACGATCAGGAAGTTCGCAAAATCGATTTTCCTAATCCAGAAAATCTCGCTAGAGAGTACTACAAGACGCAGAAGGACAAGTACGCGACGAAACCGGAGTTGCGAGGCTCCAGCCATATACTTTTGGCTTCGCCTCCTGGATTGCCTCGAGAAGAAGTTCGAGCGCGTGCCCAAGAACTCTTGGATCAACTTCGGGCAGGCGCAGACTTCACCGATTATGTTGATCAGTACTCTGATGACAAGGGTACCAAAGCACGTGACGGGGCGTTGGCCAAGCAAATTCGGTTTGGCGATCCTTCAATCACGCCACCGTATTCAGAGGCTTTGTTTTCTATTGAAGCAATTGGCGAGTACGCGGAGATTACTGATTCACAATTTGGAATTCACATCATCCGGCTCGATAGTATCGAGGAAGGGGGGTATTACGAATATGATGAAGTTAGGTCAGCAATCTACAGTGATATTTCCGCGGAGTTTCGCTCTCTAGCCTCGCGTACTATCAGTAGGAAGTACGGTATTTCCGATGATGCATTCATTGATGGCCCCGCTATGGAGGAGCTTTTCGAGCCCTATAAACAGTCTGAACCGTAGACGGCTGTCTAAATATAATGCCTCAACTATCGCTATTCCCCTGAAGGTAGTTTGTGAAAACCCTCGTCATACTCGGTATGCATCGGTCGGGAACGTCTTTAATTGCGCAGTCCTGCACAAAGGTCGGTATCTCACCAGGCCCTGAATCGGGTTTGCTTTCCGCGCAAGCTGATAATCCTGAAGGTTTTTATGAAAACCGAAATCTAGTAGAAATCAACGAGCAGATGCTCTTGGACTCGGGGGGCAGTTGGTATTGCCCACCCGTCGATTCATCACTGGAGCCAGGATCGGTTCTCAATAAGCAGTTGGAATTAAAAAATAGTCTAGATCTTGCTACAGGAGGTCAGTTCTTTCTCAAGGACCCCAGGCTCTGTATAACCTGGCCTCACTGGCTTCCCCTTCTAGATGCTCCCACCGTTCTATTTGTTTATCGCTCACCTCTTGCTGTCGCGCGATCACTACAGCGCCGGAACGGCTTCCCTCTGCAGCTTGGTCTCCTTATCTGGGAGGTCTATACACGTAACGCTCTCCGGGCATTAGAGGATTACGATGCGCTGGCTTTTTCTTATGATCGATTAGCGGACGGTAAACAGCGACTTTCAGATCTATTTCAGAAACTCGCCGACTGGGGTTTTGTGTGTGAACCGGCTCACGCAGACGCGATCTATAGCCCTGAGCTACGGCACTTTCAGTCAGCACCGTCTGATGAAGCAGACTCTTTGCTTACATCTTCTCAGCGGGAACTTCATGAGTACTGTAATGCGTTGTGTGCCGGGTCGCCGCTGCCGTCACTACAACCATCTGTAGATACGGACCTTCATACTAGACTGTGCGACTTTAGCGCCGTCCTGACCCCTCTTGCCCGAGTGGTTGAGACCACCAATGAGCGAGATGACGCGCTGGCGCTTACGGCAGAGCGCACGAGTGAGCGAGACCGCGCCCTGCAGACACTGGATCAACTCGAAAGCGATCACGGCGCTTTGGTTAGCGCGCACGAGCAAGAGTTGCTGTTGCATCGACAGACAGCGGATACGCTGAGTACGCTTCAGTCGGAACACCGTGCTTTGGCAAATGCTCATGAAACGGAAGTCGGGGCCCACAAAGAGCTGCAGTGCGACCATCGAAATCTAATAGACCTTCACAATGATTTACACGTTCAGCTTGATGAACACGCCGTGAAGATTGATGACCTAGGTACTGACATCAGTGAGCTGCAAAACAAGGCTGATTATCTTTTTTACTCTTTGACGGAGTCGTTCAACACGCTACTGGAATTCGAACTGTCTTTCATGGCGCGTTTGCAGAGATACACTAGAAAAGTTTATCGCTTTTTGTCGCTACGTCGCGGACGAAACAGCGCCTATGAAGATCTTCTAGGGCGCGCTCATGAGCATTTTGCCGAATTCGAATTGTCCCTACCCAAGCGAGCCCCGGGAAAACTCTCTATGGCCGGGGATGTACTTCGCTATGTCCGCGAGAATCCCGCGGGATCGGCGCGGAGTTTTAGCTGGACGCGATTACGTCGCGCGGCTTCTGTCTTCTTTGGTAGTTCGTCGGAAGATCTAGCGGTATGGGTGAATGCACGTTTTCCGTCGACGCTGAACTTGGATGCGGCCCATGGAGTTGCTTCCCTGGGCGCAGATTTGGATGACCTTGAACTGGAGTTTGCCGAACATGAGAGTCCTCGTGTTTCTATCATCGTCCCCGTCTACAACGACTATCGCGTGACGGTGAACTGCCTCCGGTCAATCCATGAAAATACTACAGGGATACCCTATGAGATCATCATCGGTGACGATTGCTCTACGGACCTGACTACCTCGCTTTTGGAGCGCATTCGCGGTGTACGTGTATCACGCACTGCGGAGAATCTACGATTCTTGGGCAACTGTAATCTGGCTGCGGAGCAGGCCCGGGGAGACATTTTAGTTTTCCTTAATAATGATACGGCGGTCACTGAGGGTTGGTTGGATACACTCGTGGCTCCGTTCGAGACGAGTGACGTGGGTGTAACCGGCCCGAAGCTACTGTTTCCCGACGGGCGCCTACAGGAAGCGGGGGGGATTATTTGGCGCGATGCTTCCGGGTGGAATTTCGGTCGTGCGGATGATGCACAAAAGCCCGCCTACAACTATCTGCGAGAAACAGACTATGTCTCCGGAGCTTGCTTGGCGATTCGACACAACCTTTGGAAGACTCTGCAAGGCTTCGATACGCGTTTTGCACCGGCCTACTACGAAGATGCTGATCTTTGCTTTGCCGCTCGAGAGGCGGGATATCGAGTGTTGTATCAGCCCAAGAGCGTGGTTTTTCACTTTGAGGGGGTTAGTAACGGTACTGACTTGAACAGTGGCGTGAAACAATATCAGGTAACCAATCAGAGTGTGTTTCGTGAGAAATGGGCTGCTGAACTTGATATGAAGCACTTCGCCAACGCGCAGCATGTTATCCATGCTCGCGATCGCTCTACGCGAAAACCGAGCGTGTTAGTGATCGACCATTATGTGCCTCATTACGATAAGGATGCCGGCGGCCGCTCCACTCAGATGTACATTGAATTACTGTTGCGCCTGGGTTGTCGGGTTCAGTTTATGGGCGCAAATTTCTTTCCTCACGAGCCCTATACCAGTCTTTTACAGGCCATGGGTGTGGAAGTTCTCGTCGGAGAGAGTATTGCCCGACACCTCGACTCCTGGTTGGCGGAACACGCGCCTTATATCGATGAAGTGATGCTTCACCGCCCCCACGTGGCCGAGCAGTTTCTCCCGCATCTGGAGTCGATGAAACCCAAGCCGCCCATCAGCTACTTCGGTCATGATTTGCACTTTCTCCGCTTGCAGCGAGAGGCGGCACTTAAAGGCGATGAGTCCCTGGAGCGGGAAGCGAAGCGTTGGCTCAAACGCGAGTTAGCCGTGTTTTCGCGAGTCGACAAAATCTACTACTTCTCAAGCGCTGAGCTTGAGGCCATCGAGGATAAGGTACCCCGGGATAAGCTGCGCTGCATACCGTTGTACGCCATGGACCTGAACTCGTTACCTACTTACGCTCCGACTGAGCCTGGGCATTTTCTGTTTGTTGGCGGATACAATCACCCACCCAACGTGGATGCCGCATTGTGGTTGGCCGAAGAAATACTGCCGGCAGTTCGGGAGCAGGTAACGGATGCCCACCTGCATATCGTGGGCTCCAACCCGCCACCTGATGTCACTAGGCTTGCGGGGGATCATGTCACGGTCCATGGATTTGTTAGTGATGAGCGGTTGACGGAACTGTATCGTTCCGTAGGAGCGGCGGTTGTTCCTCTGCAGTATGGTGCAGGTGTCAAAGGTAAGGTGATCGAGGCGATCGCTCATCATGTCCCGTTGGTGACGACGGATATTGGTGCCGAGGGGATTCCAGAGGCCGAACGTGTGATGTGGATCGAGAATTCTCCGGCAGGCATTGCCCAACAGTTGGCCGAAATTCTAAGTAACATTGAACTCACCAAGGAGAAACTCGACCAGCACGAGAGTTGGTTACAGAGTCACTTTGATGCGGATAGAGCCGCGCAGCTTTTACAGGTTGATCGTCCTGCGTTATTGACCCAGTGAAGACGGTCGATAGCCAGCTTCGAGCTAGTACTAATCTTAGAGCGCTGTCTTGGAGACTTTGACACCAGCCGAAGATACCACTTTAACGCGTATTGGGAATTCTGTTCGTATGGGCGGTGGTGTTTGGTTACAGCTTTACGATCAGCCGTTTCTTGATTTCCGAAAGTTTTGTGGTTCATCGTATTTCATTGAAAAGCCGGCGCTAGGTCTCAAGCATCGGCTGTTCAAAATTCCTTAGGAGAATTGAGTGCACTTTCTTATCTCTGGTCTGGCAAAGTCGGGCACCACTCGACTGTTCACCCAAATCCAAGAGGCTTTACGAGCCCAGGGTGTCGAGGCCGATGTTTTTTTTGAGCCGGATACAATCCCTGCATTGGAAAGTATTCTGACCAAGCCAAACACAACGCTGACCAAGGTTCTGATCGGGAGAGTGCATGGCGACAATCCCCTGCTTAAACGCTTTGATCGTCACGTATTGATTTTTCGCGACCCCCGAGATCAGTTTGTAAGTACGCTGCTCTACACCTTCTACGATTTCCAGCTGAACAATGACAGCGACGGCTTTAATCGTGCCTACGCCGCTCTCGAGAAGAAGGTAAGTGCGCCCGACAGCGTTTCGGCCATGGAACTGTACAACGAGGTTGCAACATTGGTAGGTCGCCCTAAAGCCGTTGTGTTCAAGAAGCTGCAACAGGTTCAACAGGAGTACATCGCGGCCCTCAAACCGTTTCTGCTGCGCTACGAAAAGCTGATCGATGGCGAAGAACTCACGGAACTTTACGATTATTTGGGCTTTTCACTCCCCAGGGATGCGACGGTTTCCAATAGTTATGCGCGCGTAACGCGAAGCAAGGGGTATGGAGACTGGATGAACTGGTTGACCGAGGAGGATCAGACATTCGTTACCCAAGAGTGGGGAACGTATCTGCAGGATCTCGGTTACGAACCTGCGTCGCCAGGTCACAAGATGAACATTGAAGAGAGCTTGTCGCTGGCCTATGTGCGTCAGTTTGATCCAGGTTAGCGGTAAAACAGTTCTAAAATGGCTCTACCGTCGATGCCTGGGCCAATTCTACTTCTCATGATTGTTGGGCACGTCGCTCGACTCTTTTCTGTAAGGCGTAACGATAAAGAGATACGTCCGCGGCATGGGTGCCTTCGATGATCTGTCTTAACGATGGGTCTATCGAATAAGTGGTTTTACGGGAGCCAGGGTTCTGGTCGGGATTGCGATTCTCTTCAACCGCTTGCAGCGCCCGACCTAGAAACAGGCGACTAAAGTCTTTTAGATCCTCAGCGTAGTGTTCCGTGATGCCGATGAAGGCAAAGCGTTGAACAGGAAACCCCCACAAGAAACTGCGATAGACGTTTCGCAGTTCCGGTCGCACGACAAACTCTTCAAGTGACCAGTCTTCCTCCAGCATTTGCCGATGCAGCTTGTCCCGCACCGCATGAGGTTCCGCGCGCTTCCAGTAGTGGTAGTGAGACATCAAGCGATCCACAGGATCGCGTAACCACGTCACGAATCGGACACCGCCTGTGCGACGCAGTGCTCGGTAACGCAGGGGCAGAAAGTGCCCGTGGATGCAATCAATGTCGGTTAGATCCTTGTCGCCACCGATTGCTCTGAGGGCCGCGACTAGGGCGGCTGAATTCCGTTCTATGGGAGTGTGATGAAGGGGTTTGTCTTCATAGCGTAGCTTCAGACGATCTCCAAAATACTGACGTAACCCCCGCTCGAAACTGGTACCTGCGGTCTTTGGCATATGTACCGAAATCAACATTAGAACGTCACGAACCTTTTCTTAGTCGCTTACAGCGGACTGCGTTTCAGCATTGATGGAGCTATGTGGTGTATTGGGTGCCCAGACCCCTATGTTTTTCTGCGCCTGACCGCCCATCCAATCGTCTCCTGAGAGCTAGGTCCGCGTTACAACGCTATCGTTCTCGCCGCGCCTGCTTTACCATGGCCCGCGATTATAACCGGGCCTTTTTACGAGCCTGACTCTGTAGGTAGACGTTTGGAATGAGCCAATTATGCCAAGAGCAGCATTTCAATAGTCGTTGATTGCTTGTTGTCAGCCTGCACGCCACAGCAACAGGCGACGCTCGGTCGAATCAACAAAACTCAAGTACACATTCTGCGATTTCTTTCTATCGATGCGTAACGTCATTGTCCACGGACACATTTTTAAGAACGCCGGCACTACCTTTGACTGGAGCTTGGCCCGTTGTTTGGGCGATGGTTTTCTCGATCACCGGGACGACACGGCAATGCGGGAAGGGCGAGCTGAACATCTTGCGGAGCTACTTGAGACCACCCCGGGTTTGAAAGCGATCTCTAGTCATCATCTCTGCTATCCATTGCCTGCGGTGTCTGACGTCACCTTTCACCCGGTTTACTTCCTTCGTCATCCCATCGAGCGCATTGCGTCCGTGTATGCTTTTGAACGGCGGCAGGATGCGCAGACACGCGGTGCTCTGGCGGCCAAGGAAAAGTCCTTCAAGGAGTACGTGGCGTGGCGGCTTCGGGAGGATGTGCCGCGAACGGTGCGCGACTACCAGACGGCAAATATTGCTGGCTTCCATGAACTACCGGTACGTGTAAAAGCGAAACCGGAGTGGTTGCGCACGGCCAGCGACCGAATTGCTAACAGTTCCTGCATCGGCGTGGTCGATCGTTATGATGAAAGCATGGTGGTGTTCGAGCACGCATTGTCGCCGTTGTTTCCCGATATCGACCTGGCCTACGTGGCGCAAAATGTTTCTCAGGAGAGAAAAGCGAAGGGGTTGTCTGCCGGAGTTAAAGAGGTGTTGGACGAACTGGGAGATCTGGCCGTTGAGGCGCTGATTCAGAATGCCTACGACATGGCTTTGTACCGGCAGGCAACCCAAAAGTTGGACTCCGCGCTTGATGAAATTGATGACGTCGATGCGCGGCTTGCGGATTTTCGTAAACGATGCGCCCGCTTGAGCCGTCGTCGTTGGCTGCGACTATGATGGTCAGGCAACCGATACTCCTGCACATGCACCTGTTCAAAAATGCTGGAAGTACCTTTGACTGGGCTCTGCACCGCACATTTGGTGAGGCATTCGTCGATCATCGAGACGACCAGGAGATGCGTGGCAACCCGAGTTATCTCCATACCTATCTAAAAGAGCGTCCGCAGGTCACTGCGCTGTCGAGCCATTGGTTACCAATGCCTTTATCTCCACCGCTGCTAGAGCACTGTGCCCTGATAGCTTTCCTTCGAGATCCGATGGAACGGGCCTTGTCGGTTTATAGGTTTGAGCGTCATCAGACTGTTTCTCATCCTGGGACGGAGCAGGCAAAGCGAACCACTTTCGCTGAGTACGTGGCCTGGCGTTTGCAGCCCAGCACCGGTCCAGTGCTACGCAATTATCAGGTTCGTATGCTGTCTGGGGTTTACCCAGGCGCTGGTGATGACGAGCAGCTGAGCCTAGCGGAAGCGCATCTGGGGCAGTTCGCCCTGCTCGGTCTTGTAGATCGTTTTGACGAGAGCATGGTGCTCCTGGAAGAGTTGCTGCGGGAATCGATACCAAACATCGATCTTGCGTATCGACGGCAGAATGTCAGCGATCCGTCGGATCGCCGCGACTTTCACGAGCGGCGAGTCTCCATAGAGTCACAGCTTGGATCCGCTTACGATCAACTAGAAGCGGAGAACAGACTGGATAGCCAGCTTTATCAACGTGCGGCAAAAGCTTTCGATGAACGTTGGAAGGCCCTTGCCGACAATACGGAGAAACTGAGCCAATTTCGTCAGCGATGCGGGGAGCTGGTAAGCGAATGAAGCCGTCGCCCATGGAATCGACCGACAGCGCGCATCCTCGAAGCTTCGTTAGAGCAGCACACTACTTTTCCGATGGTTGGCCCCTTGATTCCCTGCATATCCTGCGCATGCCGTACATTCGTCGGGAGCTTAAGCAGATACGCCGTTCTGGCTTCAACACCATTATTCTTGTGGTTCCCTGGTATGGGGTGCAAACCAGTCAAGTACCCGTTCGATACGACGAGTTCCACTTAAGTCAGTTACGCCTGGCTTTGCGGGAGGCCGAGAGAGCCGGTTTAAAAGTACTGTTACGTGTCGCCTACGCCCATCAGGTGATGGCCGGGTCGAGCCATGGAAGCATACGACAGACGCAGTTCTTACTTACGGATGAGGCGGTTGAAGCGGCTTGGCTTGATTATTTTTCTGTGATGGACGAATTAGCCGCGGACTACAGTAGTTTTTTGGGGATGTTTGTCGCCTGGGAGGAGCTTTGGCATACGTTTTTTTTCTGGCAGAGACTTCCTCTTGAGGGTCGCCAGGAACTGGCGCGCCGCAGTGGATTTGAAACCTTCGCTCAGAATCGAGATGAAGAGGGCTCGCATATCCCTGAATCAACCACTTTGCTGTATCACCGTTTCGTTAATACGCGCATCGCTGAGCTTTTTGCCAAGGCGCGGCAGCGATCCTCGCGGCTGGGCGTCGAGTACCGCGTTGATAAAGATCTTGTCGGTGATGGTGAACAGGCTGCTTGGCTTGAGAACGAGCAGTTTTTTGACTTTGAACCTCAGCGGTATAGTTATTGGGCACCGTTTATTGGCGCCGAGAATCAGGGTGAAAGCCTGACTGCTGAGGCTGCCATAGCGTCGTTGAAACACTTGCTGGAGGAGAGCAGCCGCGATGGCCAGTATCCGGGACAGGTGATTGAGCAGTTTAACTTTGTTGACAATACCCAGCAGTATCTGGGCAAGCATGCCGAGATATCAGCCGACCAAGTCGGCGACTTCCTGGCTTCGTCGGCACCGCTCCTTGCCAAGTACACAGGAGGCTATGGGCTCTGGTCACCCAGGAATTATCGCTGCAACATCCTCTACAACACAGCATTTCTTGCGGCTGCCCGTGGTTGGGAGATTGACAAGGGGGAGAGCAAGAGTGGTGGCGGTATTACCCTCGGTCGAGGAGGCCGTGCGGTGCAGCGCATGAAACCTCACATTTCCTGGGTGCCAAAAATGTACCCCTTCTCGGAGCTAAACCTCGAGATAAGCTACCGACGACGCTCCCTCCCCATGGGGGTACGACTTCGCGTTAAGCTCAATGGCAGCGATTGGGTGCCGTTACAGCGGCGTCGAGGTATCTTGCGCGCGATCGTGCCGATAGAGTTCAAAACGATCAATGGCCGTGGCATACACTTCGAGATTGAGAATGAGGGGGCTCCCCTGACGCTGACCCGAGTGCAGCTGTATCACCTAGTTTACCGAGGTGATGTACGTGACGAGTGGAATCGACCGGCGCGCTATTGCCGGGATATCGAAGGCTTTAACCATAGCCTTCAAGTCTTACGTGGTGACTAGTTTGTCAAATAGTGCGCGTAAGGCGTTTGCCTCATCGCCTCTGGATGCTTGTTCAGCTCGGCAATGATTTCGCTCCGCGCGAGCGCATCCACGCGAGCCATTTTCTGTGGGTTCATGTTCTTTAGCGGACGTTTATGGGTGCCATCAATGGCATGTGCTTCCACATCGGCTCGGGCGTCAAGGTGCTGTAATGTGGGTAACCACCCGAGGATTCTCTGACAGCAGTCTTCGGGTTGGCTCACAAAATCTTCGTAGTACACGGTGAGCGGATTACTGAGTTCCTTTTGGCATTGCTGATGAAGTTCCAACCAGTTGAGCCAACGCTGGGCGGCAGATTTCCAATCCATGCCATTACGGCGCTTTAGCGCTTCGCAAATGGCCAGAGGGTCGCGCAGCAAGAGCAAAAAGCACGCTGGCGAAAAGTGTCTTACGAGCTCAGCGCTTCGACAAAGGTGCGGCGGACTTTTCTCTAACAGTACGGATTTCTGTAGATCCCAATGGCGGTGCCACACCTCGGATATGCGCCCCCAGTCAAAACGTGTGTCGGGATTCCAGGGGTTGCTACGCATCATCTCCCTCAGCTCCGGTAGTTTTTGTCCCTCATCGGGTAGGGCGGATACCTGGGGTGAAGTCTGAAGGATTCGCCATAACACGGTGGAACCACTATAGGGCGGTGACAAGACAAATAGGTATTTGGACCGCATTCGCGTTACATTCCCGTTCATCGGATGATTATCGCCGAACTACCCCCGAGAGGTTCAACGGATTTCTCCTATCGTGACTCCCGCGTCTCCATCGACAAGCTGGCGAGAAGCTTTACTGATTTACAGCCGCAAGCCCGTGCTGGTGATCAGCCTACTGGGCTTTTCTGCGGGTCTGCCTTTTCTGCTGGTGTTCTCTACGCTCACGGCGTGGCTGCGGGATGTCGGCGTCGAGCGCACGGCGATAGGGTTTTTCGCCTGGGTGGGCCTTACCTACTCTATAAAAGTGCTTTGGGCGCCGGTAGTGGATCGCCTTCGTATTCCACTGCTGCACGGACTGTTGGGCCAACGCCGTAGCTGGATTGTTATCGGCCAGGCCGGTATTGCCCTTGGACTCGCCTGTATGAGCGTCCTGGATCCAAACAGCCAGCTGACATTGATCGCCTTAGCGGCGTTGTCGGTTGCTTTTTGCTCTGCTACGCAAGATGTGGCTATTGACGCGTTTCGTATTGAATCGGCCGACGACGAACAACAGGGCGCCATGTCCGCCGGGTACATGTTTGGCTATCGAATTGCGTTGCTGGTAGCCGGCGCCGGCGCGCTGTACCTGGCCGATGCGCACGGCTGGTCTGGATCTTATCTGGCTATGGCGGCCGCGGCGGGGGCGATGATCCTGGCAACCCTTTGGGCCAGCGAACCACCCTATCGCAGTGATTCCGAGCGGCGGGCCACTGATAGTCGTATGGTGGATTTAGTGATGGGGCGCCCCATGCAGCTTAGTCGCCGGCCGCCCTGGCAACAGCATCTCTTAGGGGCCGTGCTGTGTCCTATCCTTGAGTTTTGTCAGCGCTACCAGCGTTTCGCGATATTGCTGCTGTCGTTTATCGCTGTGTTTCGCCTTAGCGATATCGCCATGGGCGTGATGGCGAATCCATTCTATCTAGATTTGGGTTACTCGATATCAGAAATTGCTAGCATCGCGAACGTCTTCGGTTTTTTTATGACCACAGCGGGATCGGTTCTATGTGGCGTCTTAGTTCTCAAATACGGACTTTTTCGTCCGCTGATGTTAGGAGCGGTACTGGTCGCGAGCACCAATCTACTTTTTGCGCTCCTTGCTCTGCAGCCTATCGGGACCACACCGGGCCTGATCTGGCTGGCGCTGGTAATCAGTGCAGATAATCTCAGCGGAGGAATCGCTGGCACGGCGTTTATTGCCTATCTGTCCAGCCTTACCCATCGCAGTTACACAGCCACGCAATACGCTCTCTTTAGTTCGTTGATGACGTTGCCGGGGAAATTTATTTCGGGGTTTTCTGGCTGGGTGGTCGATAGCACAGGTTATCCCGTGTTTTTTGTGGTTGCTGCGGCCCTCGGTTTACCGGCCATTGCACTGGTGCTGGTGCTGATGCGATATGCGCAACTCCTCGAGGAGCGCGGTGCTACCAGCGATACCGTTTAAGGACTGCAGAACCGCCACTACCGAGTAGAACGCCTTCGTCGGCCAGGCGGCGCCGTTGTCGGTCCTCCCCGTTACTCCCGGGAGGGAGGGAACTGCGCCCGCTGGCGTTAACCACCCGGTGCCAGGGAACCTCCGTGCCTTTGGGTAGTTTGCGCAATGCGGCGCCAACCCTGCGCGCGGCGCCCGGCAAACCCGCGCGCTCGGCGATGTCACCATAGGTTGCTATGCGTCCAGGGGGAATAGCGCACACGGTGAGCCAGATGCGTTGATCCAGGGTGGCCCCCTCGCTGTGCTCCTGGGGCTCGGACGGATCCTGCCCTGGGCTTCTATAGGGTGATTTCGGTGTCATGGGATATCGAGTCTAGAGCTTCATGGGCCGTGAGAGAAGACATCTCAGGTGGCGTTGATCGGTGCTCGGTGAAGCGGTGCGTCAGACCTTGTATTGCCCCGAATTGTCCGCATATGGTTACTTATGAGATGGTTTTTTTTGGTCCTACCATGGCTCGAACTGTTCACCCTGATTCAACTGGGCAGTGAAATCGGCGCACTATCGGCCCTCGCTTATGTGTTTTTGACCCTATTCTTGGGCATCACGATCATCCGCCTCCAGGGTATGGAACTCGTATCGCGGCTGCGCTCACAACAGGCCAATGGGGTTGTTGTTGGGCAACTTCTCTCCGACGATCTGTCTCTTGGTCTTGCAGGGCTGCTGTTGTTGATTCCCGGGCTGGTGACCGACTGCCTGGCGGTGTTGGTTCTTATTGGACCTTTGCGTCGACGGGTTGTCGACTGGTTTCGAGGAGGCCGCTCTCGGAGCCAAAACGGTCGTTGGGATGCAGACCATACGGCTTCCTCTCGGCCTCAGGGCCCAAATCAGCCGTTGGAAGGAGAATTCCGGCGGCTCGATGATGATTGATATAAAGCATTGAAAAATAATAATAAATTAGTCTGTCCTGACTAGTCTCAGATCTGCGCGACAAGCATTTTTAGCACTCGCCTAAAAAGAGTGCTAAAAATCCCTTGAAATTCTATCGTCGCACCCCATAGACCAGACAGCCCCCGCTTCGGGGTCCCATAACGTCGATTGATTGGAGATTTGAAGCAATGAGCATCCGTCCGCTATATGACCGTGTGGTCATTCGCCGTCAGGAAGAAGAAGAAACCTCGGCAGGTGGGATCGTTCTTCCCGGCTCCGCTAAAGAAAAGCCCAACCAGGGTGAAGTTGTTGCCGTAGGTGACGGCAAGGCGCTGGATAACGGCGAGACCCGTCCTCTTGCGGTAAAGGTTGGTGACAAGGTCGTATTTGGCCAGTACGCAGGCAGCAACACCATCGAGGTTGATGGTGAAGAGCTGATCATCATGGGCGAGAGCGAAATCTACGCCGTCGTTGAGTAACCCTCGACGCCTTAGCCCCGATGCTGGCCCAAGCCAGCCCGTAACGTTTTACGTTGCTAAGACAACCCAATTCAGGAAAGGAACAGTAAATGTCAGCTAAAGACGTATTTTTTGCCGACGAAGCGCGTCAGCGCATGCTCGCCGGCGTCAACATTCTCGCCGATGCCGTAAAGGCTACCCTGGGCCCCAAAGGCCGTAACGTCATTCTGGACAAGTCCTTCGGTGCGCCGACGGTGACCAAAGACGGTGTATCCGTGGCCAAAGAAATCGAGCTGAAGGACAAGTTCGAGAACATGGGCGCTCAAATGGTCAAGGAAGTAGCTTCCCAGGCTTCTGATGCCGCTGGTGACGGAACCACCACGGCCACCGTACTGGCCCAGTCCATCGTCAACGAAGGCCTGAAGTCGGTCGCAGCTGGCATGAACCCCATGGATCTTAAGCGTGGCATCGACAAGGCCGTTGCTGCTGCCGTGCAAAAGATTCAGGAAGCATCGATTCCTTGCGAAGACAGCAAAGCTATCGCTCAGGTAGGCACCATCTCCGCGAACTCTGATGTGGCCGTTGGCGAGATCATCGCTGAAGCCATGGAGAAGGTTGGCAAAGAGGGTGTAATCACCGTTGAAGAAGGCTCCGGTCTGGAAAATGAACTGGACGTGGTTGAGGGTATGCAGTTTGACCGCGGTTACCTGTCCCCCTACTTCATTACCAACCAGGACAGCATGAGCGTAGAGTCCGAGTCTCCGTTCATTCTTCTGGTGGACAAGAAAATCTCCAACATCCGCGAGCTACTGCCGCTTCTTGAACAAGTTGCCAAGGCCTCCAAGCCTCTGGTCATCGTTGCCGAAGACGTGGAAGGCGAAGCACTGGCTACGCTGGTGGTTAACAACATGCGCGGCATCGTAAAAGTTGCGGCCTGTAAAGCTCCGGGCTTCGGCGACCGCCGCAAGGCCATGCTCCAGGACATCGCGATCCTGACCGGCGGCACCGTGATCTCTGAGGAAGTGGGTCTGGACCTCGAATCCGCCACCCTTGAGCACCTCGGTAGTGCCAAGCGCGTGACCATGGACAAAGACAACAGCACCATCATCGACGGTGCCGGTGAGGCTGCCGCCATCCAGGCACGGGTCAACGAGATTCGTGTACAGATCGAGAACACCTCTTCGGATTACGATCGCGAAAAGCTCCAGGAGCGTGTCGCGAAGCTGGCGGGCGGTGTTGCGGTGATCAAGGTTGGCGCTGCTACCGAGATCGAAATGAAAGAGAAGAAGGCACGCGTTGAAGACGCTCTGCATGCTACTCGTGCGGCCGTAGAAGAAGGCGTAGTTGCCGGCGGTGGTGTGGCTCTGGTCCGCGCCGTAAACGCGATTGCCGATCTTACCGGCGACAACGAAGATCAAAACCACGGTATCGCAGCGGCGCTGCGCGCCATGGAAGGTCCTCTCCGTCAAATCGTGGACAACGCGGGTGATGAAGCCTCTGTCGTTCTCGACAAGATTCGTCAGGGCGAAGGTAACTTCGGTTACAACGCGGCGACGGGTGAGTACGGCGACATGATCGATGGCGGTATCCTCGATCCCGCAAAGGTAACTCGTACAGCCCTCCAGGCTGCCGGTTCCGTTGCCGGTCTGATGATCACCACGGAAGTGATGATCGCCGACGCGCCGGAAGATAAGGCGGCTGCCGCCCCGATGCCTGACATGGGCGGTATGGGTGGCATGGGCGGCATGATGTAAGCCGACCAGCAATGCTGATCCGAACCCGGTCTGGAAACAGGCCGGGTTTTTTTATGTCCGTTGGCTCGAAACTTGGCACGACCCAGGCGTGGCAGTCGGTGTTTCTTTGAGCGTCCGTCGAGTGCTTTAGATCTGTGCTTGGGTCTCGCTGGAGCTAAGCGAGCAGCGCAAAGAAACACCGACCGCCGCGCCGTTCGAGTAAGAATTCAAATTGAAGCCCGTAAAGGAGGCATCAACGGATATCTCCGCGCCGCCAAAGCAGCGTGTCCGTCATTCAGCTAAACGTTCCTAAGGGAAGGGAATAGGAGAAATATCCCCTGCATAGGAGCAGAGCACGCAGGCACAAAAAAGCCGCCGTGATTCACACCACGGCGGCTATAGCCAGAACCTGCAATCAGCCCATATTGCTGGCCGCAAACTCCCAATTCACCAGACTCCAAAACGCTTCCATATACTTAGGCCGCGCGTTGCGGTAGTCGATGTAGTAGGCGTGTTCCCAAACGTCAACGGTTAACAAGGGTGTTACGTCGTCCGTGAGCGGGCACCCGGCGTTACTGGTGTTATGAATGGCCACAGAACCATCCGCCTTTTGCACCAACCAGGTCCAACCGGAGCCAAAGTTGTTTATCGCTGACGCGGTGAACTGCTCCTTGAAATCGGCAAAGGACCCGAACGCCGCGTTGATGACGTCCGCTAGAGCGCCCGAGGGCTCCCCGCCGCCGTTAGGTGCCAGGCAATGCCAGTAAAACGTGTGATTCCAGATTTGCGCAGCATTGTTGAATACCCCGCCCTCGGAGCTCTTGATAATGTCTTCAAGGCTGGAGGATGCCATGTCTGTGCCTTCCACAAGCCCGTTGAGCTTATCCACATAAGTCTTGTGGTGTTTCCCGTAATGGAATTCGAGGGTCTCCGCCGAGATATGCGGTTCCAGTGCATTTTGCTCATAGGGTAGAGCGGGCAATTCAAAAGCCATTAGGTTCTCCTGCTTCCTTGGTTGTCGATTGAGACCGGTGACGGATAGCCCTGATAGTCAGGGCTGTAGGTTCATCGAAGTGTTTTACGCGGGAACTCCCAACTCCGATGTGCTTTGCAGCATCTCAAGGTATTATAAAGGTCCCCGCTTACCAGGGATAACATAACTATGATCATTGAGTTTCTTTTTCGCTATTTTCACGTGCTGTCCGGGATCGTTTGGATAGGCATGCTGTACTACTTCAATTTCGTCCAAACGGAATACTTCAAAGAGGCGGAAGCCTCGGCCAAAGCCGATGCCATGCAGAAACTGGCACCGCGAGCCCTTAAGTGGTTCCGCTATGGGGCGTTGCTAACCTTCATCACCGGTTTATATCTGCTACACAAAGTAGGGGCTTTCACTAGTCCCGTTTCAAGCGCCCTTATCAGCGTCGGTGCTCTTGCCGGCACGTTTATGTTTTTGAACGTGTGGTTGATCATTTGGCCGAATCAAAAAATTGTTCTGGGCATGAAAGAGGGTGATGGCCCGGCGGCAGCGGCAAAGGCCGGTCTCGCTTCTCGCACCAATACCTTGTTTTCTGGGCCGATGCTCCTGGGCATGTTGGGCTCGAAGAATCTGTACATCAGTGATTTGAGCGCTACGGGCCTTGGGGCCGCCATGGCCCTGATTATCCTGCTAGAGCTCAATGCGATCTTTGGTCGCATGGGTCCCATGGCAAGTGTCGTTGGGGTGGTTCATTTGAGCCTTGTATTGGCTGGGGTGATTTGGGCTTTGCTGGCTTTTCTGTGACACCTTGGCCCCGGTAGGGGCCATAAAGCCCTCGGGCCATTTCGTAGGGCCATAGCTAGCAATCCAGGCCATGGCATCTACTTGA
>DIYG01000075.1:0-2280 GCA_002428935.1 Halieaceae bacterium UBA6060
GTGAGCTCGCTTCACCCTCGGCTCGCGCAGCCAACGTTACCCGGGCCGAGAATCGTGATCGGGTCATAGCCCTGCGCATAGAAAATGCCCAGCTCCATCAGCGTCTGGCGACGCTGCAGGCGGCCCTTGAGGACCGCGACACCGACTAACTCTGGTTGTCCGGCCCTGGCTCAGGACCGGATCAGGTGTTACCGGACACTCCCCGCCCCTGGCGCTCAACCGAGCGCTGCGAGCATCTCCTTACGGAATGGCTCCAGAGCCGAGGTGTCGCCCCCGGACACCCGATTTGCCCAGTCCGCATTGGCAATCATCGCGCGACCGACAGCCACCAGATCGAACTCGTTCGCCTCGAGGCGGCGCAAAAGGTCATCCAGGGAGGCCGGATCCGCTTCCTTGAATGTCGCCTCACCGGGGGCGGGGATAAAGTCCGCATCGAGACTGACACTGCCCACGGTGATGGTTGGCTTTCCAGTGATCTTCTTCGTCCAACCGGCCAGGTTCAGATCCGAACCCTCAAACTCCGGCTCCCAGAACCGTCGCTGAGAACAGTGGAAGACATCGACACCCGCCTCAGACAGGGGTAAGAGAAGCTGCTCCAGCTCTTCGGGCGTAGTTACCAGCCGGGCGGCATAATCCTGTTGTTTCCACTGCGACCAGCGCAGGGAAATCGTAAAGTCGGCGCCCACCGCATCACGGCAAGCCTCAATGATTTCCCGCACAAAGCGACCGCGATTCTCCAGGGAGCCGCCATAGCCGTCTTCTCGCTGATTGGTACCCTCCCAGAGAAACTGATCGAGGAGGTATCCATGGGCGCCATGAATCTCCACCGCATCAAAGCCACAGGCTTTCGCATCCCGCGCGCCCTCGGCAAAAGCCTTCACTACATCATCGATATCTGCCTGAGACATCTCGTGGCGATTAGCTTTACCCGGTACGTTCATACCCGAGGGCGTATAGCCATTCACATCACCTTCGGGCATCACGCCCGCGCGCCGCATACCGCCACAATGCCAGAGCTGTGGGGCAATCTTTCCGCCTTCGGCATGGACCGCTTCGACCACCTTTTTCCAGCCGGCCAGGCGTTCCTCACCCCAGAAATAAGGTACGTCGGGATATCCATTCGCCGCAATATGGTTGACGCAGGTTCCCTCCGTAAAAATCAAACCTGTACCGCCCGCGGCGCGACGCCGGTAATACTCAACGTTGCGCTCATTAGGCACGTTGTCGGGTGACATATTGCGCGTCATGGGAGCCATAACCACTCGGTTTTTCAGCTCCAGGGAACCGAGGTTGAAGGACTTAAACAGGGCGCTCGTATCGGACATGCGGTCTCCGGTTCTATAGGTTTAAAGTTATGGCGGTGATCACACTCCGGGACGGAATACCGAGACAGGTCGTGAGGAACCTGCCCCTGGCCTGGGAGCCACCGCGAGACGGCCCGCAGCGTAGCCCAGGGAGATAACAAATGCCATCTGTCTCCCCATCCCCTACGTAAACACCGTAGGTTCTCCCGACACATCAGCTATGCGCGCGCTCTACTGGATCCGCAACGACCTGCGGCTACATGACAACCCAGCCCTCATCGCCGCCGCTCAGGCCGACGAGCTGCTTATGGTCTATCTCTGGCCAAAGCAGCGACCCTGGTGCAATACCCAGGGTATAGGCGCCCAGCGGGAGCGATTCATCAGCGAAAGTCTCGCGGCCCTCAGCGCGGAGCTTGAACCCCTGGGACAGAAGCTGTTGGTGTTGCAGGGTTCACCGGAACTAGTCCTGCCCGATCTTGTGCGGGATTACCGCATCACGGAACTTCATGGGGCTCGCTGCGCCGGCGTTTATGAGGAGCGGGCTCTTAGAGTGCTTCGCCAACGGCTACCCATCGCCATCGTCGAGCACCCGGGGAACACCTTGTTCACGGAGCAGGCCATTGGCGGCCTAGAAGAACTACCCAATACCTTCACGCCATTTCGCAAACGAGTAGAACAAGCGCTGCAGCCGGACAAGCCCGGGCGAACCCTGGCCCAGCTTCCGCCACCACCGGCGGTGGATTTCCATCGTATTCCCCCGGCCATGGCTAAACCCCATCTCGCCTGTCCGGTTCGCGGCGGCAGCCTCGCGGGCCAACGACGACAACGCCAATACCTTGACGGAAACGGCGGCGTCCGATCCTACAAGCAAACGCGAAACGGCCTGGATCCCCTGGATGGCAGCTCCACCCTGTCGCCCTGGCTGGCCCTGGGCTCCCTGTCGGCGCGGGAGATCGCCACGGACCTCGCCCAGCAT
>DIYG01000075.1:2289-2737 GCA_002428935.1 Halieaceae bacterium UBA6060
GCTCCACCCTGTCCCCATGGCTTGCGAACGGCAATATCTCGGCCCGAGAAGTCGCTGCACAGCTGTCCGCTCACGAGCGACAGCACGGTGCCAATGAATCGACCTACTGGCTGTACTTTGAACTGCTGTGGCGGGAGTATTTCTACTGGCGCGCTATACGTGACGGCGATGCCCTATTCCGCCATGGAGGCCGCAGCGGCGCTGTTGCACGCTGCACCTTTGAGCCCAGAAACTTCGCCCGTTGGTGCGCCGGCGACACGAACTTCCCCCTGGTCAATGCCCTCATGCACCAACTGGTGGCCACGGGGTGGATGAGCAATCGGGGACGACAGATCGCGGCGAGCTGCCTCATCCACGACTACGGTATCGACTGGCGCTACGGTGCAGCGTTCTTCGAGAAACACCTCATTGATTACGACGTTGCGAGCAACTATGGCAACTGGCAATA
>DIYG01000075.1:2793-18547 GCA_002428935.1 Halieaceae bacterium UBA6060
AGCAACTATGGCAACTGGCAATACATCGCCGGTGTCGGCGCCGACCCCCGCGGCGGAAGAGCCTTCTCCATAGACAGGCAGACCGCTCAGTACGATCCAGACGGACAGTTCGTCGCCAAATGGGATGGGCACCGCCCCCAACAACCGGATTTCGTTACCGATGCGGCGGACTGGCCCATTTCACCGGTGAACTGATGCGGCGTTCGTCCTCCGGCCGTCGCGGTCACTCGCGGGGCGGCGAGCCTCGCAAACCAAAAGCCGAGAAGGTCTGCCCCGTCTGCGAGCGGCCCTTCCATTGGCGAGCGCGGTGGAAAAACAATTGGCACGAGGTGGTCTATTGCTCTCGTCGCTGCGCGCGGCAACGATCCCGCGGTGCCTAAGAGCTCGTTCAGAGCTGTTCCAACACTCCCTCGGCCCAGGTGACGATAGCCTCTCGCTCCTCCGCTTCCCGCTTCTGCCACCCACCCACGATAAGGCCCATGCGGGCATTGGCTTTTAGGTAGTCCTGGTGGCGATCAATAAAGCGCCAATAAAGACTGTTGTAAGGGCAAGCACCTTCACCGGTAGTTTTCTTGGGATCGTAGACGCAGTTAGCGCAGTGATTACCCTGGCGCTGAATATACTTCCCGGAAGCGGCATAGGGCTTGCTGGCCATTAAACCGTTATCGCCATGGAGCGCCATACCCAGGGTGTTGGGAAGCTCCACCCACTCAAAGGCATCCACATACACGGCGAGATACCAGTCGCAGACTTCACGGACCTGTAACCCCGCCAACAGGGCAAAGTTACCGATCACCATCAAACGTTGGATGTGGTGCGCATAACCCAGGTCGAGGGTTTGTTTCAGTGCCTGGGACAGGCAGCGCATCGGCGTATCACCGCTCCAAAACCACGCTGGTAAAGGCCGCTGGGCGCCAAAGGTATTACCCTCGGCGTAAGCGGGCATGGCGTGCCAGTAAACACCTCGCACGTACTCCCGCCACCCTAGCACCTGACGAATAAAGCCCTCGGCAGCGGCCAGGGAACAAGCACCCGCTCGGTAGACCGCCTCAACCTGCTGACAGACCGCCAAGGGTTCCAGAAGACCGATATTGAGATACATGGACACCAGGCTGTGAAACAGCCAGGGAGACTCTTCCGCGAGGGCATCTTGATAGGTGCCAAAGTGCTCCAGGGCGTTTTCGCAAAACCACTGAAACTGCTCCTGAGCCTCCTCCGCCGTCACGGCGAAGGCAAATTGAGACAGGTCTCCGGGGTTATGGGGAAAGGCACTCTGCACCTCGCGAATGACCTCTCGGGTCATCGCGTCCGGGGTCCGCGCCAGGCGCTCAGGGACCGCGGTTTGGGACCGCCAACCCCGCCGGTTCTCGCTGTCGTAATTCCATTTACCGCCCTCCGGCCCACCCCGCTCGTCCACCAACAGGCTATAGCGGCGACGCATATCACGGTAGAAGTATTCCATGCGCAGTTGCTTTCGGCCGCTGGCCCAGTCGCGAAAGTCTTCTTCCGAAGCGAGAAAACGGTCGTCTTCCAGGAGACGCACGGAAACTCCCAATCGCGCTTCCCAGGCCGCCATTTGCTCAAGAAGCCGGTACTCCCCGGGTTTGGTGAGCACCACCTCCACCACGGGAAGGCCTGCCGTTTCGCGCTCCTCGAGGGCCCGCTTGACGGCCTCTTCGAGGGAACCCAGGCCCTGTTCGTAACGGTAATAAATCACGTGCTGTCCGCGGGCCTGGCAGCTTGCGGCAAAGTGACGCATGGCGCTGAAAATGAGCGCAATCTTATGGCGGTTGTGACGAACGTGGTTCGCTTCTTCCGCCACCTCGGCGAACAAGAGCACGTCCCGTTGAGCCTGCGCCTCGCGAAGGGCCGGATTCTTGAAGCTGAGTTGGTCGCCCAAAATCAGGCGAAGGGCGCTCTTACTCATGAGGCGTTTTGCCCATACGCGTTTTGTGGACGCGAGCCATAGCTCGGCTTGTTATTGCTGATGTTCATCGAGCCCAGGCCACCAGGGCCCCTAGAGCCAGCGCTGTATAAGCTCATGAACGTTTACCCGTGCCTCCATCCGGGAGGCGAGCATGAACATGCCACCGAGTTTGCGGTGGAAGTACACCACATCCGTGGGTGGTGCATGCCAGAAGTCCGCATACTCCGTAGCCCGTTGGCCCAGCTCTGACAAACGCGCCGGCATGGTCGACCCGGCGAAGTCGTAGGGCTCGTCGTGGCGCAGAGGCTCAAGGGCCAGAAGCAGCAACTCGAGAACCAATTCTCGGTAACGGGAGTCCTCGTCGCCGATGGAGTAACCCACCTTCTCCGCGGCGACCGCCATGGCCTCTCGGTCACCCTGCACTGCCGCCATAGCCAGCTTTCGGTAGTTGCCCACAAAGCGCGCCTTGAACTCCCGGGTAGCACCAAAATCCAGGAGCACAATTTCGCCACTGGCCCAGCGATACTGATAGTTGGCGAAGTTCGGATCCGTTTGCACCATGCGGAGCTCAAAGAGTTCCGTAAGCATGAGTTCTACAAGGGCCGACATCACTCGATCGCGCTCTTCCTGAGGGCGACGGACAATGGCGTCGATAGGACCGCCGGCGACGTAGGTCATGGCCAGTACATTTCTCTTGGTCAGGTCCGGGAGCAATTCGGGCAGGATAAATCGCTCATCGGCACCCAACAGTTCATTGAAGCGCTGGAGAAACTTGGCTTCCTTGAGATAGTTGGCCTCATCCTTGAGCTGCGCCTTGGCATCGTCCAGCAGGGGCTGGATATCCACCTCGCCAGGGAGAAGCCCCGACACGCGCAGCACGGTAGCAATGTTGTCTACATCGCTGGCGATACTCTCGCTTACGCCTGGATACTGAATCTTCAGTGCCAGTTCCGTACCGTCATGAGCCACGGCCCGATGTACCTGGCCTATGGAAGCGGCGGCGATGGGATAGCGATCAAAGACCCGAAATTCCTTCTCCCAGGCCTTGCCATAGGCCTTGCTCATGGCCTCTTCCAGCTGGGCCTCGGGCATGCTGGTGGCATCGGATCGCAAACTCGCCAGGATATCGGTCAGCTCTTTGGGTAACAGGTCTCCCGTATCCATGGAGAGTATCTGTCCCAGCTTCATGGCCGCACCGCGCATCTCCGACAGTTGACGAGTTACCCGTCGAGCATTGGCCGGTGTAAGCAGAAGATCTCGTCGCCGCGGCCGATTCCCGGCTCGAAACTGACGTGCTCCCTCCGCAAGCATGCCACCGGCGACACCGCCCGCCAGTTTGGCCACCTTGGCAAAACGCCCTACGCGGGATGTGGGAACGGCTTTACCGCGAGAACGTGAACGTTTGTCTTCATCGGCCATGAACGGAACTTCCCTCACGCACAGCGCTTTGCGCCGATCCAGTCATCAATATGCCGGTGCACGATCTCGTGACCGTTGAACTCTGCTCCCAGCACCGTGATAAACGTAAACACCCCCGTAAGCTTGCGGACGATGAGAGCAAAGTCTCGCGACGGTGTAGCGAAGTGCCGTGTGGCGGCAGAGCCCGCGGCCTGCTTGCTAACCCGCTGCATGAGTCGAGAGGCCCCCCAACGATAACGCCCGGTCTTGTTGAGAAACTCCTCGGGGAGATGTTCGGGGTGACGCAAAGGCTCCAGGAGCAGCTCGCAAAAGTCGCAAAAGCTGTCCCGGGCAAACTCTGCGGCATCCGGTTTCAGGCAACCCAGACCAACCAGGCTTTCCAGAAGCAGCTCGCGATCCCCCACCTGCCCTGCCGCGATGGCGTTGCCGAAATGTCGACGGAACGCCTCGTCACAGGCGATGGTGGAGCCGAAATCCAGCAACACTAGTTGGTCTTGGCCCGCTTCACTGCGTATCAAGTAGTTGCCAAAATTCGCATCGGTCTGCAGCACACCCCAGTCGTAGAGTTCCCGGAAGAACAGCTCCAGCATGGCCTCGCCGAGGGCATTTCTGCGAGCCTGGGACAAGTTGGCTACCTCCGCCTGGGTAACCCGATGGCCATGGACATATTCCATGGCCAACACCGAATCGCTGCTGTATTCCTCGGCCACCACCGGTACGTAGTAGGGGCCGCCAGCATCGGAACTGCTGAGCCGCTGCGCGGCCTCACGAGTCATCGCCAACTCCCGCCGGTAGTCGATCTCGTTGTGCAGCTGCTGGCGCATATCTTCCAGCCATTCATCCAGCTCGCGTCCGGCCTTTATCCAGCGAGCCACAATCAGCATGCGCACCACCGCGTCAAAATCGCTGTCGATCACCGACGCCAAATCCGGGTACTGCACCTTCAACACCAGATCGCGGCCAGACTTACGACAGTGCGCGCGATGAACCTGAGCCAATGACGCCGCGGCCAGAGGCTGCGTATCAATCTGCAAATCACCGTAGCGTTTGCCGAGACTGTGCTTAACCGCAGGCTCCACCTCATCCCAGGGTAGAGGCTGAGTTTGAGAATCGAGATCGTGGAGTGCTTCGGTGAGTGGAGCGGGCAGAAAATGTTCGCCGAACAACGCCAGCATCTGTCCAATCTTTACATAGCTGCCTTTTAGGCGGCCAAGCTCCGCCGTAAACCGCCGTGCCTCGCGGCGCATCAACTCACTGTTTTCGCCGTCGCCACCTCGCAACCGATCGAGGGCCGAACCCAGGGCGAAGGCGCCGCCAGCGCGTAATCCCGCCACGGAAACAGCAAGCCCTCGGCCGAGGCTGCCACGGCGGATCGTCGAACGTTTACTCATACGGTCACTACGTGATGCGGTGGTCCGGGGATTTCTTGGCCAGCCCTCTGTCGAGGGCTTGTCAGAGAAAGTTCACACCGGTTCCGACTGCGAAGTCTCAATCCTATCAGCCTGGGTGCTTTGGCCACCCGAGGCAAGACACCCAGGGGGGCGTATCGGCCGTCAGGCGTCGAGGAGCAAGGTGGCCAGGCATTGGCGATGGTAAGCCGCATCGCCGAACTGTTGCTGGGCCCACTGGGCGCGACGGACAAAGAGCTGGGCGTCGCAGTCCCAGGTAAAGCCCATGCCACCGTGAAACTGCACAGCACGATCCCCCGCGTACTTTAGGGTATCCGTGGCCTGCGCTTTGGCCATATGACAGGCGATCTGCCCGTCGGCCTGCAGGGGTTCATCGGTGACCAGGGTCGCGGCGTGGTAAATGAAGGATCGAGATGAATCCACATCGTTCAGTATATCCACCGCCGGGTGCTTCAGTGCCTGGTAGGAGCCGATGAGCTTGCCAAACTGCTTCCGAGTCTTCAGATACTCTACGATCGTATCGAGGCAAGCTGCGGCGGCACCGGTGTTTTCCGCCGCAACCAGCAGAGCGCCCAGCAGCCGATAGTCGCGCAGGGCTGAAGCCACAGGCTCACCTTCGATCACCAGGCGGGGCGTAACCCCCTCAAAAACGACATCACCGGCACGGTGGGTATTGTCAATCAACTGTCGCGGACGAATAGCGCCGCTTTCCAGGTCTTTCGCATCGACCACCGCCAGGACCGGGATGCCCTCGCGTTGGGCGGTAACCACAAACCACCGAGAGCTTTGCGCATCCATGACCAGACGCTTTTCGCCCGTGAGATGGCCCTCGGAAGTCAGCTGGGTTTGCTCGCGCCGCGATAGCCAGTCTTCGGACTCCAATTGAGCAACGGTCGCCGCTTCACCCGAGGCGATAGCTACAAGAATCTCCGTGGCGGCCGTTTTATCCCCACGAAGAAGAAGCTGGGAGGCCAGGAGGGTCGATAGGAGTGGTGTTCCCATGAGCACCCGGCCCATGGATTCGAGGACGGGAACCGCAGCACCGATACCCAGACCCGAGCCACCTAGATCTTCAGGTAGGCCGATCCCAAGCCATCCCATAGCAACAATCTCATCCCAAAGCTCCGGAGCAAACTCCTGGGGGGTTTCAAGATGTTGTCGCGCCGTGTCTATGCCCTTCGCCGCACAAAAGTTGCGAGCGTAGTCCAGGAGCATCGCCTGTTCGTCGTCAAAGCGGAGCGCGGTATTTCCCAAAACGGACATAAGACCCTCCTACTTCGGCAAGCCAAGCACATGCTCGGCGATAATGTTGGCCTGGACCTGACTCGTACCGCCGCCAATCGTCGCCGAAAAGCTGTTCAAGTAAGCCCGCTGCCAGAAACCTCCCGCCCTGGCTCGGTCATCACCCACATAAAGGGCGCCGTCCGCGCCCTGGGCGTTGATGGCAAACTGTCGCATACGCCGCGTGTATTCGGTCCAGCGAAGTTTGTTGGACAACGGCAGGGACAGCGGGTAGTCGCTGCTCAGCGCCGGGATCTCGGCCCGGCGGTCGCCAAGGGCTAGAGCTTTTTCTTCCATGATCAAACTGACCAACTGATCACGGACTACGGGATCGTCCAGGAGCGGCTGATCGGCGCGGCGGACCTCTCGCAGCTGATTGATCAAGTCATCGATGACGATGCGCACGAAGGCCAGGCCACCGGCGGCACCGGCTTCTGCGCCACGCTCATACTGAAGAGTTTTCATGGCGATCTTCCAGCCATCGCCTTCCTGGCCCATGAGACAGGTCGCGGGGATTCGCGCATCGGTAAAAAACGTTTCCGTGAAACCGTACTCGCCGGTCAGCTTGCGGATGGGCCGTGTATCGATACCGTCCACGGTCATGGGAGCGAGGAAGAACGACAAACCATCGTACTTGCGCTCCGTCGTGGGATTGGTCCGGGCGAGGAGGATCATGTACTTGGCGTAGTTGCCCAGAGTTGTCCAAATCTTGCTGCCGTTCACCACATAGCTGTCACCATCACGCTCGGCCCGCGTGCGGGCGTTGCCTAGATCGGAGCCGTGATCGGGCTCGGAAAATCCCTGACACCAGATGTCCTCGGCGCTGAGAATACCTTTTAGATACTGCTCCTTTTCTTCGGCGGTACCTATGTCGTTGATCAGGGGCCCCGCCCAACCGAGACCAATAACGTTGAAACAGATTGGCACGGCCTGACGACGCATCTCCTGGTCAACGATGCTCTGGTAGACCGCATCCACTCCCTGTCCACCGTACTCCTTGGGCCAAGCCATTCCCAGGTAACCCGCCGTCCATACCTTGTGCTGCCACTCGCGGAGAAATTCCAGTTGCTGCTCCGAGCCGACTTCCATAAAGGATTGGGGAAGGAGAAAACCTGGATCAGCGGGCTTATTCGCCGCCAACCAGCTTGCGATCTCCCGGCGGAACTCATCGAGTTCCTTAACTGCTGCGTTCATGGCCAAGGTCTCTTTATTAGCGGTGAATGGTGATTGACGGGCCGCATAGCTATGGCCCGACGAGGGAGCCTAGCAGAGATAGGTCGTGGATCAGGCCGAAGCGCTGTTCCCGTCGACATCTCGCCCAAGGGAATTGGCTCGCTTGAATGCATCCCGGGCTTCCAGGCGCTCGAGGTAGGCCAAGGTCTGTGGTTTATATCGCTCCTCGAGCTTTAGGGTACGGCCGAAATGCAGGGCAAAACCAATACAGATATCTGCAATGGTAAAACGCTCATCCACGAGGTGATCGTGGTGCTCAAGGTGGGCGTCGAGACGACGCAACCGGGCGATGAACCACTTCGCGTAATCCTCCGCCACGGGGCGTTTCTCCTCCGAAGGTTCCAGCACGGTGTAACGAAGAACAATAGTCTGGGGGAAAGTGAGTGTGGCATCGGCGTGGTAGAGCCAATTGAGTAGGCTGCCGTACTCGGGGTGGTCCTGCCCTACGGCGAGATGATCGCAACCGCGACGGGTCGCGAGGTAATGGGGAATGGCACAGGATTCGGTCATCGTGACGTCCCCGTCTTCGAAAAACGGGATCGTGCCCAGCACGTTTACGTCGAGGTACTCGCGCTGAAAAATACGCGGGGGAAAAGGCAGGACCTCTAGATCGTAGTCCATACCCAGTTCCTCAAGGGTCCACAGGGCCCGAAGGGACCGGGAACCCACACAATGCCAAAGCTTCATAGAAAACCGTTACCTCGCTTTACCCGCCGTCTCGGCTAATCAAAACCTTAAATCTATAGACCGTATTGCCGCGACGCCAGGTCGCGCATGATCTCCTCGGAGCCACCACCGATGGCATTAACCCGCACCTCACGGTAGATTCTTTCCACGCGATTCCCGCGCATATAGCCGATGCCGCCGAGGATCTGCATCGCCTCGCGAGCACAATACTCCATCGTTTCGCTCGCCTGTACCTTCAATAGGGCTATATCACCGGGGTTTGGATCTCCCCGCTCGATGCTTTCGTAACATACGCGGATATACGCCTGGGTCGCATTGAGTTTCTGCTTCATCTGCGCAAACTTATGGCGAATCACCTGATGATCGGCGAGACGTCGACCAAAGGTATTTCGCTCCCGCGCCCAGCTTGCCGCTTCCTCCAGGCACACCCGGCCCAGAGCCTCCATGCCAGCGGCCATAAACATACGTTCACTATTGAAGTTCGTCATGATGACGAGAAAGCCTTTGTTTTCCTCGCCAATCAGGTTCTCTACGGGCACCCGCACATTATCAAAGTAAAGTGTTGCGGTATCGGACGCCCACCAGCCTTGCTTGCGATCCAGCGCCGTACGCGAGAAGCCCTCGGCGTCCGTGGGAATAAGCAGCATGGACACTCCGCCTGCACCATCGCCCCCGGTACGCACCGCTGTGGACACCCAGTCCGCCCGCATACCACCGGTAATATATGTCTTGGACCCATTCACTACGAAGTGATCGCCATCGCGGATCGCGGTGGTGCGGATATTGGCAACATCGGAACCCCCACCGGGCTCGGTGATACCCAAAGAAATGTGCTTTTCACCGGCCAGGACGGGGGGCGCGACCAGCTCTTTCATCGCTTCGGAACCCCAGTTGAGCACCGGCGGCAGGCCTATACCGTGGACCATGAGCGTCGCCGGCACGCCGCCCACGGCGAAGCGGTTCAGCTCCTCATTGGTGATCCATTGATGCCAGGAATCTATACCTTCAGAAATGCCTCCATATTGTTCTGGATAGCCCAGACCGAGGAGTCCCACATTTGCGGCTTTGGGCCAAAGCTCATCGGGTATAGCCCCAGCCTCATCCCATTCCTCTGCAAAAGGGGCGATTTCCGTATCGATGAATCTTCGTAACTGCGTACGCCACTCCTCGTGTTCCGGGCGTAGGTGCGGATTCGGTAGGCGAGCACTATCAAAATCGAGGGACACGGACATACTCCAGCTAGCAGGAAATTGAGCAACACTTAATATTACTGAGTGATGCTCAACCTCACAAGCTACCGATGCCCGAGGCGGTTATCGGTAGAAAAGGCTCTAGGTGCCGGAGAAATGCTCGCCATGGACCAGGCCCAGGGCTCTGCGGTGCTGCGTTTCCGTGACCAGGGCATTGAGTTCCGCAACGACCTGCGCCAAGTGCTCTTTCCTCAGACTGGATTCGCTTACGCGGAGAATTTCCGAGCGCAGCAGCCATTCCCGAGGATAGGCGGCCAATAAATCGAGAACCCGCTCAGTCCAGGCCTCATCGACGGAGGACTCGGAACTTGCGGGTAGAGCTTCCCTGGAGGCGATTTCCACGTAGGCCGCCATCAGAGCCTCATCCGCTCCTGAGCGATGGGTTTCCGTTCGCGGCAGCGGCTTGTACAACTGGTACCGTTCGCGATCGGCGACACCACCGGAGACGCCAGTGATACGTCCGCCCACGGTCATATCGTAACGCCCCCACTCGGGATCGAATAAGGTGTTTCCCTCTAGATCGGTAACACGGCACTGGCTGAAGCTTAGAATCAGATTTCGATGCTCCTGACGGATGATCTCCTCCAGATACCCGCACACGGTGATACCCGATAGAAACTCCAGCGTTACTTCTTCACCCACGGCGATCTGATGGGCCTTGAGTTCGTCGATGGTGTACTCGGAAAGACAACGACTAAAGTCCTTAAGCAAACCCACCGGTGCGCTAAAGCCCTCGCGGTGGCTGTCCACCCCGTGACCGTATAGCTCCTTGCCACACCAGGCGAGTTGCGTGGGTCCCGCCGTACGCAGATAAATTACATTGCCTACCGCATCACAAAAGACCTCGGCGAATACTCCGCTGACCTGCACCCCAGAATCGTAATCCGCGGTGCATACGGCTGCCGCATCGATAGCCTTGTGCAGGGATTCAGCGCCACCCCGGCGAAAGGCCATACAGGCGGCGAACTCTTCTAGTACCTGGCTCATATGTTTACAGCTACGAGTGACGAACAGCTGGGGCTGTGCCGAGGTAATGTCATAGGGCGTATCCACCGCGTTCACGGTCAACGGCAATTTGCGCACGTTTTGGTCATCGAGACAGCTTTGACTCTCGCCGAGGGAAGAAAGCAGCCCCGCGCCGAAAAGATGGTAGTCCTCGATATCTCCTACGAGGCCGTATTCCACGGTCCACCAGTGCAGACGGGTGAGCAGCGCTGCCTCGGAAGGAGTCTGCTCCTGAGCCGATAACTCATTGAGTCTGGCCTCCGCAGCGGCCAGGGCCTCGGCATCGGCGGCGGGATCTTCCTTGAGAATAGACAACGCGCGGATCGCTTCGTAAAGCTCGTGGTCGTACTGATTGGCAATGGCTCGCATGCCGATTTCGCCAAAGCGCTGAAGAAACTCCGCATAGTCCACATCCACCAAAAACGGCGCGTGGCCCGCGGACTCGTGCAAAATATCCGGCGCCGGCGTGTACAAGAGATGCTCCACGCTGCGCATATCAAGGGCGATCACCAACACTTTTAGGGCCTGGAATTCCATGAAGATCGCCGGCGGGATAAAGCCATCGACAACCACAGCCCTCCAACCCAGCTTTGCCAGGCAAGCGTTCATTTCGTCGATGGATGGAATGTGATCCAGGGCAATACCAGTGCGCTCCAAGCCCTCGCGGTACACGGGATGAGCTGTAGAAGCCAGGCTCTTGGTCAGGGCGGACATCAGGAACCGCCAAACGGCGTGGTCCCGCGGCGTGTACTGACTGCGATGGTCCTGGACTTTGACGAAGGGTCGCAGATGAGCCGGGAGACTGGCGACAACTTCCGCCTGAGTGGGCAACGGGGCATTCATGGGGATACCTCGACTAGGGGATCATCCTCCAATGAGGATGCCTCCGTGGTGACTGTGGGATTGGGGTCTAGCTTGTCCAGCAATGCATAGAGTTGACGCCGCTCGCGGTCTCCCAGGGCACTCAGATAATCCCGCTCCCAAGCCAGAGCCAGGGGAGCAATACGCTGGAACAATCGCCTACCCGCCGCGCTCAAACTCAACTCCCAGGATCGCCCATCGTTCTGCGCCGCCCTTCGCAGCACCAAACTACGCCGTACGAGGTCGGTGAGGGCACGAGACACCTGCACCTTATCCAGGTTGGTCAGTTGAGCGACTTCCTTTGCCGAAACCTTGGGATACTCATGGAGCGTCGCCAGAATTCGCCACTGGGCGACGCTAACGGCGAAGCGTTCTCGGTACACGCGGGCCAGCGAGTCGCTCATGCGTTCGGCCATGCGGTTGATGCGATAGGGAAGAAAACCTCCCAGCTGAAACTCATCCATGGGTATCACCAAGTGAGTAGATAGTTTCATATGAAACTAGTACGCTAGGCATCTGTCAAGGATAAGAGGCGAAACACCATGAGTCGGCAGTGGATTCCCCACATGATTCGCGAAGGCAAGCACTCGCGTCAGGCTCACTGTGACCTTCCGGAAGGCACCTTTGAGCGAGAGATGGGCCGCGAGGGCTTTTTCGGCCCCGCGAGCCATATCCATCACCAACACCCCCCTACGGCTTGGGTCGACTGGGAAGGCCCGTTGCGCCCCTATGCCTTTGATCTCATGCGCCTGGATGCCAACAGCGACTCCCCCTTTGCACAGGAGGCATTCCTGAGCAATGGAGACTGCGCCCTGCGATTTTGGCAATGTCGCGAATCCATGAACCATCTTGTACGCAACAGCGATGGCGACGATCTTTTGTTTATCCACGAGGGCAGTGGCGATCTGTATTGCGACTATGGGCATCTGAGCTTTCGCGACGGCGACTATCTACTGATTCCCCGGGGCACCGCCTGGCGCATTGAGGTCAACACACCGGTGCAATGCCTCATCATCGAAGATCGCGATGGCGCCTACGCCCTGCCCGACCGCGGACTCCTGGGACCTCATGCGATTTTTGATCCTGCGGTACTAGAACATCCCCGCATCAACGATCAATTCATCGCCCAGCAGGACGAGAACGCTTGGAAGGTGCACATTAAGCGCCACGATGAGGTCAGTGTGGTCACCTTCCCCTTTAATCCCCTGGATGCGGTGGGCTGGCACGGATCTAACACGGTTCTGCGGCTCAACTGGCGAGACCTTCGCCCGCTGATGAGCCATCGCTATCACCTGCCGCCATCGGCTCACACCACCTTCATGGGGAATGGCTTCGTTGTCTGCACCTTCTGCCCCCGTCCCATAGAAAGCGATCCGGGGGCACTCAAGGTGCCGTTCTATCACAACAACGATGACTACGATGAAGTGTTGTTCTACCACCGGGGCAATTTTTTCAGCCGCGACAACATTGAGGCGGGCATGGTGACCTTCCACCCCTGCGGTTTTGCCCACGGCCCCCACCCCAAGGCCCTGGAAAAGTCGTTCCGAGACCCCGCCGAGGCTACGGATGAAGTAGCTGTGATGATCGACACCCGTCGCCCCCTGCATATTCGGCCCAACGCCAGCAGCGTGGAAAACCCCGACTACGTCAACTCCTGGCGCACCCAGGGTGCGGCGCCTACACCCTCTTCTTGACTATAAGGAAGCCCCTATGAAAATCGCCTCCTACCGCGCCGGTCGCGACGGCACCCTGATGCTGGTAAACCGGAACCTGACGCAATGCTGCTCCGCCGCCGATATCGCGCCCACGCTCCAGGCCGCCCTCGACAACTGGGCGGAAAGCGAACCGCAATTACGCTCTCGCTACGACGCGCTTTGTCGAGGCGAGCTCTCAAACGCGGAAAGCTTCGATCCTGCGCGCTGCGCCGCACCTCTTCCCCGTGCCTATCACTGGGCGGACGGCAGCGCCTACGTTACCCACGTCGAGCTTGTGCGTAAGGCGCGGGGAGCGGAACTCCCCGCATCCTTCTGGGAGGACCCCCTGGTCTACATGGGTGCGTCCGATGCGTTTATTGGCGCCATGGACCCGGTGACTGCCGAAAGTGAAGACTGGGGAATCGACTTTGAAGCCGAGGTCGTGGTGATTACCGACGATGTTCCCGCGGGTGTAAGCGTGGCAAACGCTCGCAATCACATCCGCCTCCTCGGGCTCGTCAACGATGTATCCCTGAGGAACCTCATTCCCGCAGAACTCGGCAAACAGTTTGGGTTTTATCAGTCCAAACCCTGGACCGCGTTTACGCCGGTATTGGTCACCCCGGACGAGCTGGGCGAAGCCTGGGACGGCGCCCGGCTCCATCTACCCCTGAGAGCCACCCTCAACGACACACTCATCGGCGCACCAAACGCTGGGCAGGACATGACCTTCGACTTCCCCACCCTTATTGCCCATTGTGCCAAGTCCCGATCCCTAATGACCGGCACGGTTATCGGCTCGGGAACCGTATCCAACGTGGGCTCCAAGGACGGCTCCTGCTGTTTGGCGGAAGTGCGCTGTTTGGAAACCCTGAGAGACGGCAAGCCAAGCACTCCCTTCATGGCCTTTGGCGACCGCATTCATATTGAAATGCTCGATGCAGAAGGTAAGTCAATTTTTGGCGCCATTGATCAGGTCGTCGAACAGTACTCAAGTTCGGAGGCCTGAAGCATGCGCCTTTACGGCTACTTCCATTCATCAGCGGCGTATCGCGTGCGAATTGCCCTGGGCCTGAAAGGTCTCGACTGGGAAGACGCGGTGGTAAAGCTCACCGACGACGAACAGCAAGGTGACCGTTATCGGGCCCTGAACCCTCAGGGACTGGTGCCCGCCCTGGAGACCGATGAAGGCAAAATCCTCGGGCAATCCACAGCCATTTTGGAGTGGTTAGAGGAAGCTCATCCCAAACCACCGCTTTACCCGGAAGATAAATTGGAACGAGCGCATATCCGAGCGCTGTGCCAACACATCGCCTGCGACATTCATCCCCTGAACAATCTTCGGGTCCTGCGCCACTTGAAACAGGAGTATGGACAAACTCAGGAATCCGTGGACCGCTGGTACGCCCACTGGATTCTCCGCGGCTTCGCCGCGCTGGAAATAGCCATCGCAGAGCTGCCTTCTGAGTTCTCCCTGAACACTCAACCCGGGATGCTGGAAGTCTTTCTGGTACCTCAGGTGTACAACGCTCGTCGCTTCGCGGTTCCCCTGGATACCTTCCCCGCCATTCAGGAGTTAGATGAGCGCTGCCAGAAGATACCTGCCTTTGTTAATGCCCACCCCCTTCGTCAACCCGATACGCCCGAGTCCCTAAGGACCGCGTAGTCCTTGCGCAGTTGTTCCACCGCACCAGGGGAATCTAGATCGCGAAGGATCCCAGGATCATCCACAGCTACTTCTTGTCCCGCTTGAGCATGGCGATCCAACACCGCACGAGCGCCCCCGTCCCCCTGGAGTGTTTCTAACTCTTCGAAGAACGCCGAACCGAATAGCACGGGGTGCCCTCGCTGACCTAGATAAGTCGGGAACACGATAAGGTCTCCTGCGCATCGAGCCTCGAGGGCGGCGATGGTCGTGGATGTGATCAATGGCATATCAGCGAGGGCGATAAACAGCCCGGGAAACTGAGCGCAGCGCTGAACCCCCTCTTTCAAAGTGTGCGCCATTCCCTGATCTGCATGGACGCAACGAAGACAGGAAACCCCGGAATGGGTCAGTCGCCACTCCAACGCGTCATCTTCACCTCGCGTAGAAAGACAGACGACAACGGACAACTTCATCTGTCGATACAAGCGAACAGATGCCTCTATCAGCATTTCGTTCTTATATAGCAGTATCTTTCGTTTGTCGGCCCCAAACCTTCGCGCGCGACCGGCGGCCAAAAGAAGCACTCCGGGGCGCTGATGAGCTTCGGTTTTTTCCTCAATGATCACGGCTAGTCCTTAAGAAGCCGCATATCGCGGCCGAAAATCCGCAGGAAATTCCTCGTGGGAATTACGCTATTCCCCCTTGCGATAGTGTAGGAAACGCTTATGCTGGCGAAGGTGGAAATTGTTTCCGCTATAAGAGCTAACGACAGGCAGCAGGATCATCACAAGGGGAGTGATCATGGCAGGAAAGTTTGAACTGAAGAAGGGGAAGACCGGTAAGTTCTCCTTCAATCTCAAATCAGGAAATGGGCAGGTGGTTTTCACCAGCCAGACTTACGACAACAAGCGCTCGGCAACAGCGGGTATCAATTCCGTGAAGAAGAACGCTGTTAAGGAAGGTGCTTACGATCGCAAGTCGTCGACCAAGAAGCAGCCCTACTTTGTAATCAAGGCAACTAATGGTCAGGTGATTGGTAAGAGCCAGATGTACGCCAATGCGGTCAGCATGGAAAAGGGCATCAAGTCCGTCATGAAGAACGCGCCGGAAGCAGCCACCACGGACCTCACGGTAGAGGCACCGAAAGCAAAGGCGGCTCCAAAGAAAAAAGCGGCGGCGAAGAAGGCTCCCGCGAAGAAAAAAGCCCCGGCTAAGAAAGCAGCGGCAAAGAAAGCTCCAGCGAAGAAGGCTGCAGCTAAGAAATCTCCGGCGAAGAAAAAAGCCGCAGCAAAAAAGAAAGCTCGCAAGTAAGGCAATGCTTTGGCGGGCGCACCGCGCCC
>DIYG01000108.1 GCA_002428935.1 Halieaceae bacterium UBA6060
TGCTGTTTGCACTGCAGAACGCCGAGCCTGTGTCTCTGGATATTCTGGTGATGACTCTGCCGCCCCGCAGTTTGGCTTTGTGGGTCCTTGGGGCCCTCGCTATCGGCGGCGTGCTGGGTATGGTGTTATCGAGTCTAGCGATGCTCCGGCTACGCACGCGGCTCATCGCTGCACGACGGCAAATCGCCAGCGCCCAGACGGAACTGGACCGTCTACGCACCCGGGACCTGGCGACGCGTGAATGACGCGCTGGTATTTGCCTTACTGTTCTCCGCCGTCGCCTGCGGCTGGTGGCTTGGTCGTAGGGGCAGCGCCAGGCTGAACTCCACCGCCGCTGGTTTACCAAGCCAGTATTATCGCGGTCTGAACTACCTTTTGGATGGTCGTCCCGACGGTGCCATCGATCATTTCATTAGTGCCCTGGAAGTCAATAGCGAGACCCTCGAGACCCATATCGCGTTGGGCAATGTGCTGAGGCGTCGAGGCGAGGTTGATCGCGCAATTCGCATTCACCAAAATCTTTTGGCGCGGCCCGATCTGCCTCGGGTGCAAATGCACCTGGCCCACCTGGAACTCGCTCGGGACTATATAGGTGCGGGTCTTTTGGATCGCGCCGAGCGGCTCCTTTTGGATTTGGTGACGGAGTCCGACGAGCAACGGGACGTGAGTCGACAGCACTTGCTGGAGATCTATCGGTCCGAAAGCGAGTGGGCCCAGGCCATTGAGCAGGCTCAGGCATTGCTGCCCCGCAAGGGGCTGCTGCGAAGTGCCAGCCCGGAGCTGCATCTGTCCGGTCAATCGGTAGCGGTGCAGATGGCTCATTTCTATTGCGAGCTGGCGCTGGAATTGTCGGCCTCGGGCAATATTGATGAAGCACGCAAGGCCCTGGTTCGGGCCCTGGAAAGCGATTCCGGTTGTGCTCGGGCGGCCCTGGAGCTGGGAAAACTTGAGGCCGCCGCCGGCAATCACAAACGGGCCATCGAGGCGCTGTCTCGAGTGGAGTCTCAGGACCCGGACTTCCTCCCGGAAGCCATTCCACCCCTTCGTGAGAGCTATCGCGCCCTGGCAGAAGAGCAGGCCCTGGCGGAGTATTTAAGTAGTTGCTTTGACAAGCACCCATCGACGCCGCTGATGATTGCGGTCGCCGATGACATTTTGCGCGACCGCGGCAGCGACGCCGCACGGGACTTTTTAGCCTCGCGCCTCGCCAGGGTCCCGTCCCTACGGGGTCTGCTCAAACTCATTCGCCTGCAGCAGAAGCCGCCGGCGACCGATACGCCGGAGCCCACGGACTCTCTGTCCATGTTGAGCATGCTTCTGGATCGCTTGATTGAAGAGCGACCAGCCTACCGCTGCGAGCACTGCGGTTTTTCCGCCAAGCATCTTCTTTGGTTCTGTCCCGGCTGCAAGTACTGGGGCACCTTTCGCACTATTCGCACGACACAAACAGAGTAAGTCTATGGCCCCGGTAACGTCCCCCGTCGTGGTTGCCCTCGATTATGCGCGGGCTTCCGATGCCCTGGCCCTGGCTGATCGACTCAGTCCCGGTTCCTGCCGCTTAAAAGTTGGCAAAGAGCTGTTTACGGCGGCGGGGCCAGCCCTGGTGGAGGATCTCCAGTACCGGGGTTTCGAGGTGTTTCTGGACCTCAAGTTTCACGATATCCCCAACACCGTTGCGTCGGCCCTGCGAAGCGCGGCGGCCCTTGGGGTCTGGATGGTTAACGTACACGCCAGTGGCGGCCGGCGGATGTTGGAGGCGGCGGCGAATGCCGTTGCCGATGCGGGGCGCTCGCCCCTGTTGATCGCGGTTACGGTACTTACCAGCATGGATGCGTCGGATATTGCTGATCTCGGTTTTAGGGACTCTCTGGATAACCAGGTGCAACGTTTGGCCAGGCTCACTCGCGATTGCGGATTGGATGGTGTGGTGTGTTCCGCCCGGGAAGCAGCGTCACTGCGTAGTCTCTGCGGTGACGATTTTCTTTTGGTCACACCCGGTATTCGTCCCCAGGGCAGTGCGTCGAATGACCAGCGACGGGTAGTGACGCCAGAACAGGCGCTGCGCGATGGTGCCAGCTACCTGGTCATCGGCCGTCCCGTAACTGCTGCGGAGGATCCGGCGGTGGCGTTGGCGGCCATTAATGGATCACTCCTGGAGCAGACAGCCTAGTCCCAGTTCTTCTGCGCACGCTCCTCGGTAGCTTGGGGCAAATCGAATCGAACCTGTTTGTCGATGTACGACGGAGTGAATCCGCCGTTTCATCAAATGGGTTCAGGTTTGCGGCTCCCCTTCAAGTAGCTGCTACGCTTTAGCAGCCTTCGGGCACTTTGTTTCCTTTGGGGCGCCCAAAAGACTTGGGCATGGTCGAAGCCCTATCGTCGCAATCACGAATGACAAGGAGGTCTAATCGTGAAGTCCGAAAACCAATACGAGTATCAAAATCAGTACCAAAACCAAAACCAAAACCAAAACCAAAACCAGCACCAGCACGAGAGAGGAAAGGAAAACGAGAGCTTATGCGGCCATACCCCCGGGCGCTTTCCGAGTTGTATTCAGTTTCAGCCTCGTCGATCCGTGCATCGGCGGCGCCCACTCGGTCATGCTCCCGGTCGACGACCTGTTCTCGCGCGATCTCTTCGTTCATCTCGTCCGCGAAGCGCCCAGCTTTGTCGGAGCACAACTCAGGGGCCCTGGCTCACGGCGGCATTGCTAGCGTGTAGCGCGCTCCTGGGGCCCCAGGCCCCACTTGCGATGGCGCAGGAGCAGGGGGCTGACGTAGCCGTTGTTCAATCACCTCTGGCGGTCATCAACATCAACACCGCAAATGCCGAGGAGCTGGCCTCAGGGCTTACCGGCGTTGGTGGCTCCCGCGCTGAGGCCATAGTCCGATATCGAGAACAGTTTGGACCCTTCGAGTCCATAGAGGAGTTGGCCGAAGTTTCGGGAATCGGCATGGCTACCGTGGAGCGCAATCGCGAGCACATTCGTCTGGAATAGCTATCCCGGAGTTGGCGGCTCGCTCAGACAAATAAAGGGATATTTCCCCTTTATTTTTCCCCAGGTAGCGCGCACCATCCCGCGGCGATGGGTAGATGAATTGGACTGCGGGTGCATTGTCTCGTAACAGGAGCGAGCGGCTATATCGGTACAGCACTCTGTGCGGCACTGCAGTGTGCGGGACACTCAGTTTCCGGGCAGATATACCGCGGGGAGAGCGATCTCGATGAGGGGCGGATCGTACGTTGCGATCTGTCCCAGGGACTTCCTGCAGAAGCCTTGGAAGGGGTCGATTGTGTATTCCATTTGGCTGGCATCGCGCATCAGCAGGCGGATAGTCAGGCCTACCAAAGGGTAAATCTCAACGCCACTCGAGACCTGGCTCAGGCAGCCCTCACTGCGGGGGTTCCGCGCTTTGTGTTCATGAGCAGTGTGAAAGCCGAGGCGGCGATATCGGTTTCTGGAGGTGCGGCCGGAATTTCCTCGCCTGCTCCAGGCTCCCCAACTGTGCCGCCATCGTCGGAAGCGGTTGAGCAGCCTCTGAGTTACGGCGAGTCCAAGGCGACGGCGGAAGCTATGCTGGTTGAACTCTGCCAGGGAGCATCCATGTCCCTGGTGATCCTGAGACCCGCATTGGTGTATAGCGTCGAGGCTCCCGGCCATCTCCGTTGGCTGCGAGAGTGGGCGCGCCTGCGCCTGCCGAGACCACCCGTCGGTGGGCAGCGGAGCATGATTTCTCGAGAGGATCTGGTTCGACTGTGTGTACTGCTATTGCAGCGACCTAGTTCCGCAACGTTGACACTCACGGTTACCGATGGTGAAGGCTACAGCACTCGACGCTTACATCAGGCGTTCAGTGATTATTTTCAACGCCAGCCTCTGTTGCCATCACCACCGGAGTTCGTGTGGCGAGGTCTGGCCCGCCTGGCCGAGCTGTTGCGCGGTGAACGAAGTGGGGCCCTGTGGCAGCGGATGCACGATGATGAGCTATATGCCGCCCGGGGGCTCGATACGGTGGGGTTTAGTCCGCGCCTGACCCTTGAGCGGTGTCTGAGCCTGGGGTCTTGATGCTGATCTTCCTCAGCAGTTTTCTTCTGGCCGCATTTCTGGCTGCGATTCTCGTGGCTCTTTATCTGCCTCTTGCGGCCCGCGGCAGCTGGTTGGATTCGCCAACGGAGCGCAGCTCTCATAGCAAGCCTACCGTCAGTTCTGGCGGTCTTCCCGTAGTCCTGGCCCTGGCCGTGGTTTGTCTCATCGCAGTGTTCTTTTTCGCGGTGCCCGTGGAGCGGTTATCGAGTATCGGTGCACCGGCGGGGGTTCTTCTCCTTATGGGCGCCTGGGACGATCGTCGCCCTTTACCAGCGTGGCCGCGCCTCGTGGTGTTCTTTCTCGTGGCGACGTTTACGGTGGCGGCGCTTATGACTGACACGGAGAGTGCAACCGTAAGCTTGCCTCTGCGGCTGGTGTTG